>JBEAXK010000158.1:0-31422 GCA_041159865.1 Bacteroidota bacterium
TTTTTGGTACTTGGTACTTGGTACTTGGTACTTGGTACTTGGTGATTAGTGGGCGGTGGTTCTCTGGCGGTTACCCGTTTCTCAGATCTTTTTTTGGTGATTGGTAAAAAAAAAAAGGAGCTGCCGAATGGAAACTCCTTTTATAACTTTTAAAAGTGAGGATTTTTATTAGTTGGCATCTCCCTCTTGATTTTTATTTGGACGGGGCATAATAGATTTTCTTGATAACCTGATTTTGCCTGTCTTTTTATCTATTTCAACAATCTGAACTTTAATTTCATCGCCCTCTTTAAGCACATCTTCAACATTTTCAATCCGACTGTGAGATATTTCAGAAACGTGAAGAAGGCCACTTTTCCCATGGAAATCTACAAAAGCACCATAAGGCATAACCGTTTTCACAACACCAACAAAAATATCACCTGCAGCTGGCATAAAAGTAATCCGACGAATACGATCTAAAGCTAATTCGATACCGGCTTTGTCAGAACTTGATACGGCCACAATCCCTTTATCACCCACTTCGGTGATTGAGATTTGAGTTCCAGTTTGTTCCTGAATTTCTTGAATAATCTTACCGCCGGGTCCGATAACCGCACCAATAAAACCTTTTTCTATAATTAATTCTACAATCCTTGGAGCATGAGGTTTGTAATCCTCTCTTGGAGCAGCAATTGTTTTCAGCATCTCCCCAAGGATATGAATACGACCCTCTTTTGCTTGAACAAGTGCATTTTCCATCACCTCATAAGGAAGACCATCCACTTTAATATCCATTTGACAAGCAGTAATACCATTTTTGGTACCCGTTACTTTAAAATCCATATCTCCTAACGCATCTTCATCGCCAAGAATATCAGATAAAATAGCATAGTTTGAACCATCGGTAATTAAACCCATAGCAATACCAGAAACAGGTGCTTTAATTTGTACACCTGCATCCATAAGCGCCAGAGTACCTGCACAAACGGTAGCCATAGAAGAAGAACCATTTGATTCTAAAATATCTGATACTATACGAAGGGTATAGGGAAAAACATCAGGCATTACTTGTCTGAGTGATCGCTGAGCTAAATTTGCATGACCGACTTCTCTTCTGCCTGGACCTCGATTTGGTTTTACTTCACCAACAGAATAGCCAGGAAAATTATAATGCAAGATAAATTTCTCATAACCTAAAGCATAAGCAATGTCTACCATCATCTCGTCGGACTTTGTTCCCAGGGTTAGAGATGTAAGAGATTGAGTTTCACCTCTGGTAAAAATGGCAGAACCATGGGTTGATGGCAAATAATCTATTTCGCACCAGATTGGGCGAATATCTGCTAAACCTCTTCCATCAAGTCTTACCTTTTCATTTAAAACAATACCTCTTATGGTTTCCTTTTTAAGTTTATCGTAATAGGTAGATATAAAAGACTGATTTTCAGTAAACCATTCCTCCCCTTTTTCATCAAGAAGCGATGCTTTTAAATCTTTTTTAATAGTATCGAAAGCTATTTTCCTGGAAACTTTATCTGAAGCAGCTCTGGCGATAGTAGCAATTTTTTCTTTGCAGCTTTGAGAAACTAATTCTTTTACCTCCAAATTCTCAGGAATTTCCGCTAATGCTCTTTTGACCAAGGCCTTTTCGCCAACTTTAGCTGCTAATTCATGTTGGGCATGAATCTGAACTTTAATGGCTTCATGTGCTACTTTGATAGCATCAATCAAGTCTTTTTCATTACATTCTTTAGCTTCCCCTTCCACCATCATCACATTTTCAAGTGTAGCAGCAACGATAAAATCCATATCCGCTTCTGCTAAAGCATCACGTTTAGGGTTGATATGAAAAGTACCTTTTATTCTGGCTACACGAACCTCAGAAATCAAATCTGGGAAATTGATATCAGAAACCGCAAGGGCAGCAGAAGCTGCTAAGGCAGCATAGGCATCGGGCAAATTATCCTTATCTCCAGATATTTGATTGATGATAACCTGGGTATCATTCATATAACCATCGGGGAAAAGAGGACGAATGGCTCTATCTACTAAGCGAGAAATGAGCACTTCATAATCTGATATTTTAGTTTCTCTGCGAAAGAAATTTCCTGGAATTCTACCAGAAGCAGCAAATTTTTCCTGATAATCAACCGAAAGCGGAAAGAAATCTTGTCCAGCCTTTGCTTCTTTAGAAGAAACAACCGTAGCAAATAACATTGTATCATCGATACGAACCACAACAGAACCGTCGGCAAGAGAAGCCAGCTTTCCTGTTTCAAGAGTTACTTTACGACCATCCGGCAAATTAAAGGACGATGAGATAGGAATCATTTGTCCCATTTGTTCACTAGTTTAAAACGCTTTATAAAATTATAGTCACTATGTCCGACCTAAAACTAAAATAGGCTGAGCATGAAACATACTCGAGCCAATTTTAGGTTTCTCACAATCTGTGTTATTTTCAACACTGATGGAAATAAATTACTTACGGATACCGAGTTTCTCAATGAGCTCCCGATATTTAACAATATCTTTTTGTGCTAAATAATGCAACAATTGTTTTCTTTTTCCTACTAAAGCCAATAAAGTTCTTCTACATGAATGATCTTTAGGATTTTTTTGCAGGTGTTTAGATAATTCCTGCACTCTAAAAGTGAACAATGCTGCCTGTCCCTCTATGGAACCACTGTTGTTGCTTGATCCACCATAAGTTTGGAAGATATCAGCTTTTTTTTCTTTTGTTAAATAAATTCCCATATTAATTTTTTAACCGTTAGTGATTGTATAAATCATTTACAGCGCGGCAAAAATAATAATAAATAATTAATTTACAAACTATTTATTGACTCAAACTTTTAATTGCTGCAGTCAGACGAGGTACTACTTCAAAAAGATCCCCGACAACTCCATAATTTGCTGCTTTAAAAAAGGGTGCCTCTGGATCTTTATTTATAACAACAATCGTTTTAGAATTATTCACTCCAGCTAAATGCTGAATTGCACCAGAAATTCCTATCGCAATATATAGATTTGGTCTGATGGCAATACCTGTTTGACCAACATGTTCATGATGAGGTCTCCAATCTGAATCTGCCACAGGTCTCGAACAGGCAGTAGTTGCATGTAAAACATTCGCCAGATCTTCCACAATTGCCCAGTTTTCTGGCCCCTTAAGACCTCTGCCTCCTGAAACTACTCTTTCGGCCTCCGGTAAAGGAGCTACGTTACTTTTCAGTTTATCAACTGAAATAAGCTCTGTTTTGGGTTGTAAAACATCTATGTCAAGAGATTGAAGAGATGCTTCGGTTCCAACAACACTTGTTTGAATGGAATTTCCCTGAACTGATATAACCTTAACAGGGGTATTAATTTCCATTTTAACTAAAGCTTTACTTGAATACACTCCTTTTTTAACTATAAATCTATTTTCTGTTTCCGGTATATCTGTAACAGCACTTACAGAACCCGCGGCCAAATGATAAGCAATATTCCCAATAAGTGATTTTCCATTTGATGAATGACTTAAAACAACAACAGAAGCAGCTAATTTCAAGGCTGCTTTGGAGATAGCATCGCCATAAACCTGGTTATCAAAATGATTAAAACCTGAAGACACTATTTGGTGGACCGAACTCGCACCATATAATCCAAGCAATGGAGCATCACTGACTTCTCCTAAAACAAGTGCTTGACAAGATAAACCCATCTTTTGTGCCGTCAAATATCCAAAATGAACTGCCTCAAAACCAGCTTTGCGCACTCTACCGCTTTCTGTTTCAACAAAAACTAAAACCATATTGGTTGATTTTTTAATAGTATAAAATTAAATAACTTTAGCTTCTTCTCTTAATAATCTGGCTAATTCAGCCATGTTATCTGGGTCAATATACTGCACTGCCTTTTTTGCCGGTGGTAGTTCATGTTCAACTACTTTAACTTTTTCATTATAGGAAGTGGCTGGAATCACTTGTAATGATTTGCTCTTTGCTGTCATTATGCCTTTCATATTTGGAATTCTTTGTTCAGCCATACCCTTGGCAGCACTAATAACAAAAGGAGTTTGAACCTTTATCGTTTCCGTACCCCCTTCTATTTCCCTTTTAACAATAGCTGTATTTTCTGACACCATATCCATGTGGGAAGCAAATGAAATGAAGGGAAAATCAATTTGTGCAGCTATTCTGCCACCTACTTCTGCCCCATTATAATCTATAGTTTCTTTGCCTGTAAAGATTATATCAAATGGGTTTTGTTGGATAAAAGATGCTACCTGAAATGCAACCTGATCTGCCGACATTGCTTCTGTATCAATTCTATAAGCATCAGATGCACCAATAGCTAAGGCCTTTCTAATGATGGAATCGTTCTCAGCAGGACCAACATGCAATACGGAAACGGTGCCACCCCATTTTTCTTGAATCTCTATCGCTTTTACTAAAGCATACCATTCATCATAAGGATTCATAATGAAAGTTATTCCTGCTGTTTCTAATTTTGTATTATCACCATTAAAAGCAATCTTTGCTGTTGTATCTGGCGTTTTACTGATGCAAACTAATAATTTCATAAGGAAATTTTCTACTTTAACTTTTTATAATAGCTTTACAAATATAGCTAAATTGTAATTCACAAACTCAAATCTTTAGCGAATTTTCGCTAAAACAATATTTTAATTCCAAACAAATGTCAGATAGATTAAATAAATTACTTGATTTACTCCAAGAATCACCAACAGATTCTTTTATCTTATTTGCAGTAGCAAAAGAATTTGAAAATTTAAACCAGCAGGATGTGGCTTTGAGGTATTATGAAAAATTATATGCATTAAATTCAACTTATGTTGGATTGTATTATCACTGGGGAAAAATTTTAGAGGATTTGGACCAAATATCAAAAGCACTTGAAGTATATACTTTAGGTATTGACATTTCTTTAAAACTAAAAGATACCCATGCAGAAAAAGAACTTCGTGCTGCTAAATACAATTGTGAAATGCTACAGTAAGAATTACTACAAATCCATTTTTGTTTACCCGTTTTTTAGGTTACTTTTGATAAAAAATTTATGGATTGGTGCAAAAAAGGAGTAAAAGTATCATTTATACATTCCGAAGATACAGGTGTCATTCTCAATATTCTTGATACAGATTTAGTTTTAGTAAAATTAGATTCCGATCAGTTGGAAATTCCTGTTTTTGTAGAAGATATAGAACCTTTTAATTCAAGCTCCTCAAAAATTGTAGTACCCAGAAAACAAACATTCATAAAGGAAGATGTAAAACAATTTGAACCTCAAAAATTATCTTATACTATTTTACATAGTCATGGTATCCAAGTAGCATTTGTTCCCATTTTAGATAAAAAAAATGAAACAACCAATAAATTACAGGCTTATCTAATCAATGATACGCCTTATGATTACAGTTTTGAAATTCGATTACATTTAAAATTATATAAGGCATGGCAATATGATGGAAAATTAGACAGCATGTCTTTCTTCAAACTACCCATTTTTGAAATAGACTATTTAAATGAATCTCCAGAACTAACTTCTATATTTAATCGAATTTCTACGGAAGGCCCTGGGCCGGAGATTGAAAAAAAAATGAAGTTAAAGGCAAAAACATTCTTTAACCATAAGCAAACAGCACCTATCATAAATCAGCCAGCTCATTTATTTGTTTTATTGGAAAAATCGACAGGATTTGAAAATAACCAAAAACCAGATAATGCCTCTTTGAAAGAATATACTTTAGAAAATGCGAAACCTTTATCCATAAAAAAGGAACACTATCAAAACTTCACCCATGCTGTAAAAACTAAATCTGAATTTAGCATTGAGCTCGATTTACATATTGAAAGTATGATAAGTAACGATAACAAGATATCCAATTCGCAAATTTTACAATTGCAAATGAAGAAGTTCGAGGCTTATATAGAAGAGGCAGTACGTCAAGGTGTAGACAGAGTTTTTATAATCCACGGTATCGGAAAAGGTCACCTAAGAAATTTAATCACGGCAAGTCTGATAAGAAATACCAGTGTTTTAACTTTCAAAAATGAATTTCACCCAAGATATGGTCACGGTGCAACAGAGGTGATTTTTATTTAAGTTCTGATTCATTATCAACAATTCCAATCATTTTCAAGACTCCATAGTCGTTAGATCTTCCAGAGTTTCTGGAAATGAGCTCTGAAATAAAGCCTGCTAAAAATAGTTGGGTTCCCAATATCATACAGGTCAGGCTTAAATAAAAGTAGGGATTGTCTGTTAATTTCATGAGTAGATACCCTTGGTACATAAATATTAATTTTCGTATACCCAGATAACCAGCTGAAACAAATCCAATGCCGAAAAGTAAGGTTCCCAACGAACCAAAAAAGTGCATGGGACTTTTTGAAAATTTTCCCATAAAAGTAATGGACATTAAATCTAGGAATCCATTGAGAAATCTTTCAAACCCAAATTTAGAAACGCCAAATTTTCTTGCTCTATGCTCTACAATTTTTTCTCCAATTTGATAAAAACCAGCCCATTTAGCCAGAAGAGGAATATATCTATGCATCTCACCATAAACTTCAATAGCCTTAACAACCTCAAGACGGTATGCTTTTAACCCGCAGTTAAAATCATTTAGTTCAATCTTTGATATCCGTCTTGTTACCCAATTGAAAAACTTAGAGGGAATTGTTTTACCCAATGGATCATGTCTTTTCTTTTTCCAACCTGAAACTAAATCAAATTTTTCCTCGGTAATCATTTTATACAAACCAGGAATTTCGTCTGGGCTATCTTGTAAATCAGCATCCATTGTGATGACTACCCTACCTTCTACTTTCTGAAAAGCGGAATGCAAAGCAGCTGATTTACCATAATTTCTCCTAAATCGTATTCCCTTAACAGCCGTAAATTGTTGATGTAAAGATTCTATTACTGCCCAGGAAGCATCTGTACTTCCATCATCAACCAAAATAACCTCATAGGAGAATCCATTTTCTTCCATGACCTTATTTATCCATTGAACCAACTCAACGAGCGATTCATCCTCATTATACAAGGGAACTACAACGGATATATCAACCAAGTAACTCATATTAATCTTTTTTAAATATATAAGAAGCAAGTAAAGATAGCATAAATCCAGCTGGTAAACCTTGCATAAAACTAAAGAAAATGGTACCTGCCTTTAAATTATCAGCCAATTCTTTCTTTGAAATTTTCCATGCAGTTTGTTGCTCTGATCCTGAAAGAATAGCATTTGATTCTAAGCCCTTTTTAATTACACTATATTGAATATCAATTAATTGAACATCAATATAATTTGTCATTAAAAAATAAAAAAAATTATAAAAAGCTGAATTCAGAAAAAATATCAAAAAGAAACTTCTTAAGGCAATTATAAATGGAAATGATTGATTTTGATATTGAAATACGACTGCACCAAAGGCTGATAATAAAATGAGAAAGCTTCCCCAAAATACCAATGGATTAAAAAAGAATTGTTTTTCTACAGCATAGAAAATGAAAAAATAAGCACAAGTTATTGAGCCAGAGGCCAAACCGAGATAGGCTGGTTTGATAAATTTTATTTTTGTCATCTCATTAATATCCACTATCTGGATTATGGTTTTTCTTTCTTCCAATAATTCCACCAACCAAACCAATAATTAATCCGTAAATAATTGGTCCAGTGATTAAACCTTTAGCCAGATTTACGGTTGTGAAACCTTCCTTTAATTTTTCCACTGCTTGTTCCACCTGTCCTTCATTCATACCCATTTTAAGATACATTTCCTCCATTTGCCTCACTAAAACATCAATAAAACCAGTATCAACATAGGTCAGGTAAATAAGATTGAAAAGAGAACCTAAGAAACCACAGATTGCACCAATCATTACGGCTACCTGAAAAGAATCCTTAAAATGTATAAATCCACCCAGCTGCTCATTTCTATAGGACTTTATTGCCTGATAGGTTAATAAAAAAACCAGTATGAAAGAACCAAAAGAAAACAAACCTTGCTGTTGAAAAGAAACAGAATCACCCGCAAATAAATATCCCATAAGGGTAACTCCAATGGTCAACAGACCGGCCAAAATTCCAAATCTTAAAGCATAAGGCCATTTAATTGATAGTGAGAGCGGATTTATATTATAATTCTCCATGTTTAAAATTTTTTTCAAAGATATTAAAATTAGACTGAAAGATTATCATTGTTTAGCGTAAGTTTACCCTTGTTATAGACACCGAAAACCTTCCCATTCAACATTTCATTCCACAAAGGTGAATTTTCACTCAGCGACTTATTATCCTTTTTAGATATCGTCACTTGATTATTGGGTGAAAAAAAAGTGAGATTTGCCAGCGCGCCTTCTTTAATTATTGGTGTCTCAATTTTAAGAATTCTTCTTGGATGATAAGCTAATATTTCAATTAACTTAGGTAAGGAAAGCTCTTGAAAATAAGTACGAAGTAATGAAAAAACCTGTTGCAATGTAATTGAACCAAATGCAGCGTAAGGGAATTCCAAATTTTTATGATCTAATTCCCAAGGAGAATGATTTGAGCTAATGATTTGGATATCACCATTTAAAACGGCCCTCCTCAGAGCTTGTTTATCTACTTCTGCTCTAAGAGGAGGCATCATTTTAAAATTTGAATCGAATGATGCCATCTTTTCATCAGAAAACACTAGATTAAACACTGGAACGGCAGCAAAAACAGAATGATTCAATTTTTCATCTTTGCACAAGGTGTCTAGCGCTAATTTTGAACTTATACCCCAAAGAATTAACTTACTATCTGTATAATTCAAAATTGAAAGATCTCTTTGCACCATCAAATCTTCTGCAACCTCTGGTATACCTGGAAGACCTAACAAGGTACTCCATTTCCCCTCATGGATTTGTCCATCTGAAGACATACTAAAATCCATAGGAAAATGAATACAAGTACCAGAAAAAGCATTCAAATATTTTAATGAACGGTAAAACAATCCGGCGTTTTTAATTGGTTTTATACCATCTGAAAAAGCAATAGCACCCGCCTTATAAAGATCCATCAATTCTGACATTTCTTTCCCCTCTCCTTTTTCACTCAAAGAAGCAACGGGGAAAATATCCACAGCATGATTACTATTCCCTTGAAGCAAATAGTGAATAGCTGCCTTATTGTCTGCACAGGGATTTGTATCTGGCCATGGGGCAAGAGCTGTAAATCCACCTGAAGCAGCCACAGCCCTTAAAGAATTTAAGTCCTCCCTTTGCTCTGAGCCAGGATCACCATGAGACGCACCAATATCCATCCAGCCAATAGAGACGTGCAAGTCATCATATTCAATTATTTCTGCTTCGGGAAAAATTATTTCATTTCCAATTTTGGTAATTCTTCCCTCTTGTATCAATAAATCGACAGGAGGCGGTAGCGTAGTTGAAACGGGTTCAACGATGGTAACCTTTTTAAATAACAATGTCATATTTAAAAAATTATTCTTTTAATATAGGATATCGTCTGTTATTGATCCAAACAAAATGTCTATCCTTTTTAATCAGAATTCCAGATTCTGGTTTTATTAACAATTCATCTATGAACAAATACTCATTTGGAATATCCGGATTATTTACTTTTACTATCAAACGGCTTGCAACTTCATGCAATGTCCATGGTATTTCTGCCAAAGCCCATCCATTACTATCAAAGACCTTGATAAAATTCTGTGCAGGATAAATTTCTTTATAATTTTGTCCTGAAGTAGATTTCTCTGTAATCGTAAACTGGGTTGTACTTCGTTTATTTTCCTTTATATTTATCCATAAAGAAAGCATCCATTTACCTGGTAAACCATTATTTGGCATTATTCCATTAAAAATAATTTCATTTTTATTCAAGGATACTTTTTTTGAACCCGTCCCATCATATATACTTAAACTTTTCTTTTCAATATTCCAATTTTGGAACACAAAAGGTATCTTTTCTTTTGAATAGTAGGTATTTAGTTGTTTAATTTCTATGGTTGAAGCCAGATTATTAACCTCCTTATTTTTTGATTTAATTAATTTGCTAAATGCATTGAAAGGTAAAGAATACAAAGCTAATCTCTCTTCCTCATGAAGTAATGCAGCATATTTTAGCAGATGTTCGTATTGATTACCTGATTCTTTTTCAAGTAAATATTTATCTACCATTAATAAAAAAGGTTTTCTGCCTGGTAAAGTTTCTAGTATCACTGGATACCTGTAAGTTTCAGTAACCCATTGCAATTGTTGAAAAGTTTGGGACCTGGAAGTCCGGGTAAGCATAGCGCTATTGGTGGGAAGGCCAGTTTTAGAAGAAAGTAAGAGTGATTTTTGTAACATAAACCCTTCAGGTTCTATCCAAAATTGATCGGACCCCAGATTATAATATGGAATTGTGAGGATCGATTGAAATTTATCAGCATGTATACCTGTTAAAAAACTTTGCTTTCTTTCAGCCTCCAGCTCAGGAATTAGATCAAGACCAAAATTTAGCCTTCTGTGATAATGGATTAAATCGATAGTCATTAAAGAAAAATAACTACCCCATATTAGAAATGAAATCCTTTTGCCTTTAAAAAACCGATAAATAGAAATAGCCAGAATCAGGTGAATCGCATAATAAAAAACCCATGAAAATCTACCCACGGATCTAAATTGCCTGAATGGACCTGTCCATGAAAGGAATTCCTCCATACCATTTATACTAAAGGGTAAACCGAAAGAAATCAGCAACAATATCAATGCCGAAAGAAACAAGGCAACAACGCCAAAATCATTTTTTGTGAAGGATTGAAAAAAAAGAGTTCGCTGACTTGGAATAAGTAAAATGAAAAGAAGAATTCCAGAAAAAAACAAGAAGGAAAGACCCAGGTAATTATACCTTTCGATATCAGCAAAATTTTCCCAGTGTAATGAAAATACATTTAAATCAAACCATCTCCAAAATGGAACGTCAGGGGAAAAAAGTAAGCCTCCTGGGACGGCATTAAATTGAAAAAAGCCCCAAGGCTGTGGACATCGATCGAGTGGTTGCTCCCCCCCATTTACCCAGAAGTATAAAAGAATAAAAGGTATAAGGACAGCACCTGATAAGTGCATAAAAAAAACAGGAATCGGTGGTTTTTTACCTGGAAATAGATACCAGGTTCCAGCAAAAATCAATGAAAAAGAAAGTATGAAGGCCACATAATAAAAGTGAATCCCAGCTGCAATGAAGGTTAAAAACAGGATTGGAAAAAGGGTTTTGAAAAATGGCTTTTTGCTGTAAGATAACCAATAAAAAATAAGTCCGGGAATAAAGGCAAGATGGGCCAATCCAAGGTGTGCCTCCATTCTCAACAATTGTGGCGACAAAAAGGCAACTGTTAAAGCTATGAATCCTGATAAAAGAATGGGTAAACCAAGCAAAACTCCTGATTTACAGAGAAAAAATATTCCCATTAAAAAACTAATCAGTAAAGCAAAATGAAGAATTTTAGGCCAATATATAGTCACATCCACTCCATTTTTATAAAGCCATTTTACGGGAAACGACAAAGTAGCCAGACCATCAGAGGCCACAACATTTTCTCCAAAAGGAAAATTCATTCCTTCGAAATGATTGTATAATGAATCAAACCTGATGTGATATAAGGGAACAAGATAACTTTTTATGCCATCGCCATAGGGTTCAACCACATAATGAGATGGCAGATAAATCCATTCACGCCACCTGTATGCCGTTAAGGAAACAGCAACCAAGCAAAAGAAAATTAACCAACCTGATTTTTTTAGATTATGCAGCATTTACGTAAGGCATTATTTCCACCATCTCAAGATAAATGTTTCTAATAGTAAAAATATTAAAGCGCCTATTAAAAAATAACGCCACAATGTTAATCCTTGATTTTGTTCTGAAACGTTGGAAGAGAGGATGGATGCTTCTCCAGGGGAGTAAATCTTAAAATAGTTTCCTAATTTATCCATTAACTCTTTGAAAGTATAGTAAGATAAATCAGATTCAAGTCTATTAAAATTAAAAGCAAACTCATGAACTACTTTATTTTGGTCATCCAAAACCTGAAAATGTCCCGCTTCTTTTAGTTGACTATTCAATGAAATATTTAAACTTTGTCCCCCAAAACGTTGAGCGGGTATAAATTCACCTTCTAAACCTTTGATTTTAAATACCTTATCTGTAGAAAAAGCATCAATTGGAACACTAATTTGCTCTTCTTTTCCAGCAATGTAGGAAATTGGCTGATTCCCCCCACCTGCAATACCTAATCTATATAACAAAGGAATAAAGATGTCACTCTGATTAACCAAGGAGTTAAACTCTGTATTTAGCGGAGCTGAAGACCTATAAAAAGAACCTCCTTTTATATTAAATTCGCTTAGATAAGATGAACCATCGCGATAAGTTAACAGCCGCTGTTCACCTGGAGCTGAATTTTTCCCATAAACAAAATTTCCTTTTGTCTGAGGTAATTTCATAGTTGATTTTGAAACCTCATATACTTCTCTGAAAGGAAAGGACGACAGATCAATCTCACCTACTTGTTTTTCTGACAGGTTAAAATTTATGACTTCTGAAATCTGTAATTTTTGAAAAAATAAATTATGTTCAGACTTATTAAGACTTGCATTGGGAAAAAACAACACGTTATTCCCAGCCTCTAAATATTCTTGCAAAGCAGATGCTAATCCTGAACTTAATTCAGGTAATTCATCCAAAATAATCAGGTTATATTTTTTCCAGTTTTCGTAGGATATTTTATCAGATGGCTGGTATGATATTTTGAAGGCTGACATACCAGAAAAAGCTGCAAATAAGGCGTCATTAGGTTTTTCCTGAGAAATAACTAACACCTCTATGGTAGGTATAACCTGAAAAGAAATAAAATATTTATCATCGAACTGAATAGGATAATCAGTAATACTAAGGGTAGCTTGTTGCCAGCCCGTTTTATCCATGTTAAGAAAAACGGTATCTAATCTGGATTGACCAGCATCTATATTTAGGGAACCTAAAGGCCTGTTTTGACCATCAAATTGAAGGGAAAGTCTGATATTTTCTGCATTAACATTTCCCCTGTTTCTTGTTTGAATAATAAGGGGAATTTTCTCTTTCCATAACCTTACAGGAGAATCAAACCAGACAGAATCTATGGAAATATTATTTTGTTCGACTGCCTCTAATGGAACGAGAGCTAATTCTGTAAGGCTGTCTTGAAGAAGCGAGTAATTTGAGATACCACGTTGAAAATCTGAGCAATGGTATATAAATCCATTTTGTGCTTTAACATTTTTTAGCGCCAGTTTTTGTTTTTCCAACAAAGTTTGCAAAGAATAAACAGCAGGAGAAATCTGGATTTCATCAATTACTTCAAGGGCATCTTCCCTGGAAATGAATTTTCCATTCCAGGAATTTGAAGCATTAGAAATAACATAAAATTTATCTTCCCTGCCAAATCCAAGCACAATATCTCTGGCTCTTGATTTAGCGATTTCAAATAAGGGCGCATCTTGAGCAACTCCCTGCATACTAAAACTATTATCTATATATATTGAAATATATTTTATTCCTTTAATTGCTATTTTACCAGATGGAATAAAAGGTTGGGCAAAAGCAAATATAAGTGCTGCAAATGCAAGCATTCTTAATATTAAAATAATTCTTTTCTTTACTTTAGACCTATTTTGCTTTTCTTCCTTTATCGATTGCAATAAACGAACATTACTAAAATAGACTTTTTTAAATCGCCTAAAATGAAAAAGGTGAATTAGGATAGGTATAGACAAACCTAATAATCCCCACAAGAAAAAAGGAAATACAAATTGCATGCTCTAGATTATAAAATTAGCACAATATTAAAGTTATATCTAAAGAATTAAAAATTATTCTTTTATTGTGAAAAAATAAATCAAAGTGGGATACCATATTAAAGAAATATTTTACACACTTCAGGGGGAAGGAGCTATGACAGGCCGTCCTGCAGTATTTTGTCGATTTTCAGGCTGTAATCTATGGAGTGGACGCGAAGAAGACAGATCAGAAGCAGTATGTAAATTTTGTGACACAGATTTCAGAGGTACAGACGGAATAAATGGGGGAAACTATCCAGATGCGGAGCATGTAGCGATGAAAATTGCTTCCTGTTGGCCTGATCTATCAAAAGGAAAACCTTATGTAGTTTGTACTGGTGGAGAACCCCTTTTACAGATGGATGAAGCATTTACGCATGCTTTAAAGAGGTATGGTTTTGAAATTGCCATTGAAACAAATGGAACAATGCCCTTAATTTCTGGGATCGATTGGATATGTGTAAGTCCAAAGTCCTCCTCTAAATTATTACTTGACTATGGAAATGAACTCAAACTTGTTTATCCTCAAATGGATGCATTACCAGAAAAATTTGAACATCTTGCCTTTGAAAATTTCTATTTACAACCGATGGATGGAGAAATGATAGAGAAAAATCAGTTCGAAACATTAGCTTATTGTTTAAAAAATCCACAATGGAAAATGAGTTTACAGATACATAAATGGTTAAACATACCTTAATTTTTAAATAATAGCATTACTATTATTTTAAGTGTTTTATCAAAAAATAATGCTTAATTCAATAATAATTAAATTTAATCAGGTATTTTGCATTTCATATCTAAAATATTTTATTTATCAACACATTATTCTCTTATGAAAAAACATTTACTTACATTATTGCTTTTTCTTGGAGTGTTTAGCCTGGCACAGGCTCAGCGTTCCATAAGCGGAAAAGTAACAGACGCCAAGGGCGAGGCTCTTATTGGCGCGAGTGTTCTCGTTAAAGGTTCCACAGGAGGTACTGTATCAGATATTGATGGAAAATACTCCATTAGTGTTCCTGCAGGCTCCAGCGTTTTAGTATTTAGCTATACTGGTTTCAACACCGTTGAAGTCAACTTAGGAACATCAAACACCGTGGATGTAACTTTAGAGGAAGGTATTTTACTTGAAGAAGCTGTGGTTACAGCTTTAGGTATTAAACGTTCAGAAAAATCTTTGACTTATGCGGCGCAACAGGTTGGCAGTGAACAATTAACTATTATTCGCCAGACCAATATCAACAATGCCTTAGCAGGTAAAATTGCGGGCGTACAAGTACGTAGTCAGTCTTCCATGAAATTAAATTCAGGAGCCTCTATACGTATTCGTGGTGCTGGATCATTATCTGATAAAGGACCATTATATGTGATTGATGGTACACCCGTAACGAATTCTTTTGACTTTAACATGGACGACGTAGAAAGTGTGACCGTTTTAAAAGGACCAAATGCAACGGCTATTTACGGACAACGTGGTGACGCGGGTGTAATCGTGGTAACAACTAAAAAAGGTAATAAAGGAAAAGGTATAGGTATTGAAGTTAATCAAAGTACCTTCTTTGATAAAGTATATATCCTGCCTGCATATCAGAATACCCATGCGGGTGGTGGTGAATCAGAATTGATCAAATTTACCTGGAATTCAGGTATGCCAGCTGACTGGAAAGTATTAGATGGAAAATTCTATCATGATTATGAGGATGACGCGAGCTGGGGTCCAAAAATGACTGGTCAAGAGTATATTCCCTGGTATTCATGGTATAAAAGTGATAAGAATCCTTATTACATGCAAACTGCGAAATTAGAAGGTCAACCAAATAACATTCGTGATTTTTACAATACAGGGATTACTACTTTAAATAATGTAAATTTTAAAACAGGAGGAGATAATTACAACCTTCGTGTTTCTTTATCAAATCAGGGTGCAAAAGGTATGTTACCAAATTCGGGATCGGACAAATATACTGTTGCAACTAACACAAATGTCGATTTAGGAAAATACATTACCATTGGAGCAAATATTAACTATGTTACAAACAAGATAACTGGTGAATTTTCAGATGGATATGCAAATAATTCAACAGGTTCTTTCAACGCTTGGTTTCATCGTGATTTAGATTTCAAAATTATGAAAGAACTTCAGGGTATGACTTCACCTGAAGGATATTTAGCTAGCTGGAACCATTATAACGTCCCAAAATATAATACGAGTCCAAGGAGTTTTTACGCAGCAAATTACTGGTACAATCCTTATGATTATTTCAATAACAGAAATATCGTAACAAATACCAGAAGATTTTTTGGTGATGTGAACTTAACCGCAAAATTGAGTGATAAATTCAAAATAACTGGATTTATCCGCAGAAATGAATACCAGACAGATTTTGAAGATAAACTAAATAACATATTACAATTATCCGGTTTACAAACAGGTTACTTTAATGCTTATGCTACTCAGTTAACTTATTTCAGGGAAGACAATTACGAAGCCATTGCTAGTTATGCTGATAAATTTGGAGATATCAGTGTAGAAGCAAATGGTGGAGTAAATATGAGAACAGATAAATCTAAATCAATAGCTGGTTCCACTTCTCAAGGTTTGAATGTACCTGATTTGTTTACAGTAGGTAATTCAAAAGTGGCACAAGTACCTTCAGAAAGTAGATCATTAAAGCAGGTAAATTCTGTATACGCCAGAGGTTCTTTTGGTTATAAGAGTTTATTATTTATTGACTGGTCGGCAAGAAACGACTGGAGTTCAGCACTACCTGCCGATGCAAACAGTTATTTTTATCCAAGTTTAGGAACCAGTTTTGTATTTAGTGAATTAACTTCTGATGCACTACCCTTCTTAAGTTTTGGTAAAGTCCGTGCGTCTATAGCACAAGTAGGTTCAGATTTAGGTGCTTATCAGTTAGATTTATTCTATGGCTTGAATGCAAATCAATGGACAGCTGGAAACTTCTTAATGGCTACACCTGACGGCTTAATTGATGCAGGTATTAAACCTTCCTTATCTTCGGCTTTAGAATTTGGTACTGATTTAAAATTCTTTAACAACAGAGTCGGATTAAGCGCAACTTACTTCAAAGAAAAGAAAATCAATGAAATTTTAAGTATTCCCATTACTGCAGCCAGCGGGTTCTCAAGTAAATTGATTAATGCAGGTAGAATTGATCGTTGGGGAGTTGAAATTGCCTTAGATTTAAATCCTATCAAAACAAGAGATTTAAATTGGGATGTAACTTTAAATTTTGCAAATATTGATAATGAAGTAAAGGAGCTTACTGCTGGAATTACAGAACAATTAGTAGGTGTAAACAGTGCATTTACTGGATTTGGTGTACGTCAGGTAAATGTTGTGGGTGAGAAATGGGGTCAATTACGTGGTGGCGCTATTAAGCGTGATGCACAAGGAAGAGCAATTTTAGACAAAGATGGTTTATATACCGCTGTTCCTAACCAATACTTAGGAAGTGTTTTACCCGATGTAACCGGAGGCTTTGTAAGTCAATTGACTTATAAAAACTTTTCTTTCAGTTTTAATATTGATTATTCTTTCGGTGGTAAATATTATTCTTTATCTGATGCATGGGGTAAATTCTCTGGATTATTTGCTGCAACTGGAGCTCTTAATGACAAAGGAAATAACGTTCGTGATGATGTAAGTGCAGGTGGAGGAGTTAAAGTAGAAGGTGTGAATGCTGCTGGTGAACCTGTTACCATGTATGCTGATGGATTCAATTATTTCCATCAGTTTGTGAACAGAGGTATTGCAGAAGATCATTTATTTGACCTGTCATTTGTAAAATTAAGAGAAGTAAGTTTTGGTTATAGTATTCCGGTTGCCAACACTTCTTTGGGTAAATTTATCCAGGGAGCTACCGTTTCTTTAGTAGCAAGAAATCCTTGGTTAATTTATGCTCAAAATCGCGATTTTGATCCAAGCGAACTTGCTGGTACTTTTGGTGAAAACGGACAATTTCCTGGTACAAGAAGCATTGGATTTAACCTTAAATTACAATTCTAATAAACAGAAATATGAAACGAAATAATAATTCTACATTTTTCCTTTTGATGCTTTTAGCATCCATTGGATTTTTTCCCGCTTGCGATAGTTTTACGGATTTTGGGAATACTAATGTTGACCCAAACAGGACAAACAAGCCGGTAACTGCAGCTTTAATAACCAATGCCATTGCAGGAATGGGCGCTGCATTTATTACAGAAGGTCTTTATTGTCAGTATTTTGCACAATCTCAATATACAGACGGATCTTTATATTCCAGAGTTGAAGGTGGTTTTGGTTCTTACTCAGGGGTACTTTATGACCTTCAAAATGTGATCATAAACAACACAGATGCTAATTTAAAGACAGCAGCTCTTGTTCAAGGATCTAATGCAAATCAAATTGCCGTTTCCCGTATTTTAAAAGCTTATTATTTTGCAAGATTAACTGATTATTTTGGTGATATTCCTTATTCTCAAGCATTAACAGGAGAAGTAAAGCCTGTTTATGACAGTCAGCAAACCATTTATAATGGTATATTTAAGGAATTGGACGAGGCTGTAAAGCAATTTGATGGCGGTGTCGCTGCCAGAGGAGATATATTATTTAGCGGTAACATAACTCGTTGGAAAAAATTTGCTAATTCTCTTCGTTTAATTCTTGCAATCCGTTTATCAAAAGCGGATGCTGCAACAGGTGCTACACAGGCTAAAGCCGCATTAGCAGCTGATGGAGGTATAATTACTGCAAATGCTGATAATACTATGTTAAATTATCCAGGTGGAAACTTTAATAATCCATGGTATGCTGCATATCTTACTCGTCAGGATCAAGCCATTAGTGAAATTATGGTAAAAATGTTGAACGAAAGAAGTGATCCAAGAATTAATTCTTACGCTACAGCTGACAAAACTGGTAAAATTACAGGAATTCCTTATGGACTTCCAAGAGAACAAGCCATTCAGTTTACCAATGCCAATCCTACGTGGTCATTTGTTCTTGCTCCAACATTTCGAGCGGCAGCAACACCACTTGCTATATTAACAGCTGCAGATGTTACGCTTGCTCGTGCCGAAGCTGCCTCAATGGGTTGGACTACTGAAAATTCAGAGCAACTTTACAAAGATGGAATTAAGTTGTCTATGGAATACTGGAAAGTATTTACTCAGGCATCTTATGACACATATACCTCTGGTGCTTTAGTTGCATTCGCAGCTGGTGATAACGCAGGTAATCTTGAAAAAATACGCATGCAAAGATGGTTTACTTTCTATCCTGATGGATTACAGGGATGGTCAGAATGGAGACGCACTAATGTTCCTGCTTTAAAACCGACACCCTTTGCAATCAATTCATCTAAACAAATAATTAGAAGATATATTTACCCTGCAACTGAGGCAACTCTAAATGGAGCTAATTATGGTGCAGCAGTTAGCAAGATATCAGGTGGTGACACAAATGATGGAAAAGTATGGTGGGATAAATAATTTATTCTCAGTAAAGAGGGTTAGGTATTTATTTACCTAACCCTTTTTTTATAGGGTATAACCTGCATATTTCATCAAACTAAAATAATGCGTCGATTTTTTTAATAAATCTGGATTACCTACCATGATAAAATGAGATTTTGCTCTTGTTATAGCAACATTAAGTTTTCTATCTACCCCATCTCTGTTTTTTGAAATCAACGTATTCAATTGTCTTGAATAATTGAGACATGGAGAATAAATAATAATTGAACGCGCGCTTCCTTGATACCTTTCAACGGTGTCAACCGTATAATGTCCCGAATCTAATCCACTTTCTGTAAGATGCTCTTTTATACAAGCAATTTGTGCTCTGTATGGCGTAATAATCCCAATTTCCGAATCTTCCAGAGATAATTTTTGTTTCTTATAATATTGGTGGAAAAATTGAACAATTTGAACAATCATTCTGGCTTCATATTGATTACTTTTCCCACTCCCATCTGATAAATCAATATCAGTTGAAAAAAAACATACTCTTTGGGAATTGATTATTTTTTCAATTTCTGATTCAGCATCCTTCTCAATAAAAGGAAGTGAAATAATTTGATTTTTATGGTAATCCGTGTTAGCTGGTAAAATATTAAGTCGATTTTCATAAAAATGCAAACTAGGAAACAACATAATTTCCTGATGCATCCTACCTTGATAACTCAATCGACCAATAGCCCATGTCCAGTTCAAGGATTCGACACGTCTGATCATTCTCTCAAAAACTGATTCACGTAAATCATAAAATCCTATGTCTAATAAATCCCCATCTCTGATAATACTTTGTTCTGAAGGCTGTAAAACCACACCAGGCAACTGATTATGGTCACCAATCAATAAGAAATGTGGAACCTGCGTTAATACACCTGCAAGGGAAGGATCCGATAACTGAGAAGCTTCATCAACGATAATTCTATTAAATTTTTTAATAGAAAGAATGTCTAAATTCTTTTGAATGGATGATAAAGTACTTACAAAAATCCTGGTATTCTCCAACAAAATTAATAACTCTCTTCTATTTTTTAAGTGTGCACTTTTTACCTTCAATATATTTTTCCTATATTTAGTAGGAGCTGCCTGAACCTGACCTATTCGGATATAACTATTTTCCAATTCCCCACCTATAGATTCTATGGCTTCACAAATTTCATCAACTGCACGGTTAGTAAAAGCAATAAGTAAAATATTTTCGTCCGTCGTGTAATAATAATGTGCAACTAAATTTCTAATCATTACACTGGTTTTACCCGTACCAGGTGGACCCCACAATAAAAAATAATCTTTAGAGTTAATGATTGATTTAAGTAGAACAGATTGCTCATCTGTCATTTTTGAAAAATAAGAGGCATTAGTAACCAGGTCAGTTGATTCATTTTTCGAAGGTGGCTGCAGGCCTAAATATAGATTTCTCTTTTCAATTTTCGCTTGTAAGAAAGAAAATAAAGATTGATCAAAAGAAATAAAGGAATCATAAAAATCGTGTTCAAGATTCCAAAAGGTAAATTGCTTGAAAAACGAGTCATCATGTTGAGGAAAGGCAAGAGACACTGTTATTTCATCTGATTCAATAGAAATTAAATAAACTTTAAATAGTTGAAATTTAGAATTAAACTTCTCCTCATTATTACTTGGGTATAAAATCAAGGAATCACCCAACCTGAAATTTGCTCTTTGAGCTGAAACTTCTGTTTTAATAAACCTGATTTTATTTTCCTTAAGTTCTATTAATTCCAAATGATTTAGAATATCAAAATTTTCCTTTTTATCAGTTATGGACTCCAACCATAAAGAAGCTTGTCCACTTGCACCATTTTGAAGATTATAGGAGCCCGATTTTGCCAGTTTATGTTCTCTGGCAATAAAACTGGTGAAGGAAAAAAAATACTTCTTCTCTATAATTGAAGCTTCATGATAGGAAGATAAAAAGCTCTCTAAACCTGTCTTGAAAAATCCTTTGGCATCTGAAATTTGTAAAAATAAGGAATTAAATAATTGGGAACCAGCAACTAAAATATCTTTTTGTAAACCAAGTGAAACCAGCGATAATTCGATAAAAAGTAATTTATTTCTTAATGCAAGGGCTCTTTGTTGTTCAAATAAATGGATGGGGGCAAATCGTAAGCTTTTAGAATCTGCTGCATAAAGCACAAAGCCAGCCACTTTATTTTTATGCGAGCCAGACTGAATCAATAAATCATATAATAAAAATTGAAAGAAATGAGGTATGTTTATACCATATTGGTTTGTATGATAGGTCTTACCACTTTTAAGTTCGATGATAACTGTCTTATCTGAACCTTCATATAATAAGTCTAAACGACCTTGTATGCCAAATTTTTCTGATAGAAAGGAGGGTTCTAAATAGCAGTGAACAGGTGATATTTTTTGTTTTGGAAAATCCTCTTTAATCGTTTTAATTAAATTAGCATAAATATTTTTCGCTGAATCTCTGATTTTCAACACTTCAATATCACTCAATAAGGCAAAACTCAAAGGTTTATTTTTAAAAACTAAGGGAAAAAGATAGTCGAACGATAAAGATGAATCTGAAATAAGTTGATCTAAAAAAAAATTTGCAATATCACCCAGCAGAAGCGGAACACTGGAGGAAGTGGGCATATATTTTTTAAGTAAATATTGATATGGGTTTCCCTCTTTAAGATCAAAACAACTTGCAATAGCCGTTACATCAAAGAGATAATCTGGTTCCAGAATAAAATGTAGCGGATAAAATTCTCCCTTTTCATCGATTTCAATTTCTATGAGCATACAAGGAAAAGGATATTTAAACATATCATTTACCTGAATTAAAGAATCAGTGTAGACTTCATTTAAATGAAGTTTATTAAAATGCACTATATTTAAATCTTCCTCCTCGTCATCCTCAGATTTAAATAACAAGGTATAATGAATTGAATCTATTTGATAAATCAGACCTTTTAAAAAAGGAATAGAAGCATTTTTTGATTTTTATAATTTAGATAATATCTGATCTGAACTTTCAATCAAGGGAAAGTCATTTTTCAAATCCAAATTAAAATGGTTAATTAAAAAATAATAGATAAGATGTTGCCCTTGTTTCGTCAACTGTAATACTTGAGTTATTTGAATATTTACCCTACTATTTAAATTTTTGAATTGAATTCTAAAATAATTAAGTAATATAGATGTATCCCTGGGGATATTTATTTTTTGCTTTAGGATGGAAATTTTTGCAAAAATAGTTTGAAAAAAAACATCTTCATCCTTAAGAATTTCATCTATAATGGAAATTAACAGGTCGTTTGTTGCTTTTAATTTTGCATAACCCACCTTATCAGGAAGTGAATAAATATGTTTAAAATCTTCTATGAATTGATTCTCGAGTTGTTCATCTAAAGGCATAAATAATAGAAATTACAAATCCCTCTTGTAGGTATTAAAAAAACTGAGCCACCTCATTTCTAATACACCTAAAACAGCTTCTTTAATAATGCTTCCTGACATTTTTGAAGTTCCTAAAGTTCTATCTACAAAGGTAATAGGAATTTCTTTGATGATAAAACCGGAATGAAAAGAAGCAAATTTCATTTCAATCTGAAAAGCATAACCAACAAATTTGATTTTATTTAAATCGATAGTTGAAAGAACATTTCTTTGGTAACAAACAAATCCAGCTGTTGGATCTTTAACAGACATACCCGTTAATAAACGAACATAAAGAGAAGCACCATAAGAAATAAAGATTCTGTCAAATGGCCAGTTTTTCACCTTCCCACCTTTTGTATATCTTGAACCAACAGCAACATCGGCACCTTCATGAAGACAAGCACTTCTCAAACGCAATAAATCTGCTGGTGGATGTGAAAAATCGGCATCCATTTCACAAATAAATGTGTATTCCTTATCAAGAGCCCAAAGAAAACCAGCAATATAAGCAGTTCCCAAACCAGATTTTCCCTTTCTCTCTAGGATATGAATTCGTCCGGGAAAAACCAACATCTGTTTTCGAACTAAATCGGCTGTACCATCGGGTGACCCATCATCAACCACTAATACATCAAAATGATCTCCTAAATTTATTACGGCATTAAGAATTGCCATAATATTTTCCTTCTCATTATAGGTAGGAATGATTACTAAAGAATCTGTCAAGATTAAAATATTTCGTTATCCATTTAAAATTTTTCAAATATAACTAAAACCAAAGAAATGATAACATTAAACGATATCATCATCCGACCATTTTTTACGCAATAATGGCTTTAGTTGAAGCAAATCATCCTCTTTATTACCTTCTGTTAATTTAGGTTTGTTTGAAATTTTTTCCTCTTCTGTAGGAAATAAGACCTTAATTGCCTGAATAAATACTGAAATACCCCATCCCAAGATTGGATAAATAAACCAATTTACGCCAGGAGATGTAACTTTATTAATTATAAAAAACAGAACACACCAGATAAGATAAATTCTGAGATGTTTATAAAAATCGACTTTAGTTATTTTTTTTTTCATTACTGACTCGTTTTAATAATGAAGAGAGAATCTATAAGTTTAAATACTTCAATTAACCATAAAACCCAATAAATATTTTGCAAAATTAACCATAGGAAGTAGAACAATTTGAAAATTTTCGGTATATTGAAAAAGTTTTTGTGTTTATTTGTTTGGGTTAGAGGCCCTTGCTGCAATCAGCAAGGGTTTTTTTTTAATCAAAGGCTATTAGAGTCCATTTTTAACAAAGGTTTAAAACTTAACAAAAGACCTGCTAAAGCAAGTAAAAATCCTAAGAAAAAGGGAGCGCCGGGAAAATAAAATGGTGCAGCATCAGATGTAAAAAAACCAAATAGATTGGTCATAATCAACGGACCAAAAATAGAGGTAAGACTAATAAGGCTGGTCAGTGACCCTTGTAAGGTTCCTTGTTCATTGGCAGCAACCTGATTCGAAATGATACCCTGAAGTGCTGGTCCTGCCAGACCACCGAGTGCAAAAGGCACCATAATGGCATACATCATCCACCCATCTGTTGCCATAGAAAAAGCGAGGAGACCGGCAGCATTAAACAAAAGACCAATAAAAACAGATTTAACTTGTCCAATTTTTGGAATGACCATTCTGGTTAATCCGCCTTGCACCAAAGCAATAGTTACACCAACAAATCCTAAAGAGTATCCAACTTCTGCAGAATTCCAATTAAATTTCTCTTTGGTAAAATAAGTCCAGGTGCCTTGAGTAGCATAACCTGCTAAATAAATCAACAAAAGAACACTCGCTAATTTTAGCACCAAGGGATGGTTTTTAATATTGATTAATGCACCTAATGGATTTGCCTTTTTCCAAATGATATTTGATCTGTTTTCTGATTTCAACGATTCGGGCAGAATGAAAAAGCCATAAGCTACATTTAAAAAAGTCAAAAAAGCAGCTGCAAAGAATGGAACTCTAGGACCAAACTGGCCTAAAACACCTCCTAAAACTGGACCAATAATAAATCCCAAACCAAAAGCAGCCCCTATTAGCCCAAAATTTTGCGCTCTTTTTTCTGCCGGACTAATGTCTGCTATATAAGCTGAAGCCGTTGTAAAACTAGCCCCTGTAATTCCGGCCAATAAACGTCCGACAAACAACCATCCTAAAGTAGGAGCAAATCCCTGAAGTAAATAATCTAGACCAAATCCTGTCAATGCGGCAAGTAAAACTGGTCTTCTTCCATATTTATCACTTAACATTCCCATAACTGGCGCAAATAAAAACTGCATAATAGCATAGGAAAACATTAAAAGCCCTCCATATTTAGAAGCGGCACTTAAACCTTCACCTGTTAATTCCATGATAAGCTCAGGAAATACAGGGATTATGATTCCTAATCCAATGACGTCAAGTAGCAATGTGATAAAAATAAAAATAATTGCTCCAGGTTTAACTTCGCGTTGCATGGTTCTAAATTTTGCGCAAGGTAATTATTGTTATTTATTTAAAATAAAAAACCCGGAACTAATAAATTTTAATAGTTCCGGGTTTTTGATTAAGTTGAAATCTTATTCTTCCAACCCTAGTCCATAATAATATTTCCTTGGGCTATCAGCGTAACGACCTTCAATTAGGAGGCCACCCTCTTTATTTTCGAGTACTTTTTTTAACTCAGCAACACTTTTTACATCTTGTCTGTCAATCCGTGTAATAATAAATCCCTCCTCAATATCAGTATATCTTCTTAGAAGGCCAGCACTTAATTGATCCACCTTAACACCTTCCACTTTAAGTTTGTCTTTTTCGGCCTTAGTTAAGTCAGAAAAAGAAGCACCCAAACGTTCCAAAGTAGCAGAAGATTCCGTTTTAGATACAACATTTGTATTTCCGGATGAATTTCTTAAAGTAACGGTTACTTTTTTATCCGCACCATTTCTAAGAATCGTAACAATCATTTCATCTCCGGGGCGTTTTCTACCTACTAATTCCAATAACTTAGAAGAAGTAGCGATACTCTGTCCATCTATTTCTTTAATAATATCCCCTTTCATAATACCAGCTTTTGCTGCTGCTCCATCAGAAAGTACACTATCTACATAAACCCCCTCATTAACAGGTAGTTTCATTTCTTGAGCATAACGCCCATCTATTCCCCTAATGATGGCTCCTAAATATCCCCTTTGAACGGTACCATGTTCCCTTAAATCAGTTACAATTTTAGCCACGATATTGCTCGGTACTGCAAAAGAGTAACCAGCAAAAACACCAGTAGGAGATGCAATAGCTGTGTTAATACCAATTAAATCGCCTTGAGTATTTACTAAAGCTCCCCCAGAATTGCCTGGATTTACCACTGCATCTGTTTGAATAAAAGATTCAATGGGTGCTTTGCCCTCCAATATATTTATACTTCGACCTATGGCACTAATGATACCTGCCGTAACAGTAGATTCCAGATTAAATGGATTACCAACTGCAACAACCCATTCACCGACCTTAAGATCATCGGAATTTGCAAATGCCAGTGTTGGTAAATTTTCGGCATCTACTTTAATAAGTGCAACATCTGTATTTGGATCTAAACCAATTACTTTAGCTGTTAATAACCTTTTGTCATGTAATGTAATTTCAATTTTCTCAGCATCAGCAACGACATGATTATTAGTGACGATATAACCGTCTGCACTAATAATGACACCTGAACCAGTACCTTCCTGCTTGGGTTGTTGCCTTGGTGAAGGTTCCCCAAAAAATCTCCGGAAAGATTCAGGAATTTCCTCCATATCAAAAAAACTATTTGTATTGCTTTTTGCTTTACCAATTGACCGAATATGTACTACAGCCGGCAAAACTTTATCAGCTGCAGTGGTGAAACCTTCTGCAGGCATAGCTGCAAAATTTCCACTTTGATTGGTTAAATAAGCAGGTGTTGAGGAGTTCGCATAACTAAAAGGTTCTCCTTTTTTAAATAAAACAGTTGCTCCAACTGTAATTGCTGCACCTAAAAAAGAGGCAAGAATTAATTGACCAAATTTATTTAACATGATTTATGGATTTATTTTATAAGAGAATGAAAAAAAAGATGATTTGGTTGGACGCTTTCAAAAAAAAACAGAAATATTAACAAATATTAACATTTTTGCATTTTCATTAAAAAACAGATATTTTAATTCCTAAGTCTTATATTTGTGGCTCGAAATAAATTTACAATTACATAACATAAGAAAAAGATAATTATTATGGCCGAAATTATCCGAATGCCGAGAATGAGTGATACCATGGAAGAAGGTAATATCATTGGTTGGTTAAAAAAGGTAGGCGATAAAGTAGAACCGGGCGAGACGCTGGCAGAAGTAGAAACAGACAAGGCAACCATGGAATTAGATGCTTTCGTGGAAGGAACGCTGCTACATATTGCAGTTCCAGAAGGTACTGTTGCTATTGATGGTATCATCGCTGTAATCGGACAACCAGGAGAAGACTGGCAAGCTCTTGTTAATGGAAGTTCAGCTGTCTCTGGTGCAAATGGAGAGTCAAAAGCAGCTAAAGGTGTAACAGAAAGTGTAAATCAAAATATTCCTGTTCCTTCTGGTTCAACGGAAGTAAACGATGGTCAGCGAATAAAAGCATCTCCCTTAGCTAAGAGTATAGCTAAGGAATCTGGTATAAACCTTGGTCAGATACAAGGTTCAGGAGAAGGAGGCAGGATAGTAAAAAAGGATATTGTTGATATGAAACCAGCCGATATTCCTTCAGCTGTGTCACCAAAGCCAATTCAAACATCAGTCACACAAAATTTTGCCATAAATAATGCTGTCGAATCAGCCTTTGAAGACAAAACTGTTAGTCAGATGAGAAAAACAATAGCCAGAAGGTTAAGTGAGAGCAAATTTACAGCTCCTCATTTTTATCTGTCTATTGAAATTGATATGCAAAGAGCCATTGAAGTCAGAGAACAACTAAATAAGAATAGCGAAGTTAGAATTTCTTTCAATGATTTAGTGATTCGCTCCGTTGCCTCAGCACTTAAAAAACACGCTGTCATAAACGCTTCCTGGCTAGGTGATAGAATTAGATATCATCAGGAAGTACATATTGGAGTAGCAGTTGCTGTTGAAGATGGTCTATTGGTACCTGTTATTAAACATGCAGACAAAAAAACAATGTCTCAAATAAATGGAGAGGTAAAAATGCTTGCGGGTAAAGCAAAAGACAAAAAATTACAACCTGACGAAATGCAGGGAAATACATTTACTATTTCCAATTTAGGTATGTTTGGAATTGACGAATTCACAGCTATTATCAATCCACCTGATGCCTGTATCCTTGCTGTTGGAGGAATAATCCAGAAACCTGTGGTAAAAAACGGAAGTATAGTGGTTGGCAATACAATGAAAGTTACCTTGAGTTGCGATCATAGAGTTGTTGATGGTGCATCAGGGGCGCAATTCTTACAAACCTTAAAGGCTATTCTTGAAGAGCCATTGTTACTTTTAAAATAATGACTGAAATTAAAAAGACACTTGTCATAGGTGCTTCTTCTAAACCGGGTCGTGTATCAGGAGAAGCGGTACTTCGTTTACGAGACGCGGGACATGATGTCTCGGCTATTGGTGTGCAGGAAGATTATATTGGTGATGTTTTAGTTCAAACGAACAAACCAGTCATTGAAAATCTGCATACCATTAGCCTATATTTGAATCCAGAACGCCAAAAAGAATACTACGAGTATATACTTCACTTAAAACCAAAAAGAATCATATTTAATCCAGGTACGGAAAATATGGAATTGGAAAATTTTGCTCATCAACATCAAATTGAAACAGAAAGAGCTTGTACTTTGGTGTTACTTTCCTTAGGTGCTTATTGAACTTTTGGCATTTGACAAGGTTCATCAGGTTTTTTTCCGCAAAGGGAACATTCCCCTAACTGATCTTTTAACATAGGATTATTAGATGAACAAGTGCCTCTGAAAGGTTCACCTGTGAACCAATGTCTAAGATTTAAAAGTAGAATAGAAGCTAACATAAAACTAAATATGATGCCCAGAATCGTCAAAAATTCCATAATTATTATTTTTTAATTATTTCATAAGCAAATATAGGTTACTTTTTTATTAAAATGCATAACAATGGCCAATGATTTAAATTTGAAAATGGAAGCCTTCAGTCGTCTGTTAAAAATTATGGATGAACTAAGAGAAAAATGTCCCTGGGATAGAAAGCAAACCTTTGAAAGCTTGAGGATGCTTACGCTGGAGGAATCCTATGAATTATCGGATGCTATTTTAAAAAACAACCCACCTGAAATAAAAGAGGAAATTGGCGATTTGTTTTTACACCTCGTTTTCTATTGTAAAATGGCCGAAGAGGTAAATGCCTTTGATGTCTCCGATTGTCTTCACAGTATTTGTGAAAAATTAATTAGAAGACATCCCCATATATATAGCAATGTTTTGGTGAAAAATGAGGAGGATGTTAAGAAAAACTGGGAACATATAAAGTTAGGTGAAGGAAAAAAATCAGTTCTTTCCGGGGTTCCTAACTCTCTGCCCTCTCTTATAAAAGCTTATCGGATTCAAGAAAAGACCAGTCAGGTTGGTTTCGATTGGGAAAATAAGGAACAAGTCTGGGAAAAGGTAAGTGAAGAATTAGCAGAATTTAAAGAGGAACTGGATAAAAATGAGTCCATAGAGAGGAAGGAAGAGGAATTTGGCGATTTATTATTTTCCCTTGTAAATTATGCTCGTTTTCAAGGAATTAATGCTGAAAATGCTTTAGAAAAAGTGAATCAGAAATTTACAAAAAGATTCCAGTATGTTGAAAATAAAGCGGGTGATAACCTTACCAAAATGACTTTGGAAGAAATGAATATTCTTTGGAATGAAGCTAAAAGTCAATAGAATTGACCCAATTTTTCCCATATTTTTTAATATCTTTGAATCTTCTATAATCTGCATTTTATGAAAAAAATTGAACTTAGAATCGTCGCACTATCGCATAGTGTATCCCAGTCAAATAACTATGCAGTTGTATTAGGAGAAATAACAGGACAGAGAAGGATACCTATTGTCATTGGAAGTTTCGAAGCACAAGCCATAGCAGTTGCTATGGAAAAAATGACACCTAACCGGCCATTAACACACGATTTATTCAAAAATACGCTAGAGGCATTTAAAATTGAAATTAAAGAAATCATTATAAATAATCTTTTAGATGGCATTTTTTACGCCAAGTTAATTTGTGAGAGAGAAGGTGAAATAATTGAACTGGATTCAAGAACTTCTGATGCTATTGCACTGGCTGTTCGATTTCAATGTCCGGTTTATACTTACGAATTTATAATAGATACGGCAGGTGTGGAGCTGGATGAAAGCGCTAACGAGGAAATTGAGGAGGAAGAGGCAGACGATATGTCAGAAAAGCCTGTAAAAGAAAAACAAAATGCTTTAAGTAGCTACTCTCTTGAATCCCTTCAAAATATGTTATTGCAGGTTTTAGAAGAAGAAAACTATGAAAAAGCAGCATCTATTCGAGATGAAATAGATAAAAGAAAAAGAGATTTAGATTAAAGCAAATCCAACTTCGGTTATACTTACAAATTTATCCATTTTTCAGTAAACGACCAGTATAGTTTTAAACGCATCCATTTGACATATTTGCAACCTTAGCAATTAATGATGAATATTTTTAAGTACTTCTAATACCTTATCAATCATTTCCTTTGAAATGTCTAAATGGGTAACAAGCCTGATTGTATATGGCCCAAAAGCGGATGCCTTAACTCCCTTATCTGCCAATTTTACTAAAAATGAAGCTGATGTCCAGGGTTGTTTTAAATCAAAAATAAGAATATTTGTTTTAACAGGTTTCACCTCCGCTACATAATCAAGATTTTCTAGACAATTCGCTATTATTTGAGCGTGGAAATGATCCGTTTTTAATCTTTCTACATTATTGTCGAGTGCAAATATACCTGCAGCTGCCAAGAAGCCTGCCTGCCTCATTCCACCACCCATTACTTTTCTAATGCGCCGAGATTCTGCAATAAATGATTTATTTCCCAAAAGCAAGGATCCTACTGGTGCACCCAAACCTTTAGAAAGACAAATTGAAATACTATCGAAAAATTTGCCATATTCTTCAGTTTTATCACCCGTTTCTACTAAAGCGTGAAATAACCTTGCCCCATCCAAATGTAATTTTAATCCAAGGTTATCACAACTATTTTTAATAGGTATAATTTCATCCAAGGTATAAAAATTTCCACCTCCTTTATTAGTGGTATTTTCTAAAACAACTAAAGTAGACTTTGGCAACCAATCTGCAGGACTTTTGAAAGCGGAATCCACTTGAGCTGAGGTAATTTTACCATAAACCCCATTTATTAAATTCACTCCGATTCCAGAATGAAATGCGTATCCTGCAACTTCATACTGATAGACATGAGAAGTAGATTCGCAAATCATCTCATCGAGTGGCCTTGTGTGCATTTTTATAGCAATTTGATTTGTCATTGTCCCTGAAGGACAAAACAAAGCGGCTTCCATACCGAATAAATTAGCTGCCTTTTCTTCTAAAAAATTTATAGTAGGAT
>JBEAXK010000008.1:0-20907 GCA_041159865.1 Bacteroidota bacterium
TTGATACCTATAAATTACATACCATCTGCCAGTCTGGAAGCTGTCCTAACATGGGGGAATGCTGGGGTGCAGGTACTGCGACTTTCATGATTCTGGGTAATATATGTACCCGATCCTGCTCCTTCTGTGCTGTAAAAACAGGAAGACCTACCGAATACGATACAGAAGAACCTGGTAGAGTAGCTGAAGCAGTTAAATTAATGCAAGTTAAACATGCGGTTATTACCTCTGTTAATAGAGATGAACTGGCCGACAGAGGAGCCGAAGTCTGGTATCAAACTATACATCAGATAAAATTACTTAGTCCAGATACCACTATAGAAAGCCTTATTCCCGATGTTAAAGGTAATTGGGAGGCCTTGGAAAGAATGATTAGTGCAGGCCAAGAGGTTGTTTCTCATAACATAGAAACCGTAGAACGCCTTTATCGCTTGGTTAGACCCCAGGCTAAATATATTCGAAGTCTGGAGCAAATTAACAGGACAAAAGCTTTTGGCAAAAGAACTAAATCAGGAATTATGGTTGGTCTTGGAGAAACAAAGGAAGAAGTTTTAAAAACCATGGACGATTTAGTTCAAAATGGTTGTGATGTTCTTACCATTGGCCAATATCTTCAACCTACAAAAATGCATCTGGATGTTGCAGCGTTTATACATCCTGATATTTTTGCGTTCTACAAGGAAGAAGGTTTAAAAAGAGGTTTTGATTATGTAGAAAGTGGTCCATTGGTTCGTTCTTCTTATCATGCTGAAAGGCATTTAATTCCAACTAAATAACGCTTTCAACTTGGGTAGAAAATCGATATTCTCAAAAAAACCTGTAAAATTAAAAGCGCCTGGACCATAAGAAAAAACTGGAACCAATGTTCCTGTAACCCCTTTACCTGTAAATTCATGTTGCAATTTACCCGGTTTAGACCCTGGGTTTATGGCATATCCTCCCAGTTCATAACCAGATGTAACAATGACCAGTGTTTCCTTATCTTTTTCAGCAAAGGATAACACGCTATGAATGGTTTGATTAAAATCTTCATACTCCGAAAGCATATATTCAGGATTATTTAGTCTGGCTCCCCATGCAGTTTGAGCACTATTTACAACCAAGAAAAAGCCATGATTTTCCTTGTCTTTAGTATTTAGAAAATCAATGGCAAATAAAGTAGCAGATGGCAAATAATTTCTACCCTCTGCATTCGTTGAAGGCAAATCGAAGGCTGTAAACGCGGCATAATTTTTTGAAATATCTGCCTTTGGAAAAATCTGTGCGTCAGAAGAAACCGAAACCACCTCATAACCCTTTGCAGATAAAGATTCCAATAAATTAATATTGTCTCTTCTTGCTTTAAAAAATTTCTCCCCTCCCCCTATGACTAAATTCAAAGATGAATTGTCAAGTTGAGAAGCAATTAATTCGTCTTCTTTATAATTAGGTGTATGAGCCCAAAATGCTGCCACCGTGGCATGCGTCATACTGGCCGTTGTAATTACACCTGTTTTCATTTTACTTTTTGCCCCCCACTCTAAAACAGATGGAATTGAAACGGAGTCCATAGATAATCCTAATGCACCATCAAATGATTTTACCCCACATGCGATAGCCGTTGCAGATGCAGCAGGATCTGTATTTAAGCTATTAAAAGAGTTCGTTTTCTGTAATCCTATAAAAGGCATTTTCTCCACGGCGAGATCTTTACCATTTTGATAAAGCCCTCCTGTAATTTGACTAATACCTACTCCATCGGCAATCATCAGTATAACATTAACAGGTTTGGCATTTCTCGACAGATCCTGTGAAGAACCAAATGAAGGGATTAAAAATAATCCTAAAATGACAATAACAGTTTTATTTAATTTCATCCTTTTAAATTAATTTTTGATACCTTTTTCCAGGTAATTCCTTTATGAGTCCTTTAAATTCCATGTCAAGTAACCATTGGCTTAACATGCCAACAGAAAGGGAGGAATTTAACAAAAGATATTCCAAGGAAACAGATTTGGCATCTCCGTATAAATCTACTATTTTTTTTTCTTGTGGTTCTAAAAAAGGGATAATCATTTGCTTAGTCTGATTATCCTTCCACTGAAGAATACGTATAATATCTTCAGAACTTGAAACAAGAGAAGCTTCTTGATTTTTTATTAATTTCAAACAACCTTGTGACCATTTATCATTAATCCTACCAGGTAAAGCCATTACTTCTCTATCATAATCATTGGCTAACTGAGCTGTAATCATAGAACCTCCTCGTTCAGCAGTTTCGACAACTAAAACACCATCGCTTAATCCTGCAATTATTCTATTTCTCATGGGAAAAAATTCCTTTTCTGCTCTGACTGACCAGGGATATTCCGAAAGAAGAGCACCTTGCCGGCAAATTTGTTCTGCTAATTCCCTATGGTCTGCTGGATAAATACTGCCTAATCCATGTGCTATAACACCTGCAGTCCGCAAATTATTTTTCAAGCAAAACTGATGGGCTTCAGCGTCAACGCCAAAAGCTAAACCACTCACAATGATAGGATTAAATTCCTTTATACCATCTAATATTTTGTTTAAAGCCTCTAATCCATGATGGGATGGTTTTCTGGTGCCTACTACAGAAATTATAAAACGATCCTCCCAGTCAAGAGTCCCGATTTGATAAATAACAATTGGGCTGTCTGGTAAGTTAGCTAATCGGGAAGGGTAATTGAGCGACTTAAAATAAAGGACATCAATGTTTCTTTCTAAACAATCCTTCAATTCTTTTTCTGCTATAGTCAATACTTTTTTAGAACAAATCTCACTGACAATAGAATTTCCTAATCCTGGAATTTTCAACAACTGTCTTGCTGAGGAATTAAAAACTTCCTCTGGAGATCCACAATAATAAATGAGCTGGCGACCTAGGACAGGTCCAACATGATGAATTTTAGTTAGCCCGACGGCAAACAATAAATTATTTTCCATAATACGCAAACTGATTAATTAAAAAATCAGGCGTAAGGAAGTAGTCATTAGGTTAAGGGGAAATAAAAAATATACCAACTGCTATTTAAGGCAGATGATCTATGGCAACATTCAAATCATCAATTAAATCACTAACATCTTCAATACCAACACTTAAGCGTATCAGCGAATCTGTCAATCCTACTTTAAGTCTTTCTTCTTTGGGTATCGAGGCATGCGTCATGGTTGCTGGATGACCTATTAAAGATTCTACACCGCCCAATGATTCGGCCAAGGTAAATAGTTTAGTATTTGCCAATAATTTACCTGCGTGTTCTAAGGTATCTGTAAATAAATTAAATGAAACCATTCCACCGAAGTGCCTCATTTGATTGCAGGCAATATCATGTCCTGGATGATCAATAAAGCCTGGATAAAAGACTTTTTTAATTTTTTGATGTGATCTAAGGAAATCTGCAATTTTAGCTGCATTTTGGCAAGCCCTTTCAACACGAATATGCAAAGTCTTAATTCCACGTAAAATCAAGAAACAATCCTGTGGTCCCGGTACAGCACCAACGGCATTTTGAAGGAACCTTAGCTTTTGAGCATACGTTTCATTATTGGTAATAACGGCACCATGGACAACATCAGAATGTCCACCTATATATTTAGTTGCCGAATGAAGCACGATATCTGCACCTAAATCTAAAGGATTTTGAAGATAGGGAGAAGCAAATGTATTATCGACACAAGTCATAATACCTCTTTTTTTTGCTAATTCACAAATAGCTTGAATATCTACAATATTCAACATAGGATTGGTTGGGGTTTCAATCCAGATAAGTTTCGTTTCGGGTTTTATTTCCGTTTCAAAAGCAGTCAGATTATTCATGTCAACAAACCTGCTTTTTATGCCAAATGTACCATGTACTTTTGTTAACAGTCGATAAGATCCTCCATATAAATCATCACAAGCCAAAACCTCATCTCCGGGTTGAAGCAATCGGATTACGGTATCCATAGCCGCAAGTCCGCTACTAAAACAGATTCCATATTTACCATTTTCTAAAGCGGCCAGATTATCTTCCAAAACGGTACGGGTTGGATTGCCAGTTCTTGCATATTCATATCCTTTATGTACACCAGGAGCGGATTGTGCATAAGTAGAAGTTTGATAAATGGGGGTCATAACAGCCCCAGTTGCAGGATCCGGATTTACTCCGGCATGAATCGCTTTAGTTCCAAATTTCATGACGCTTTATAAATTTACCTAAATAACAGGAATAAAAATAAGGTTAAATTGAAAAGGGCAATCTATCCATCAAGATTGCCCTTTTTCTCTTGTCGTATAAAGGATTGGGTTCTGACTAGTTTACAGAATCAGATAATTCTTTACCCGCTTTGAATTTAACTGAATTTTTACTTTCAATTGTCAAAGTTTGACCAGTTCTTGGATTACGACCATTTCTTGCTTCTCTGTGTGACACAGAAAATGTACCAAAGCCAATTAAAGTTACTTTTCCACCTGCTTTAAGCTCTTCACCAATTCCTTCTACGACTGCATTTAATGCGTCTGTAGCTTGAACTTTTGTAATTTTTGCACTTGATGCAATTTTGTTAATAAGATCTCCCTTGTTCATTTAAAAAAGTTTTTAAGGTTAATTTTCTCCTAAAAAAATACATTATGTCAAATATAAGCATAATAATTAGATTAATCAAATAGAATTTGATTCAAAATAGCTTATTTTTGTAGCGCAAATATAAGCTATTCTTCAAAAAATCAATTATTTATAAAATTAATTATGAAAAAACACCTCTTTTTTTGGGCGATATTATGTATTTCATCCATTTCTTCTTCATGTAATAGAAAAACAGGATGCCCTGCCATGAATCAGGAAGTAGAAATGAACAAGAGAGGAAACACTAAAAAATCTGCAGAATCGATGCTTTTTTCAAAAAAAAGCAAAATAAAGTACTATAAAAATACAAATGCTAAAACGATTTAGCTTCTAGTTTTTCTCCCATTTTTTGTAAGCTAAAAAGGCTTAAAAAAATTGCTGCCCCAGGAAATACAGCTAACCACCAAGCGGAAGGATTTTCTCTTACCTGTTGCATCTGGCTCCCCCAACTAATAGTGCCTGAGGGCATACCGATACCTAAATAACCTAAATAAGCTTCTAACAAGATAGCGCCTGCAAAACTGTACGCAAAAGTTATCCACAATGAACCCATTGCATTTGGCAGGATATGTTTCCAACAAATATTAAAATGATTCAATTTTAATAATTTCGCTGCTTGAATATATTCCAGGTCCCGAATACTTAAAAATTCAGCTCTGACCAAACGGGCAATATTTGTCCACCTTATAATAGCAATGAGTATGACAACATCAAATAAACCTGGATTTTTTATTAGCGGCAAAAGCGCCAGTAGAAAGAAAAGGGCGGGAATTGCATCGATGGCTTGTATAACTAAACTGATAACACCGTCTACTGGAATTGCTATTCGATGACTTCCCCATGAAGGTAGAAAAAGAGTGCAAACACCCCCTATAACCCATATAATTTGCCAATAAAATACAGACCTGCTATTCCAGTTTGTCTCAAACCCAAGGGATATCCAAAAAAACATACCTATTATCCAGATTAATAATACTCCCGCTTTAAAAAGGGATAGTTTAAATCTTTCATTACCAAAATAGCCTGCTATTCCACCCCAAAATATACCCATAATACCCGCTATTAAAACGGATAAAAAGCCAACACTTACAGCCATTCTGCATCCCCTGATCCATCCGGAAAGTACATCTCTGCCAATCCTGTCTGTACCCATCCAGTGCCTCTCCCATAAACTATTTATATTTTGCTTATCGAATGGACTTTTAAGTCCCAGATTATTTCGATCAATAGTTTCAGGGCTATAGGGAACAAGCGTATTAACTTTTTTCTCAAGGTCCAACTCAAGCCATGTAGCATTTTGAAATGCTGCCGGCCATTCTTTCCACCCCAATTTTACCAAAGGTGATTCAATTACAGGGTAATAATTTTTCCCTTGAAACTTACAATAAAAAGGTTTTTCATTCGCTATCCAGTCTCCAAAAACAGCTAAAAAAAGCATAACATAAAAGAAGTATTTTATCTTCATGAAGCTTCATTTTTAGTAGCTGAAAAACGAATTCTTGGGTCAGATAAAACCAATAAAATATCAGATAATATAAGTCCCAATGCTGTCAGACAAGAAACCAGTAAAACAAAGGAATATACAGTAGCCCAGTCCTGACTCAACATGGAATCAATTAATAATCTACCCATTCCTGGTATATTAAAAATTACTTCAATAACTACGGAACCTGTTACTAAAGCGGGAATAACCCCAGCAATGAATACGATTTGAGGCAATAATGCGTTGGGAAGAACATGCCTCACATAAAGGCGAAATCCTGAGATACCCTTAGTTCTGGCATACATTATATAGGGCTCTTTAAGTACCTTCAAAAATGAAGATTGCATATAGCCTGTTAAATAGGCAGCAAGCCCATAAGTCATACAAAAAACCGGAAGGCTAAGTTGGAGTAAAAAAGAAATTGGCTGATTTATAAAGCCTCCATTTTGTTGATAAAAGGTCCATCCACTGATACTAAAAAAAGGAAATCCTGCCCCTGGCGATGTAGCCTGAAACAATAATAAACTAGCAATCCAAAAGGAAGGTAAGGCATAAAGAGCCAGCAAAAAATGATTAACCCATTTTGTCCAGGCGCTTTTGGGTATCAATGCCATAAAAATACCCATGGGAAAAGAAAATAAATAAGCGATTCCAATGGCTAAGCCATTTACCCATAAAGTCCAAGGAATTGCCTCTTGAATTTTATCCTTTACTAATCTCCCATCTCTGGAAGAAGTACCAAAGTCGCCAGAAATAATTTTAACAAACCATTTATGATACTGATTATCCAAACCATATATATGTAGCCGAGGGAACCAGCTTAAAAACGAAGGTGAACATTTGGATAGCTGGAAAAGAATCCCATTCATCTCCTTGATTTCCACTTCAAAAGGTTCATTCATCTCTTTTGATACCCTTAGTTTTGATTTTATAGCTACCAAATCACTGGAAAGTGCGATTTCTTCCAACCTTTCCCTCCAAAATATGGACAGACTGCTATTTTCAGATTTAACTACAATTTCATAAAACTTAGTCAGTGCCTGAAAATAAGATTGCACTAATGGCCAATTACCTGTTTGTAGCAACAAATCCTTTTTAATTTTAATAGCCTCGGGATATTGTATGCGATAAAAGGTGTCAGGAAATAAGGCCGATTTTAATGAAAAATAAAAAAGAGGTTTATGCAGATTCAATCTAATAGCCTCCACACTGTATACCTTTTCTGCAGCTAAAGGGTGAACATAAAATGGGCCGTTACTCCTTCCTTTACTTTGAAGCATAACAATATCACCCGCCACATTTTTCTGTAAATAAAAAAGGCAAATAGAAATAATCCACAACGACAGAATAAGGGTGCTAATTCTTTTTATCAAATAGGTTAGCATCGTCATTTTAATCAGTTACCAGCTTGAAAGCTAATGGATAAAAACCTGGCCAAACAGCTGTTGAAACGGCTTGAAATCTTTTATGAATGACCAACCGCTCTTGTGGACAAAACAACATGATTTCAGGTTGTTCTTCATAAATTTTAGCTTGAAGTTTTTTAGAAATAACGAACCTTTTAGATTGATTAGGTTCTCTCTCCATTTCGTCAATCCATGAATCCGTTTTTTCATCTCCAAAACCACTCCTGTTATCGGAATCAGTTCTCCAATTTTGAGAAGGACTCCATTGTGGCGTTAAAGACCGGCCGGCCGAAATCATCTCAAAATCTCTGCTACGAAGCTTTTCAAGTAAAGTATTAGCATCCTTACCATCGATAACAATGTCAATTCCTGCTTTTTTTGCATTACTTTTTATTAGTTCTGCAAGAATCATAGAACTTGCCTTACTAGCATTAGCTAAATATTTAACGGTCAAAGCGGTCTTTTTACCATCAAGTTTTTTATCTAAAATGCCGTCTTTATCTGAATCGCTCCAACCCGCTTCGGATAGTAATTTTTTTGCCTTCTCTATGGAAAATTCTATGGGTTTTAATGAAGCGTTATATTCTGCCGAAGATGGATGTAAAGGGGTTGCACATCGGGTACCGAAACCTTCAAAAACACTGTTTATGAGTTCATCAACATCAATTGCATGTGCAAATGCTCTTCTAACTTTTTTATCAGAGAGAACAGGTAGGCGCGTATTTAAAGAAATATAATAACTGCTTAGGGATGAAGGAGTATAAAATGTAAAATGTGCTTTCGTTAAACTATCTGATTTTAAGTTGATAAAATCTTCAGGTGCAATATTTTGCATGACATCAATCTCTTCATTTTTTAATGCGGCTAATGCTGTAACAGGATCAGGAATAATCTTAAATAAAAGTTTATCCGGAAAAGCCTGAAAAGCTGGGTTTTCAACGGCAAGTTTATCTCCCCACCAGGATTGTTTTTTCTGCAATAATATTTCCTGCCCAGCCTGCCAGGAAACCAATTGATAAGGACCCGACCCATTCACTCCTTCTGGAATTCTGCTAAAGTACTCCCCCATATAATTATCCGCAAAATCCTTAATAAAAGGATAATTTTTAAGTTGATTTTCAGGGCTAGGATCTTTAATCAGTTTCAACAGAGAAACTTTATCCAATAAATTTTGGGGGTCAAAAACATGCTTTGGTAATACCGGAACTACATTGGTCAATGATTCTAGTCCGGCAAAATAAGTATCATTTAAAATGATCGTAAATTTTTTAGGATTTAATTGATCAATTTCAAAAGACTGAATATTTTCTAAAAAAGTTCTGTACCCTAATGTCGGTAAAAATGGATTAAATACAATTTTCAAAGTTGCCTCATAATCCAATGCTGTCACTGGCTTTCCGTCGTCCCAAATAGCTTCTTCTCTAATTTCAAAACTATACTTCGTACCACCTTCAAATTCTCCACTGTTTATAAACTGGATTTTAGGTGACTCTTTTAATAATTGTGGAACTAAAACCAAGGTTGTTGGGTCATAATTCATTAAATAAAGATGCAAGGGATCAAAAACCTGTCTGGCATAAGAAATTGTGCTTAACAATGGATTTAATCGATCTGGTTCTGCTTCAAGACGAATGGCTACTTCATTCGTAGTTCTTTTATGAATACTTTTATCCTCAGTGCGTTCGCAAGATGATAAAAATAAAAGCACGATGGCTAGGGGGGCTAAAAAAAAGAATTTCATTTCAATCATTTAATTAAGACAAAAATACAAGGTTAAAAGGACTAATGCACCTTTCTGAGGCAATTTGTTTAAATATGGAACTTTTAGGTTTCAAAAATCGTTGATTATACATAAATTTTTACCGATGAAAACAATCCTTATTGCAGGTGGAACCGGATTAGTTGGACGTCTTCTGTCAAAAAGACTTAAAGAGGAAGGTTATAACATACGCTTATTGAGCAGATCCAAACCACCGAAACCAACATACCCTACCTTTCTTTGGAATATTGAAAAGGGAGTCGCTGATGCAAACGCATTTAAAGGGGTAGATGTTGTTATAAATTTAGCTGGATCTGGCGTAGCTGATAAACTATGGACGAATTCCAGAAAAAAGGATATAACCGAAAGTAGAGTTAAAAGCAATCATTTGCTCGCGTATTGCTTTAAAAATTATCACAAACCTTCCCTTTATCTTTCAGCAGGTGCCATTGGATTTTATGGTAACAGAGGAGAGGAAATTCTAACCGAGGAGCATACATCTGGTCATGACTTTCTTTCTGAAAGTTGTCAATTATGGGAAAATTCTGTTTTTGAAACAGGAGATGCAAGTTTTCGTCTTGTTATTTTTAGAATTGGTATTGTTTTAAGTAAGAAAGGAGGTGCTCTTCAAAAAATGTTGTTCCCATGGAAAATGGGAATCTCCACCTCATTTAACCCTGGCAATCAATGGTATTCATGGATTCATGAGGAGGACCTGGTTCGGCTATTCCAATTTGGCATACAAGAAGAAAAACTTCAGGGAATTTACAATGCCGTGGCCCCATACCCTGTAAAAATGATTGATTTCGCGCGCGCTTTAAAAGATCAAAGTAAACTTCCCTGGCGATTAGTATTTTCGATTCCACATAAATTACTTACCACAACAATGGGAGAAATGTCAACTGTTCTTACCAATAGTTCAAGGGTATCCTCACATAAAATCAATGAACTAGGCTTTCAATTTAAATTCCCCAAAATAGAGGAAGCCTTAAAAAATCTTATTGGTTAGGCAAAATATCCTTTTTCTCTACGACGAGGTCAGAAAATTTACCTGAAAAACGGGTAGCCTTAATGATGTGGTTATCTATCCAGTGGTAATTCCCACCTCTGGGCTTACCAAATATAATACCGTGATATTTAAATCCATGTTTATTTAACCAGGATTCAGTAACAGAACGATGTTCCTCTGTTCTCGATGTAAAAAAGTAAATACTGTGTCCTTCTTCAAACCATTTATTAATAATTTTTAAAGCATCCGGGTAAGGCATGACAGATATCATTCTTTCGGGTTCCTCATTTGGTATATCATCACAGACGGTGCCATCGATATCGATTAAAAAATTTTTTACATGTTCAGGAAGAAGAGGACTAAGAGCTTCCCCCTTTTCATTAAATGCATGTTGCAATCGAGAATCATTCATTAGTTGCATATTCGGTTAAAATGATTAGAAAGATATAAAATCAGTGGGATCCATAACGATTCCCTTATACCACAACTCAAAATGAAGGTGAGGTCCTTCTGTTTTTGTACCCGTATTACCAATGATGGCAATCGCTTCTCCAGCTTTAACAAAGGTACCTACCTTTTTTAACAGAGCAGCGTTATGTTTATAAAAAGTAATCAAATTATTAGCATGCTGAATACCTATAGTATGGCCTGTTTCCAAAGTCCAGTCTGCTAAAAAAACATATCCTGAAAGAGCTGACTTAATAGCTGTATTTTTCGGAGCTACTATATCAACACCAAAATGATTTTTTTTAAGGTCAAATTGAGAGGTAATTTCTCCTTTTACTGGATTTACAAAAAAAACACCCTCGATAGGCATATCTTCTGATTTTCCAGCACCCGCATATCTTGACCTTTTCGCTAAATTCCCTATATTTTCCAACTCAACTTCCTTCCTGAGCTGATTATCTTCCTCTGAAGGGGCTACCAAGTTCTTTTCTTCCAGATTTACCAGATTGTTTAGTAAATTTTTCTCTGGCACAGGAATATCTTCTTCTGTTTCAACATCACCTGTTAGCATACGTTTTACGTTATTCAGATAAATACGCTGAGCACTCATCTCATTTTCAACCTCTTCGACCTTCCGCATCAAACTCAAAACTTCTTCACTGCTGCTACCCAGTCCATAGCCGGGTAAATATCGCTTTATTGGGGTAACGGCTATAAAAAACAAAGCCAAAAACCCAACAAACACCAAAATACTGCTACCCAAAAGATAGAAATTAAACAAAGTAAGTTTAAACGAGGCAATTTCCTGAAAAGTATCTTCATTCATTATTACCAGCCTAAACTTGTTTTTTAAATTTTCTCTAATTTGAGCTCTACCTTCTTTATTAAAAATATTTGCCGCCATAAAAATTTTGATTTAAAAAATAAGAAGATTTTTCAACATACAATAAAATGCAAAGGTTACAGTTTTCTTTCTAACTTTAATAACTAAATTTGAGGTTATTTTGTGCCATAAAAATATTTAAGTTTTGAAAAGTTTAACGCTTCCTCTTTATATTATACTTATTTTTCTCACTTTTTCAAGTTGTGTAACAAGAAAAAAGAAAGCAGATCTGTCCGTTTTAGGAAAGATTTATGAAAATACAACCGCAAGGTATAACGGATATTTTAATGCGAATGAAATTTTAGAAATTAATAAACTGGCTCTTTCTACACAAGACCCGGTTAATTACCAAAAAGAACTTCCCATTTTTCCTTATATGACCGCTTCAAATAGAAAATCGGCAGGTCAGGAACTCGATAAAGCAGTCAAAAAAGTAACACGGGTGGTTGCCCTTCACCCCAGAAGTTACTGGATGGATGATTGTTATCTTCTGGCTGGTCAAGCTTGGTTTTTAAAAGAGGATTATGAAAATGCCGAGAAAGCTTTCCGTTATTTAATTACAGAATACGATCCCGAAGAAAAATTAGCACAAGAACTGGATAAAGCAAAAGCTGACTCAAAAAAATCTGATTTATCTCCTAAACAAAAAGCTAAACAAAGGGAAAAAGCCAAAAAGGAAGCACTTAAAAAAAGAAAAAAATATAACAAAGAGGTTAAGAAGAGAAAAATTCAAAACGCTAAGCGTAAAAAACAAGGAAAATCAGCACTTCCCTCTAAACCAAAGCCTAAAGCAAATGAATCAGAAGCTGAAAAGGCTAAAAAAGAGGAAGCAGAAAAAAGAAAACAAGCAGCAGCTGAAGCTAAAAAAGTAGCAAAAGCAGAACAACCAACAAAATATTTTTTAAAACACCGACCTGTATTTCAAGAGGGTAAATTATGGCTTGCCAAAACTTTGATTGAAAGAGATAATGATGATTCTGCTCTCCGGATTTTGGAAAAATTAATAGAAGACGAAACAACCTTCGAATATATCCTGGAAGAAGTTTATCCTCTCTTAGCTTTCTATTACCTTAAAAAAAATAAGGTTGATGAAGCAACTGAAGCACTTGAAAAATCAATATCCCTCATTTCTGACCGAAAAGAAAAGGCCCGACTTAGTTTCCTATCAGGTCAGCTCTTTTCTAGAAACCAGAAAGAATCAGAAGCATTTGCCGCTTTTGACCAAGCTGAAAAGTGGGCTTCAAATTATGAAATGGCCTTTAATGCTAAAATGAATAAAGCGCAACTTGCCTGGCTAGCTGGAAAAGGTTCCTATGAAGAAGCCTTAGCTGATCTAGATAAACTGGCGAAAGATGAAAAAAATATCGATTATTTAGATCAGCTTTATTTCAATAAAGGTCAATTAGCATTAAAAAATAACCAACGTGAAGAAGCCATAGGCTTTTTCAAGGAATCATTAGCAAAAAACACCGTAAATACACTTCAAAAAACAGAGTCAGCCTTTATATTGGGTTCTCTATTCTTTGAAAGTGGTGATTTTCTTCCTGCTAAAAATTACTTGGATACAACCCTTCAAACAATGGCAGATGAAGATCCAAGAAAACCCAAAACATCTAAATTAAGAGAAAGTCTTACTGAAATTGCTGAATTAATTGAAAATATTAATCTGCAGGATAGTCTCATCAGAATCAGTAAACTCACGCCAGAAGAGCGTATGCAATTAGCCCTAAAAATTAAAAAAGCGGAAGATGAAAAGCGGATGGCTGAAATTGAAAATAAAAATCAGACAAGTTTGGGGGCTTTACCAGTCACTGCCAGAGAAAATGCTTTCTCAGGCCTGAATAACGGTCTTTCAAACCAAAGTAGTTTCTTTGCTTATGATGATCAGACACTAAAAAAAGGAATACGTGAATTTGAACGCATCTGGGGAGTCAGAACTCTGCAGGATAATTGGCGACAAGGAGAGCAAAAATTAGCTTTTGAAGCACCCGAATTCTCGAATACAGCAGTTGATACAGCCAGTTCTTCCAGAAAAAACAAACCATCTAAGGTAACAGATCTTACAGACGAGGATTTGGACAGGCTGCTGGGTGAATATCCTAAAACAGAAATAGCCTTAAAATCTACTGAGCTAAAAATAATTGATGCCCTTTATAAACTAGGTATTCTATATCGTGAAAAATTAGCTAACTATCCAGAAGCCATCAAAACTTTCAATGAATTGGATAAAAGATTCCCTGGAATTAATATTGAAGTTAATATATGGTATTATTTGTTTTTAACGTATCGCGAAAACAACCAGTTAGCCGAATCAGAAAATTATAAAAATAAAATTCTGGAAAAATATGGCAGTACTTATTTTGCGCAAGCTATTTCTGACCCCAATTTTGTAGTCTCTTCGAAATTAAGAGAAAGAGAACTCAATCAATATTATGATAATGCCTACAAACTCTTTACAGAAAAAAAATATGCCGAAGCATTTGATCTTATTTCACAGGCACCTGCAAAAAGTGGAAATATAACTAAATTAAATGCGAGATTTGCCCTTTTAGGAGCCCTCTGTACGGGTAGTATTAAAGGCAGAGAGGAATATATTTATGCCCTGCAGGAAGTCATAGCAAAATTCCCATCTACAGATGAACAACGGAGAGCTGCTGAAATACTTAGGTTATTGGGAGAGGCTCAGGCGAGTATGCCTGGGCAAAGAGTCGACGAATCAGGTCAGTTCCAGATTGAAGCAGACCAGGTTCATTATGTAATTTTTGTATTTCCGGAATCTGTCGATTTAAATGGCGTAAAAGTGGGCATCTCAGATTTCAACAGAAAGTATTTTTCGTTGGAAAAATTGAATATGACCAATTTATTCCTGGGAGATGATGAAGCCTCCAGGAAAGCCCTCTTAATTTTAAGACGATTTAATAATCAAGGATCAGCTTTAAATTATTATTTGACAGCAGATAAAAATAAAAGTGAACTTAAACTGGAACAAACACCTTATGAAATGTTTATCATAGGTTTAAATAACTACAGAGAATTACTTCGCATTAAAAACACAAATACGTATTTAGATTTTTTCAAACGAAGCATTCTTAAAAATTAAGTTTGCTTTCTTATTCTAACAATCTGATTTGGTACTCCTTTTTTAATGGATTCGTTAATTGTTTACTAATTAACCAAGGATTCAACCATTTCAATTTCCTGTAAGAAATATTGTTTTCCTGTGCAAATAAACCTAAATCTGGAATTGGTTTTGATACGGTAATCACTTTTTTAGCTTCAATAGGAGCATATCCGTCGCCACTTGTAAGTTGATAGCCATGATATTCAGGGTCCTCTAAAACGGCTTTTATAGCAAACAACCTGAATACATATCTGGAAGTTTCCTCATTCAACTGCATATCAAAATAACTGGTTGCGCGTTGAAAATCTAACTCTTTTTTAAACCTTGTTTCTCCTATATTGTAAGCTGCGGCAGCCATGGACCAATTACCAAATCTCTTATGAAGGTGTTTTAAATATTTACAAGCTATTTCAGTTGCTTTCTCAACATGATAGCGCTCATCCACTTCCTCTGAAATTTCCAGACCATAAAATTCAGATACCGGTTTCATCAATTGCCATACACCTTTTGCTCCTGCAGGAGAAACAGCATTAGAGAGCATACTTTCTGCTACGGCAATATATTTCAAATCGGCAGGTAAACCGTGCTCTGCTAATTTTTTTTCTATGAGGGGAAAATATCGCATGGAGCGTTTAATTGCAATGATAGTACTGGAATGTTGAAATACATTGGCATATAACTCTCTTTCAAGTCTTTCCCGAATGTCCCAATCTTTAATAGGTAGTTTTTCTCCTGCAAATTCATAGGATTCCTGAAGGGTAATCGATTTGATTACCATAGCAGGTTCTACTGGTTTATTATTCAATAAATCATATTTACTTACAAAAGAAGAAACAATTAGGAGGAAGAAAATGCCTCCTAAAGTCGATAAAACCACGTTTAGTAAAGACTTGATCTTCGAATTCTTCAGAATTTTCATAAGGTTAATTTTAGTCTTTTGATTTTTTATAAATCGGCACGGTCGAACAAGGTTCGCCGAAAAATAAACTGATAACTAAAGGTTGCAAAAAATTTACAGCAGCAGTATAAGCAGAAGCTGGTACAAATTTTTCACTACAACCCTTTAATACAATTCTCTTATCCCTATAGGCTTCTTTATCCCAGTTAAAAATAACTTTTTCATAATGTGCTTTTAGAAATGCTTCCTTATCACCTTGAAAAATTGCTCTTGTATATGGAGCTGCATACGCTGCTATTAACATATAAGACCACAAGGGCAGAATAGCATCGGCTGAGCATATAATTAAAAGAATTTTATGCTCATATTCCTCCCAGTTTATTTCTTTTAGGGCCGCTCTAAAATCCTTTTCCCTTAATATAAGTCCTTGAAAAAGATAATCTTTGATATCAAAAATAATAAAATCTTCCACAGGATAATACTTTTCCAGGTCAATGGTAAGCAAACTACTATTCGCTACTTTATTTACTAGTTCTGATTCCATATCATTTTTTAATTTTCAGTAAACTCAGACTCTTCCCCAGCTGTAAACTCATGTTCTTTAAATTCTTTTGGCATTGGGAGATCTTTCAAACTATTAATTCCAAAATAGTGAAGGAATTTTTCACCTGTAGCATAAAGCAATGGTCTTCCTGGACCATCACTTCTACCTGATATAAGAATTAATTCCTTTTCAAGTAATTTTTGGACAGCATAATCACAATTTACGCCCCTGATTCTTTCAAGTTCTAATTTACTGACAGGTTGTTTGTAGGCAATGATGGATAATGTTTCTAACGATGCTTTAGAAAGTTTTTTTCTGGTTTTATTTCTTAGAAAAACATTTAAAGTATCATGAAAAGCCGGTTTTGTTAAAAATTGAAAACAGTTTCCTGATTGAATCAGTTCAAAAGCAAAAGAATCATTCCTAAAACGATTTGAAATTTCTTCTACTCTACCTAATACTTCTTCTTCGGATAATGCCAATCCAAAAACCTCTTCCAGACAACCTTGAATATCCTCTGTACTAATAGGCTGATCAGCTGCAAAAATCAGTGCTTCTATATGTTGTGAAATATATTCCAATGTTAATTTTTTTAAAAGGTATAGCAACGGAACAAATTACTGTTTTTTCCACCTTTTCCTTTACTTGTTTGATTATTACCGTAAAATAAAGGTAATTGTAAGGCAAAATAAAAATCAGATCCCGTGAATTCAGACTTTACCACCCAACTGCTTACATTGTCAGAACCAATGGTTAGAGGCCCAACCCGAAAAGCGAATCCCGAAGTAAAGGATTGTCTGTTTGTTAAGGAAAAAGGTAATTTTATAGCCCATAGCCCTGATTCCCAAGAAGGCATTATCATCAAAGTTTCCATTGACTGAATATTCTTATTTGACTTCAACAAAGGAATATTAGCCATAGTTGAGATAAAAAAAGAATTTCCAATAGAAATTCCTCCCTGAAAATTAAGAGACGCAGGAAGAAATAGGTTAAACTCATTTCCGGAAACACCTGCAATGGAACTTCCCAATATATCGGTACTCAATAAATTCCCAGCTTGAATGACATTGCCTTTAGAAATGGAACTGATATATGCTAAACCACTATGTGAAGAGACGCCTGTAGAAGTAATGTTATAGGTCGTTGAATTTTTATTAAACCTAATATATCCCAGATCAGTCAGTGCTGCACCGACAAACCACTTCCCTTCTCCTTCTGCCAATCTGCCACCTACATCCAATCCCATTCCGAAACCATTCAAGGATTTTTTTATTTTACCATTTATCGGATTTCTGGACCAAACGGAAAAAGCCATCTCACCATCCACATTAGCCAGATTAAAATTATTAGAAGGTCTTTGAGAAATATTGAGGGCATTTCTACTATCCACATAAGCCGACATCATGGGCAGTATAAATTTGAGGGCAGTACCTAAGGAGAGCACATTAAATCCAACTATTTTCTTAACAGACAGGGTCAGGGGAATTTCCATATAGACAGCTCCACTCATATTAAATGGGGCTATTGGATAGGTAGTGTAAAAAGGCTGAGCGGCATGGGTAAATGGAATCATTCCATCAGGAATATTGAAGGCACCCAGATTCCCTTTAATTCTCATTCCCAATCCAACGGAAAAATTTTCATTAAGGGCAAAAACGGCAGAAGGACCCTCCACTACGAAAGATCCATAGGCGAAATGATTCTTTAATGTATCTTGAAAAAAACCCAAAAGCGTATCAGAAACACCATTGGTTCCATTAACTGGATATTTAACTCTACCCCTTGGGTATTCTATAACCAAGCCATTTTTTTTCGGTAAGAGATTAAAGGCATTTGCACCTTTAACCCCTATGATATTATTATTGACATATATACCTCCTTGCAACAAATTAACAGCTATTCCCTCAGGAGTTGCTGCAGGATTAAGCATCATTTGATAGAGGTTGATATATTTCCCCATTCTCAGACCTTGTTGGAACTGACCAAAAGCAAGATTTACCAACAGGCAAAAAACCAATAAAGAATAAATCCTTTTATTCATAAAACAAATTAGACTAGCCTACAATATCCAAAAAAAATAAGCAATTGGCAAATTTATTATAGGCTAAACCAATTTATTTTAACGCAGCACTTTTATAGCACCTATTTATCTATTTTAATAGCTACGACCTTTCTATTAGACTATGCATGAAAATAAATCCCGTAGAGACGAAACATGAATCATCTTTTCGCCTCCGGCTCAATATTTTGACAACCAGTTAATTAGTCTATCTGGCCAATAATCAGTTGTTGTTTTATTTTTTAAACCAAATCCATGTCCTCCTTCCGGATACAAATGCATTTCTGCCTTTAAACCCTGAGAAATGGAGGCCTGGTAATACAAAATACTATTTTGCACATGAACCGTTTTATCATCTGCTGCATGCACAAGAAATGCAGGAGGAGTACTTCTTACTATTTGTTTCTCGGGCGAGAAAAGAGAAATTAGTGAAGAATCTGGATTCTCTCCTAACAGATTTCGTTTTGATCCGCCGTGAAGGAAAGGTTCCGAAAAAGTTATTACCGGATAAATAAGAATACTAAAATCGGGACGACCAGAAATACTGTCTTTGGGAATATCTACTACATTTTTATCGTATAAAGTTGAAGTGGTTGCTGCCAGATGCCCCCCGGCAGAAAAACCCATGACGCCTATTCTATTTTCTTTTACATTCCATTCTTTGGCCATACGCCTCACGTACCTGATTCCTTCTAAAGCATCTCTTAATGGTGCAAGATGTTTTTGAGTACAATACTTGTCATTTGGAATCCGGTACCTTAAAATCACAGCGGTAATCCCATTCTTATTTAAAAATTTAGCTACATCTATTCCTTCATGATCAAAAGCTGTACCCGCATATCCTCCCCCTGGAAGAATTAATACAGCCTGACCGTTCGCAATTTCAGGCTTAAAAACAGTAAGCGTAGGAACAGAAGTTTTACGAAAAAAACGAATACCCTCAGGTCTGGTTTCAATCTCCTCCTGATTCTCCACAGGAATCGCATAAGGAATATTTTCAATATATAAGGGAAATTCCATTTGTCCCAAAAGGGTGCTGAAAGGAAGCAAACTACTGAGCATAAATAAAAATAGAGGCCTTAGAAACATAATTAATTCGGATTGGGTATTTATATTTCTGAAAAATACGAAAAATGCGTTATTTAAGTACCCTATTATCCTATTTAGCTTTTATTTTTTTATTCTCTGACAATATTCTTGGTCAGGAAAATTCACCATTTTTAATTGTATTAGGGATTGCACAAGACGGCGGTTCCCCACAGGCTGGTTGTAAAAAATCATGTTGTGAAAAAAGCTGGTTAGATTCCAGAAAAAAAAATTATGTTAGTTGTGTCGCCTGGGTTGATCCCGCAAGAAAAAAATACTGGTTGTTTGATGCCACCAAAGATATGCCTGAACAGATGCATTATCTATCAAAAAAGTATGATGTAGCATTAGCTGGCATTTTTTTAACACACGCACATGTAGGACATTATACAGGAATCATACATTTAGGAAGAGAAGTAATGGGCACAAAAAATATTCCTGTATTTGTATTACCCAGAATGTATAAATATTTAGTTGAAAATGGACCTTGGAAGCAATTGGTAGAATTAAAAAATATTCAGCTGATTCCTATGGAAGCCGATATACCCATGCAAATAGCAGACTGGTTTGAGGTAACAGCTATACAAGTGCCTCATAGAGATGAATTCTCTGAAACAGCTGGCTTTCTCCTAAGGGGAGATCAAAAATCATATTTTTATCTTCCCGACATTGACAAATGGGAAAAGTGGGATCGCGCCATTGAAAATTATATCAAAGAAACAGATTATTCATTTTTAGATGGCACTTTTTACAATCCATTAGAAATACCTGGACGAAACATGTTCGAAATTCCCCATCCATTTATTGTAGAGAGTCTAGAAAGATGGAAAAATTTACCCAAAGTTGAAAAAAATAAAATTCACTTTATTCACTTGAATCATACAAATCCCTTACTTCAAAAGAGACATCCCTACAGAAAATCTGTTCTCTCCGCTGGTCTAAATATTGCTAAAATGGGCACTATGTATGGTGGGAAACAGTGATTGGAACCTATAGGGGTGGTTCTCTGGCGGTTTGCAGTTTATTGGGGCGTTTTTTTGGTGATTGGTAATTGGTGATTGGTGCTTGGTGGTTTTAGGGGTAGTTCTCTGGCGGTTTGCCTGTTTCTCGATAACTTTTTGGGTACTTGGTGTTTGGTGATTAGTAATTGGTGCTTTTAGGGGTAGTTCTCTGGCGGTTTGCCTGTTTCTCGGCAGCTTTCTAGGTGATTGGTGATTTGTACTTGGTGCTTTTAGGTATAGTTCTCTGGCGGTTTCCTGTTTCTCGGGTGCTTTCTAGGTGATTGGTTATTGGTACTTGGTGCTTGGTGCTTGGTGCTTTTAGGGATAGTTCTCTGGCGGTTGGCTGTTTCTTGGGTGCTTTCCAGGTGATTGGTACTTGGTACTTGGTCCTTTTAGGGGTGGTTCTCTGGCGATTTGCCTGTTGCTCGGCAGCTTTTTGGGTGTTTGTTGAGATATTTCTATTATCCCATTTAGTAGGCAATGTACGCATCGTCTTTTTTCGTTAGGGAACAAATTTTGAGTTTACGTCCTAATCCCTAATTACCAATCACTAAGCTCTTCGAAATTAAGCCTTACGATTATTTTTTTATAAGACTGTTCA
>JBEAXK010000028.1:0-3219 GCA_041159865.1 Bacteroidota bacterium
TGTTTTTGCCGTTCCCGGAACACCAACCAAAAGCAGAGCACGGTCAGTAGCCAAGGTAGCTACAGCCACTTCAATCAGTCGTCTGGAGCCTACATATTTAGGAGAAATAACCGTACCATCATCCAATGTGGTACCCATAAGATACTGAACAACAGCATGAGGTGATAATAACCAAGAAGGTGGTTTAGGCTTTGAATCCTCTCGTCTCAGCGCAATAAGTTCCTCGCTGAAAATACTTTCTGCCCGAGGACGAAGGATTTCACCCATTTGAAATGGATTAGTTAGGTTTACTTACTAAAACGGCATCAGAAAGACTGTATATCAGCCGATTAATGTCGGAGTCATTCAGACTTAATTTACCTTTAATGGTTATCGATTCAGCGGTATATTTGATTGGTTCCTGCGAGAATACCTCCATTACTGTTTCAGGTCCGGCACCCCCACAGAAGAAACACATACTGTAAGGAAAAGCAGAAAAAACAAATTCCTTATGATTTTTATACCCTTCTACAGGGATAATATATCCTTTTATTTCCACTGTTTTTCCTTCCAATACTTTTATCTCTTCACTAAATATTGGGACATCAACTTTGAAACCTAATGATTCGTCCATCACTTTTTTATAGGTGATTTTACCTAAGGTCTGCCAAAGGTTTTTAACTCCCTGAGCTGAAAGTGAGGTTGAGTTTCCTACCATCAAAAGCCCCGAAATCAAAAATGATACTTTTAACGCTTGCCTGATCATATTATGTTTTTTAACCTTTATTGTCAGCCAAAGTGGCATGAATGTCTGTCTTACTTGCTTGAAAAGCAGGTATTATCGCTGCAATAATACCAATAATCAATGAACCTCCAAATAAATAAATCTCCTCCATTAAAAATAAGGAAGCAGAAAAGTCATAACGATAGCTTTTTTCAAGAAAATCGGCCAAAATTATCATGGAACCATGACTTAGTGCAATGCCACAAAGGAATCCCAAAACAGCTATAACAATTCCTTCAAAAATAATTAGTTGAAAAAGAAACCCAGGACGCGCACCTAAAGTTCTCATAACGGCCAATTCATATTTTCTTTCTCTCAGGGAACTAAATAAGGAAATAAAAATACTCAGCCCTGAAACAAAAATAATAAGCATCGCTAAAGCTTTCAATGCTTCTTCGCCTACCCCTAATAAAGTGTATAATCGATTAATTTCAATTGCTGGGGTTGCCGCTTGGAAATTTGTATTTTCATTGATATTTCTGGCCATATTTAAAGCCTGAATATTTCTACCTCGAAATTGTACCAGTAATGAGGTGATACTTTGATCTTCATAAGCAGCCAAAGGCTTTTCCTCCTCTGCATATTCATGGTCATGGTCTAAATGTGCTGCATGTTCCTCCTCGGTCTCATCTGCATGATCATGGTCTTCATGCACTGCCCATACGCTTTGCGTTTTAGTTATGATGAGCTGATCAATAACCGATCCTGTTTTTCCTAATATACCTTTTACCAAAAATGGTTTAGCATCTTCATGAACCAGATTTTCATCCTCAATCAAACCATGAGAACTTTGGAATTGATCGCCCGTTTTAATCTTTAAATTTTCAGCAACTGTTGCACCGACAACTACCTCCATGTTCTCTTCAAACATCTTTCCTTCGATAAGTTTTGCTTCGTAAAGGTCGACAAATGAAACATTTGTTCCTACAATTCTATAACCTCTGTGACTATCGCCCAGAGAAAGGGGAACTACTTTTTTAAAGATTGGATGTTTAGGATTTAAAAAAGCTTTTGATTCCGAAATTGGCATATTTCCCGTAGGAGAATCCAAATGGTACAAACTACTCAATATCAATTGTAAAGGGCTACCTTTAGCTCCTATAACTAAATCAATCCCTGCGAAATTTTTTTGGAATTTATCCTCCAGTTGAACATTTACTAATAAAAGTAAAGATATAAGACCAACGCCTAAAGAGAAAAGCACTAAATTTAAAACCAGCGTTAAAGGCTTATTCAGGATATTTTTCAAGCTTAAATGCAAAATATTCATAGACTAATCTTTCTATTCTCGGAATAAGAATCTCTATTTTAACAATAATTGTTTAGGAAAAGTAGCTTTCAGCCTGTTGTCATGGGTAACGACAAGTAGAATCGCTTTTACTGCATCTGCGGACTCTTTTAACAAATTTTGTACTTCTGTACTATTCTTATCATCCAAAGCAGAGGTAGGTTCGTCAGCCAAAATTAGTCTTGGTTGATTGATAACAGCGCGGGCAATAGCCACTCTTTGTTGCTCACCAGCACTCAATCTATTAGGTTTCTGATTTGCTTTATGAGCAATCTGTAACCTTTCTAAAATATCCATAATCTTTTTTTTGTCGAGTAACTTACCCCCTAATTGTTGTGCTAACAATAGATTTTCCATAACAGAAAGTGATTGAACCGCATGTGCTTTTTGAAAGACAATTCCAATATTTTCTCCTCTGAATTTATCTAGTTTTGCAGGTGAAAAATCGGAATAATGTAACTCATCTAAGGTAATATTTCCCGTTGATGGGGATAATAAGCCACCCAAAAGATGCAATAGCGTTGTTTTACCTGAACCTGAAGGACCAAGAATTAACCACTGATCTCCTTGTTCTGCGGTAAAATCAGGAAAAGAGATGGAGGGAGCTCCCGAATATTGAAAAGTAAGATTTATGGATTTAAGCATACAGTCAAATATACATTTTGAGCATCAAAGTTACATAAACCTCCTTTAAGGATTATATTTCTTTTTTCTTATTTTTGCCAATTAATTGAAAATAAAAACACAAACAAATGTTTACCAGGACCAAAATTAAAAGGCATTATGTAATGCTTTCTCTTTTTAGCATTTTTTTAGTGACTTCATGTCAAAATGACGACTCTAAAGGAGGTGAATCATCCTCTGATAAAAAGGTACTTACAGAAAAAAAGGAATTAAAAAATGTTCATTTTGATTGCAGCATGGTCATGGGGAACGATAAAATGTTGTATTTAAAACATAATAATTCGGCGAATGGCCTAGGTCCTGTTTTATCTTGTAATCAGATAGAATCTAAAGATTTTAAAGACCAAAACATACCTGTCAATGCATTAGCTGCCTGTACGGTGGAATCAGCTCAGGAAAATATTGTTTATTATACGATAAAAGAAGGAGATGCTTTAATTATTTACAAAGGAATGGCAAACAGTAAAACGTTTAGTCAACACTT
>JBEAXK010000016.1:0-19693 GCA_041159865.1 Bacteroidota bacterium
TAATAAGTCATGGGGATGATTTATTCAAAATAGAAAATACAGATTGGGATTCTTTGGTGAATAGGGATGATTTATATGCTTATTTAAACCATTTAATTGCTCAGCAATCAATTCAAACAAATTGGAATTCGATTGAAGGTCAGATTAAGGCACCGATTCAACATCAAGAAATTTGGGCGGCAGGTGTAACCTATCTTAGAAGCAGAGAAGCTAGAATGGAGGAGTCAAAAGAAAGTGGTGCTGCTGACTTTTATGCGAAGGTTTATGATGCAGAAAGGCCAGAGTTATTCTTTAAATCGACAGCTGAACGCTGCGCTGGTACTAATGAAAAAGTTCATATCAGGAGGGATAGCCAGTGGAATGTTCCGGAACCAGAATTGACTTTATTTGCCAGTAGCTCTGGTAAAATTGTGGGTTACACGATCGGTAATGATATGAGTTCCAGAGATATTGAGGGTGAAAATCCATTATATTTGCCACAAGCTAAAAGCTATGATAAATCAGCCGCTATCGGACCCTGTTTATGTGTTTTAGAAAATCCAATCGACGCAGAAACGATGATTGAAATGACTATTGAGAGGATGGAAAAGGTCGTATTTCATGGACAAATATCCATCAATCAAATGAAAAGAAAACATCAGGAATTAATTGGTTTTTTATTTAGAGAAATGAGTTTTCCAAAGGGTGTTTATTTAATGACTGGTACCTGTCTGGTTCCACCGAATGATTTTACGCTTCAAGTAGGTGATTCCATTTCTATTGGAATCGAACCTATTGGTGTTTTAAAAAATACAGTAGGTATTAAAAAATAAAGAATGAATTTACAAGGTAATCAAATCTTAGGCTTCACCTATTCAGGGAAAGGGGAAAATGGTTTTCAGGCTGTAAATCCTGTGAATGGGGAAAAATTATTGCCCTTTTTTAAGGAGGCTACAACAGAAGAAATTAAATCGGCTTGTGAACGAGCTTCTATAGCTTTTCAGGAATATAGATTAAAATCAGGTGCTGAAAGAGCCCTTTTTCTTGAATTAATTGCAGCTCAAATTGAAAAAATTGGAGACGATTTACTTCATCGTTGTCAAGAAGAATCGGGATTACCCTTGGCAAGAATTACAGGGGAAAGGGGTCGTACTGTTGGGCAATTAAGACTTTTTGCCTCTTTTCTTAGGGAAGGCTCCTGGGTGCAAGCAAGTATTGATTTAGCACAACCAGAAAGGCAACCATTAGCTAAAGCGGATATACGGTCCATGCAAACTGCATTGGGACCCGTTTTAGTTTTTGGGGCAAGTAATTTCCCATTAGCTTTTTCTGTTGCAGGAGGAGATACTGTTTCTGCCCTTGCAGCAGGATGTCCTGTGGTTGTTAAAGCCCATCCGGCGCATCCTGGAACTTGTGAGCTAATTGGAAATGCCATTATGATGGCAGCAAAAGAAGCAAATATGCCTGATGGAGTTTTTTCTATGTTACATGGTGGGCCAGATATCGGGATGTCATTGGTCCAACAAAGTCAAATAAAAGCGGTTGGCTTTACAGGATCATTTCATGCGGGCATGTCCATTTTCAAAACAGCTATGAACAGACCTGAACCTATTCCTGTCTATGCAGAAATGGGTAGTATTAACCCCGTTTTTGTTTTTTCAGAGGCTATTATGGAGAATATCGACAAAATAGCAGAAGGATATGTACAAGCAGTAAACCTGGGGGTAGGTCAGTTTTGTACTAATCCAGGTGTCTTAGTCATTGAAAAAAGTGAAAATTCCAGCTTATTTATCCAAAAAGTGAAGGCCATTTTTAGTCAAACTTCTGGAGGAAGTATGTTAACGGAAGGGATTAAAAATCAATTTAATAAAGCAATAAAATCTGCTAAAGCAAAGAATGAAATTGAAGTTATAGCTGAGGGGCAACCTGTAACGACCTTTACGGGTGTTACGCCTATGCTTTTAAACGTGGACGCCGAAGCAATTTTAAATTCTTCTATTCATTTAGAAGAAATATTCGGACCAACCAGCATTATCATAATGGCCAGAGATGTAATGGAAATGAAACAATTAGCGGAATGTTTTTCTGGACATTTAACCGCTTCTTTATTTGGGTTAAATACAAAAAAAACTGACCATATCAGTTTAATGAATATTTTGAGTCAAAAAGTAGGAAGATTGATAGTGGATGGTTTTCCAACCGGCGTAGAAGTTTGTCATTCCATGGTTCATGGTGGACCATTCCCTTCAACAACAGTTGCTGGCAGTACCTCTGTTGGTACTTCAGCTATTTATCGATTTACAAAGCCACTTTGTTTTCAAGGGTTTCCTCAGGATTTATTGCCTGATGAGTTAAAGGATTTAAATCCATTAGGTATTACCAGAAGGATAGATGGAAAATATAGGGTGTAGTTTGTTTCATTTAACCTTCTTTGTTTTAAGAATCATTATCGCTTTTCTGATTTTTTTAGGGTAATTTATGATTTTAAAATAATTAATAATTTTTTTTAAGAACTTACTTAATTCATTTATGAATATTTTCTGTAACTTGTAAAAAAGTACAAAAAATGATTCGTTGAAAAATATTATTTTTCGTTTTTCGATGAAATGTTTCAAAATTTTAAAAGGATTATTTGACCATGACCTACCATTATTCAAATGATGAAAAACTGTGGAATGATTTCAGATCAGGAAACAAAGAAGCATTTGAGTATATTTTTCGAAACTATATTAAAACTCTTTATAATTACGGATTTAAAATTTGCAAGGACGAAACCTTGACAAAAGATGCTATTCAAGAACTTTTTCTAACCTTATGGACAAAACAGGAAAAAATTAATTTTACCAATGCGATAAAACCCTATCTCTTTAAATCATTAAGAATTGAAATTTTTAAAAAATTAAAAACATCACAACGATTTACGGATTTAATTTCTTCGGAGATAGATTTCAATATTGAATATACAGCTGAGGATAAGATGATTGAGGATGAAATTACGATGATTCGCATCAGGGAATTAACGCATCTAATAGAGGATTTACCTAAACGGCAGAAAGAATGTATTTACCTTAGGTTCTATGAAGGAATGTCTTACCAGGAAATTTCCGACATTATGGAAATTGAAATAGGGTCAACCTATAAATTATTGTATAAAGCTATTGAAAAATTATATGAGAATTTGGCAATGAAAAATGGTAATCTTTTCATTTAGTCTGTTAAAACACAAAAATTTTTATTTAAAAAAGGGATAATTCAAGTGTTAAATAGTATTCTATCTATGCAAACCATTTATATCATTTTATTAAACATTTTAAAATGCATAGATTTTACCAGATTCTAGTTTTATTTATTTTATTGTCAAGCAATAACCTTTTGTTTAGCCAATCTACTTTATTGAGTCCTATTACTACTTTGGTAGATAAATCAAAAGCCGGAAATAAACTTCCAGCAATTATTGACAATGCAGGAAATACAAGAGGTGCCGGGTTTAATGGCGAGAATATTTTTGTCGCTACACGGACTGGCGGTAATATAATATACTACTGGGATGTGACTAAACCCGATGTTGATCCAAAAACGATGAATACGACTGGGGTAACAGGAGGGCTTTTTGCTGTTTCCGACCTTACCGTTGTAGGAAAAAAAATATTTTTAAGTAATATGGTCAATGCTACTGGAAATATATTTAAAGTATATGGCTGGTTAAACAAAGATGCTCAGCCTAAAGTATTACTTGAATTTCCATCGCCTGCCACCAACGTAAGGCTCGGCGACGCCATAACTGTTTTGGGGGATCCAGCCACAGATGGTCGTTTAATTGCATCAGGTTGGGGAACCAAGAATTTTTATGTCTGGAAAATGAAAGGTGACACTATTTTGGACAAAACTCCCTTGGTTGTAACCTTAGATAGTGTGACGAATGTGAATTTTGCGCGAATTACCAAAGTTCCACAAAGTGATATGTATTTGGCCAGTGGTCCTACTATGGGTATGGCTCTGCTGGATAAAGATTTCAAAGTTTTGGAGTTAATTAAACATGGCACCTATTTTCCAAGCTGGCCTATGTATGCTCAGATTGTATTTTACAAAGAAAAAAGGCTGCTTGCCTACCAGCATGTTAAAACAAGTCCAATTGAAAATTTTCAATATGTTATGGATATAAGTTCTGATTCAACAACCCTTAGCGCCATTAAGAATATGGGTAAAAAACCTGCAATGGAAAGAGTCATTTATTCTGTTGACTTGGGAAATATATCAAATGGTAATGCAAGTGTCAGCATGGATCTTTTACCAAATGAAACAGGCAATCTTCTTTCATTCAATTATTCTGCAGGAAATGGATTTTTATTACAAAGGTTTGGAGGTGTAGCGTCAAATTCTTCAGATTTTGATTTTTCTGCTTTCAAAATGTACCCTAATCCGGCAACAGATTTACTAAATATTCAATGTGAGTATACGATTAAAAATATAGTTATTTACGATCTAAACGCACGCATTATTCAGACTGTTCAAGTTGGAAATAAAAATATAACGCTGGATCTAGACAGATATCAGAATGGTTTATTTTTATTGTCGCTGGAAACGGAGAAAGGTGTTTTTACCCAAAAACTTTTTATTCAAAAATAAGTGCTTCAAAAGCATTTAAGTGTATTTCATGAATCAATCCAATTTCAATAAATACAAATCATATTCTTCCAAAGATTTAGCTGCGGATGATGATTTTGTCAGATTTGTATGTAATCCAAAACCAGAAGACATTACTTTTTGGAATGAATTTTTGCAGATCTTCCCTGAAAATGGTCAGGCAGTTAGAGAAGCAAATCTCCTTATTTTGGCATTACAGCCCGATTCAGCTATGATTCAAGCTATTGAAATAGATAAATTATGGACTTCACTTTCAACGCAACATGACGATTTTTTTAGGGCTAAAGAGTCGTTGAATAAGATTGATTCACCTAAAAAGAGGGCTTTTTTAGGGAATATCCTTGGGTTAATTTTATTTTTTTTTGTAGTGTATTTGACTCATTTATTTAAGGAAAAAGAAATTTATGTTTACCAAACAGGGTTTGATCAGGTAGCTTCCGTATTACTTCCGGAAAACAGTGAAGTGAAGCTTAACGCCAATTCAACTTTAAAGATTTGGACCTCTGGATTTTTAACAAGGAAATGGGAAATTCTACTGACTGGGGAAGCTTATTTTGATATTAAAAAGGATAAATTACCTGGAGCATTTCCTAAAATGCTAATTCATACTAATTCGGGAACGGTAGAAGTTAAAGGGACTACATTTAATGTATATGCCAGAGGGCAAAAAACCAAAATTTATCTGCGTGAGGGAAAAGTAAAAATCAATAATTTGCCCGACTTGCCCGTCATTTACATGAATCCAGGTGATTATATTCAATATGATATAAAGGATAAAACGGTGTCAAAAAAGAAAGTGGCCTCTGAAATGATTGATTCCTGGATTTACAATAAGGTTGTTTTCGAAAAAACTAAGTTTATGGATGTTTTAGATCATATCAAAGAAGTGCATGGAATTGAGTATGTTTTAAATAATAATTCATTGAAAGACAAATTATTCACCGGAGTGTTACCTGCTGATAACCTCAGTTTGTTATTGAAGGCTCTGGAAGAAACTTTTGATATACATATTATTGAAAAAAATAAAACGATTTCAATTACCCTAAAATAACTTCAAGTCATGATAAAAAACAGATTTACTATCAGTTTAGTCTTTCTCTTGTCCTTGGGGTTCTCAGCATTTGCACAGGAAATGGTGGATCTTAAAAAAGCTTTGAGAGAAATCCAGGATAAGTATGAAGTACAATTTATATATGATGATGCTTTATTGGCGGGATTAAAAGTTGCATCATATACTCATTGGGAGGAGAAACTGGAGGTTAAAATGGAGCGAATTCTTAAGCCTGTTAAGCTTACTTTTACAAAAATCAGTAATCAGCATTTTGTTATTAAGGCTGCCACATTATCAGAGGAAAAACAGGAGGTTAATACAAATATAAAATCCCCCAAAACTGTATTAGCTCCTAAAAAGAACTTATTAAGTAAGATAACAGGGGCTATTAAAGATGAAAATGATTTACCAGCGGTTGGAGTAACTGTATTGGTAAAATCGACAGGTGAGGGTACAATTTCAGATATTAAGGGTGAATACGAAATAGAGGTTCCTGAAAATGGGATTCTTGTTTTTTCTTATATTGGGTATAAAACGGTTGAAATAAATGTAGCAGGTAAATCTAAAATTGATATAAAACTTGAAATTGAAAGTACTCAGATTGAGGAAATAGTGGTAGTTGCTTATGGAGTTCAAAAACGTGTTCATCTGACAGGATCAGTTGCCACTTTAAGTAGTAAAGAGCTTTCGCAAAAACCCGTTGATAATCTGACCACCATGTTGTCAGGAAGACTTCCAGGAGTTATCACCAGACAGCAAAGTGGAGTGCCTGGAGAAAATGCGGCTAAATTTTTTGTTAGGGGCAGGAGTTCCCCAACGGGAACAGGTGCTCCATTAATTATTGTGGATGGTGTTGAAAGACCATTCGATAATCTCGACCCCAATGAAATTGAAACGATAACTATCTTAAAAGATGCAGCTTCTGCAGCTATGTATGGTGTAAGAGCTGCCAATGGTGTTGTCATGGTTACAACTAAATCGGGTAAAAAAAGCGAAAAAATTAATCTAAATTTCACCAGTACTTATAGCATTTCTAAAAACACAGCATTTCCAGAATATCCTGATGGTCCCAACTATGCCATTTGGCACAATAAAGCCAGGCAATTAGATGGACTTGCGGTGGATTATTCCGCTTCCGATATAGAAAAAATAAAAAATGGAGATCCAGCGGGAATTTTAGGCAATACGGAATGGACAAAACTCATATTCGAACCTTTAGCGCCTCAATCTTATCAAAATTTGAATATCAATGGTGGTAATAGCAAGCTTAGGTTTTTCAACAATGTAGCACATCTAAGGCAGGAAGGAATCATTAAAGGCGTTTCTTTTGATAGGATAAATTTAAGATCAAACGTAGAATATGAAGTAAATCCTAATTTTAGCGTTTCGTTAAATATTGCGGGTCGGGTTGAAGAAAAAAATCAGCCTGGAACATCACCGGGATCACAGGATATCACCATTGATAACTATAAAAATGTAATTTTTTATTCTATTTTGGCAAGGCCAACTTCTTTGCCCAATCTACCTGATGGCACACCCTTAGGATGGGGAAATCCTATTGTAGCCAGGGATAAATCTGGATTTTACAATCAAAAAAGAAAAATATTTCAATCTACAGCCAGTTTTAACTACAAAATTCCTGAAATAAGAGGCCTTGTTTTAAAGGCTAATTTATCCTATGATTACGAAAATAGCTTAGCTAAACATTTTCAGATTCCACAAAGACTGGCTACCTGGGAGTATGCCAAAAGGGAATTGGTCTATTTTGATAGGTTAATGTCAAAAGATATTGCAAGTAATAAGAACGAGTTATTTCAGGGATTTAATGATTTTCAAAGAATTACTTCCCAGTTATCGGCTGATTTCAATAGAACCTATGGAAAAAGTGTACTCAATGCACTGGTACTTTTTGAGGAACAAAGTACTAAAACATCCACTTTTGGTCTTGGGGGGCAAGATTTACCTCTTACCTCCCTTCCTGAGTTGAATTTTGCGACACAATATATCACTAACAGTGCCTATGGAAGCAGAGGTCAGCGTGGTACCAGAGGTATTGTTTCGAGAGTTGGATATATATTTAATGACAAATATATGGCGGAGTTTACAGGAAGAGCAGATTGGTCATCAAGGTTTGCAAAAGGGAAGAGGTTAGGCATATTTCCGGCATTTTCAATGGGTTGGAACGTTAGTAAAGAAAATTTCTTCCAAAATTTAATCCCCATTATTTCAAGGTTAAAGGTTCGTGGGTCAGTGGGTATCTTGGGTAATGATGATATTGGAGGATTTAGATTTTTGAAAAGATTTAATTTATCGACACAACCCCAGGTTTTATTTGGTGACAATCCCTATTTAGATCTTCTAACAGGAGCAGTACCAAGCTATGATATCACCTGGGAAAAGACGCTGACTTATAATGGCGGATTTGAAGCAGATGTTATCGACGGATTATTAGGCTTTGAATTGGATGCATTTTACAAAGTAACGACCGATATTCTTCAAAGTGTAGCAGGGGTATATCCACCTTCTGTAGGAGGAAATTTCCCATCTGTAGTGAATGGGGGTAAAATGGATGCACGAGGTTTTGAAGCCATCATCACACATAAAAATCAGATAAATAATGATTTTAGTTATCAGATTTCTGCTAATGTTACTTTCTCAAGAAACAAATTTTTGGAAACTGATGAGAGTTCGAATGTTCCTCCCTGGCAAAGAAGAACGGGGCAATCACTCGGAGCTGTTCTTGGCTGGGTTTCTGATGGTCTTTTTCAAAATGCAGAAGAAATTGCAGGTGCAGCACTAACTTCTTATGAGATTAAACCAGGATTTATCAGATATAAGGATTTAAACGGAGATGGGGTTATCAATTTTGCTGACAGAACCTGGATAGGAAGGAGTCCAATACCAGAGGTTATAGCCGGTTTTAACCTAAGTCTTAATTATAAAAATCTATTTGTGAGTGCCTTTTTTCAGGGTGCCGCCCGTTCCGATTTAATGCTTACTGGAGAATATTTAGGGGCAGGATTTTCAGATGGCACTTTCTTTACGCAACCTTTTAAATGGGGTGCCAATACTCCTTATTTCATTCTTGAAAATACCTGGCAAAAGGAAGGTGATTTGACAGAATTTCCAAGACTGACTACCATCACGCCCTTTAATAACAATTTATCCACTGACTTTTGGAAAAGAGATGCCTCCTATCTTCGATTAAAGACAGTGGAAGTGTCCTATTCCTTTAAGATCAGATCTAATAAAAAGGCTGGTCCAACAAAAATGAGTATATTTTTCAGTGGAACAAATCTTTTTACATTCAGTAAACTTAAGTACATAGATCCTGAGGCACCTACGGTAAATAATGGATTTTATCCACAGCAAAAGGTATATAACTTTGGAATAAACCTCTCAATTTAAATATTATGGGAAAGTATATCCTCATTTTATCGATTCTTTTTGTGAGCTGTTCTGACACTATAGATTTTGTACCAACAGATAGTTATAATGAATTAGCAGTTTGGGAAAACGAGCAAAGTGTTAATCTGTATATTAATTCCTTTTACCGTATTTTTAATGAATATTTTATTTTTGGAAATAAGCCTATAGGTGGCGATGCTACAATGGCAGATGGGTTGACTGATATAGCAAAATATTCCTCAAATTCACCAGGTGAAGGTACTGCTAATCTCATCATGACTCAAGATGGATACACATCTGTTGCAGCAAATCATTTTAGCGTTTGGGCAAATGCTTATGCTTGGAATAGGAGGATTCTGGAATTTTTAGAGGACCTCAATAAGTATTCCTCTAAATTTCCTGAACCTATACGTTTAAGAATGGAGGCGGAAGTAAGATTTTTCAGAGCATATATCTATTTTCTTAATTACAGAAGTCACGGTCCTTTTATTATTAAAAAATCACTTAATGATCCCGTTGAAATGCCTATTAATAATGAAAAGGAATGTTGGGACTTTATTGAAGCTGATTTTGATTTTGCTTCTACCCATTTACCCGCATCCTGGGCTATAAACACGGATGAAGGCAGAGTGACTAAATGGGCGGCATTGGCTATGAAAGCCAGAGCAATGTTATATGCCGAAAGATGGCAAAAGGCGGCGGATGCAGCAAAAAAAGTAATCGATGAAGGTGGTTTTGAACTGGAATCAAATTATTCAGATATTTTTTTGAACGATAAAAGACGAAAAAGCAAAGAACATATTCTGGTAAAAAAGTATAAGTACACAAATGGATTATTTCACGGTATGGACGAAATGATAGCTCCAAGCGGAGATATCCAAGGGAAAGGGGGCAGATTATGTCCGACTCAAGAATTAGTGGATGCTTTTTTTATGGAAAATGGTGCCGAATTTAATCCTTTAACTGTTTTTGATTCTACCATGTATCTGAATAGAGAAAGTCGATTTTATGCCACTATTTTATATAATGGAGCCACATGGAAGGGAAGGAAAATTCAGACTTGGGTGGGGGAAAATGCTGCTTTAGGAAATGGGTTGGACAGATTCCTTCCTTATAATAGTTCACCTTATCCAAATACGACCGTTACAGGTTACTATTTTAGAAAACTGGGGGATGAATCTAACCTTAATTTTGATCTTGCTTACAGGAAAAGTGATCAGGATTGTATTGAGATTCGTCTGGCGGAAGTATATCTTATTCTGGCTGAAGCATTTATAAATCTAAATAGAAAAATGGAGGCGGAGCAGATGATACTTAAAGTTCGAAACAGATCCCTGCAACAAGATATTACAACTCTTAAGTCAGATTTAAAAGCTGAATTAGTCAAAGAACGTATGCTCGAACTGGCATTGGAAGGACATAGATTTTGGGATCTGAGACGATGGAAACTTGCTGCTAACCTTTTACATGGAAAAAAATTCCATGGAGCCAGAATCACAAAACTGTCTAATGGGAAACTTAAATATGATCGGGTAGAGGTAGATATAAATTCAAGAATTTACCCGGAAAGATTTGATAGGTTTCCTTATCCCATAAGTGAACTTAATAATAATGGTAAAATAACAACACAACCCAATGGCTGGTAATAAATATCTCTTCAGAATAATGGTAGCAGCCATTTTATCCTTATATGGTTGTCAAAAAGAAAAGATCTTTCCTCAAAGTTCTAATAATACTATCTTGAGTATTTCAATTGCCTACGCGAAAGATCCATTAAAAATATATGCTCCTGTGTCCAATGATTTGGTAAAGGGGGAAATACAATTTAAAATACCCCCATTGCAGAGTGCATCATTTTCTTTAATGCGGGTAAATATTGTTGTTCCTTCAGCTGCTGTTATTTCACCCGCATTTAAAGGTAATACAGACTTATCGAGACCATATCGGTTTTCTGTTATTGCGGAGAATGGAGATAAAAAAGATTATTTGATTGTAGTTTATAATTAATTAAGAAACCTTGTTTAAACTCTTTAAAATCGTTGAATCATGTTAAATGTATCTTTAAAATTCAAAAAAATAAAAGCCCCATTGTATATTTTGGGTTTAATTTCCTTTTTGCTTTTCTTTCAATCATGTAAAAAAGAAGAGCCGGTGGTAATAGATTCCAATCTGTCTAAATATGTAGTGGAAAAAGTAAAAGTTCTGACTACAAAAGGAGAGGATCTAAACGCTCAAGTTACATTCAATAAATTGAGTGAGGTGGAATACACGGTTGACGCAGTTGTGCCTGATGATGGGAATGATGGAAGAAGATTTAAGATTGAATTTCAATATCCCACGGGTATTACCCCTGTTTCGGTTACACCATCTTTAGCAGATTCTATAGACTTTTCCATTGCAAAAACATTTACTATTAAATTTACAGAGGCCGCAAGTCGAAAATACACGGTGAATATCATTGAACAAGCTCCTCAGGCACCCGTTATCACAGCCTTCACTATCGCGGGTGCACAACAGACTGTAATTGAGGAAGAATTAAAAAGGATTAGTGTAAGAGTTCCACAAGGTACAAATCTAACTAATATTACCCCAAAATTAACTTTAACTCCATCTACAGCCATTCTGGTTGATGGGGAAAAGGCGCTGGATTTTACTAATCCTCAATCTATTACTGTCAAAAATGGGGGCTCGGTAAAAACCTATTCGGTAAAGGTAGAAGATTATGGGTTTACAAAAGTTACAAAATTAATGGATCGTTCTTTTGCCTCATCTATGAGACCGGGCATATTTGCTTCAAAATCAGAAACATCGATTGCTTTAGATGCTAAGGGTGATTTTGCTTTTGTATCTTTTGCTGATGGGATAAAAAAATATAACCTCAATACACCTGCAGCAGAACCCACGGATCTCAATGTAGCTTATGCAGATGGTAAAAAAGCCAGTTTTAAAGTATTACAAAATTTAGGAACTGTATTGCTTGGGTGCAATAATCCTTGGCAAGGCGGTGAAATAGTTGTTAGTGCCTGGCCGGCAACAGGACCAAATGATGCTCCGATTGAAGTGGCAAGAATTCCTGTTCCTTCAGGTGGAATTATTCAAAATTTCCAAGTAAAAACGGAAGGCAATAATATCATTGCTTATTTTGTTGACAGAGCCCCATTGCGCAAAAGTCCCAAAGAAGATCCTGTTATGTACAGTGTTACGATTCCATTAGCGTCTGTTTTGGCAGGACAAAAGGCAACTGCTTTTACCTCAAGTCAAAAATTGAGTGGATTGGTTAGTGCCGGGGTTGGGGATGGCCCAAATATCGAATTAATACCCATTCCAAATTCAAATGAATTCTTTTATAATTCAGGTACTTCAACGCCCACCTTATTAAATAATACCTTTGGAAGTCCAGTTGCCTTTTCAGGTGCATTAGTCAATGGATCATCCGTAGGAATGAAAGTATTTGAGCACAATCGGGGAAAGTACATTATGTGGGGGGTCTTTTCCTGGTCAACGAATGTTGCTAATCCTAAAGCAAGTAAATTTGTTCTTTTAGATGTTACTAAAAAGGGCTACAGAAGTAGTATAACGGAAATAAATTCTGAATTAGCTAATTCGAAATTTACGCTTTGGAATGGTGTGCAGAAAATAGACGTTGGACTGGGAGGAAATTCTGGAGAATTAGGAGACTTTTACTGTCAGACCGCTTTTGCAGCTACTTCTGCTGGAAAATTGAGATTAGCATGCTTATCTGCTCAAAATGGCTTTGTTGTCTATGAGGTAGAATAAGTTTAATTAACGCTTTTAGCCTATTTTTGACCAATAATAGCAAAGAATGGCTACTAATTCTATTTTCTTTAAATTATAAATCAAAACGGAGTGAATGTTTTCCAAATTTTAACAGGATTGTTTTTTACATTTTCAGCATTGACGTCAGCTTGTAAAAAATCTGATTTCCCATCTGATAATTTAGAAAATTTTATTATTGACAGCATTAAAGTTACCAGTGTAAATAATGAACTTTTGTACGTAAATTACAATATCAATGATACTAAAATTGATGCATTAGTTGAAAATGATGGCATAATAGGTAAAGTTTTTAACATAAAATTTGTTTTTCCTAAAGGGATAACACCGCTGAGTATAAATCCAGACATATCTAAGCCTGTTGATTTTAAAGTTCCTGTTAACTTTGAAATTCAATATACTAAGACCATAAAAAAGACCTATACTTTTACGCTTAATGAAGAACCTGTAAATCCTGCAAAATATATTGTAGAAAGAATAGAGGTACTTAATGATGATAACACACCCTCTAACGTTAAGCTCTCACAGGCGGGTAACGATTATATTGGTCTAACCTATAATCAAAATTCGGGTATAAAATATAAACTTAAAATGACGTTTCCTGCGAAGGTCACACCAATAAGCATTACACCCGATCCAGCTTCTGTGACTGATTATAGTAAAGAGGTAATTTTTTCTATAAAATTCGATGATCAGATTGTTAAAACATACACAGTAAAAATAGGTAATTACAATACCAGTGATTTTACCAGAAAAATGGTGAGAGGGGTGTGGGTAAGTGATGTGGGCAGTGATGTTTTTACCTCTAAAGTAAATATTACAGAGTGCATCAATATATGCAAAGAAATTGGAATCAATACCATTTTTGTGGTCACTTATAATGATGCAAAAACAAAGTATAAAAGTCAGGTAATGAAAGATTACATGGGCATAGAAATTGATCCGAAATATGCAGGAAGAGATCCATTAGCTGAGATGATAGAAGCAGCAAAACCACATGGTATAAAAATAGTTGCATGGTTTGAATATGGATTTGCATCTGTTTATGGAGATAATACAGGAGGAGCCTTAGTTTCAAAATACCCATCCTGGGCTTCAAGGGATGCTTCAGGTAATATTACTGAAAAAAATAAATTTTACTGGTTAGATGCGTTTAATCCCGAGGTACAACAGTTTGTAAAAAAATTAATGGTTGAGGTTGTTCAAAAATATCCTGACTTAGGAGGAGTTCAAGGTGATGACAGACTTCCTGCCCTTGCATCAAATGGAGGTTATAATTCCTCTGTCACTGCTTTATATAAATCTGAAACAGGACGAACTGCACCATCAAATTATCTGGATTCACATTGGCTTCAATGGAGGGCAGATAAATTATCTGATTTTGGGGAATATATTTTTAAGCATATCAAAGCATTAAAAGGAAATCAGATGGTATCATGGTCACCTTCTCCCTATAGCTGGTCTTTACAAAACTATTTACAAGACTGGCCTGCATGGTTAAGGAGAGGTATTGTGGATCATATACATCCACAGCTTTATCGCTACAATTTCAATGATTATAAGGCCTCTTTTGATCAGGCGATGACAAATATGGCCCCATTTAATTCAAAGGAGCTCATTTTTAGTCCGGGCATATTGGTTGGAATAGGAAGTGGAGATAGTATAACGCCTGAAATTTTGGATCAGAAGCTTGCCTATAACAGGCAAAGAGGCATTGAGGGGGAAACCTATTTTTATTACGAACGTATCAGAAGAAACAAAGGGTTTCAGGAGGTTATTAAGAAGTATAGTAAATAGGTGATTGGTGATTGGTTCTTAGTGGGGGGTAGTTCTCTGGCGGTTTACTGTTGCTCGGCAGCTTTTTGGGTGATTGGTGAGGTATTTCTACTATCCCATTAAGTAGGCATTGTCCGCATCGTCTTTTTTCGTTAGGGAACAAATTTTGAGTTTAGGTCCTAATCCCTAATTACCAATCACTAAGCACTTCGAAATTAAGCCTTACGATTATTTTTTATTCCTGGAAAATGATGATGGTAAAAGCATTTAGAATTATGTTCTCACATTTTGGTATCAAACTGTTTTAATTTAAAATTCTTTGGGTAGGTAATTTAAATTATATTTTTTTAAATATGCAAAAAGCCCTTTTCCACAAGATGGAAAAGGGCTTTTGATAAAAATTAGAATCTATTAATACATAAATGGTTTACCATTGGCAAGCACTTCTTGTGTCTTTTCATCAAAAGTTACTCGAGCACCAGTTCTGTAAGCTGCTGTTGACATAATTGTAGCAATAGAATGTTGATAACCTGCTTCAATCGGGGCATTTGGTTGCTTTCTTGAACGAACACACTCCATCCAGTTCTTTATATGATTAAAAGTAAGTGGATCACCTCCAGTATTAGCACCCGTTTCTACTTTATCCCCTTCAAGTTTAAAGCCTTGAAGCAGATTGGCACTCATACCCATTGCTTTTGCTTCTCTTTCACCTAAGCCACCTTCAGAGGAAATCTCGTTGGTATCTAAATTAATCATACCACCATTGGAATAATATAATTCTTTAGTTCCACCAGCGCCATTGGAGAAGCGACTTGTAAATTGCACCTGGAAACCAGATTTTGGATCATCAGCAGGACCATAATCAAAAACAACTGTTAAAGTATCCGCGTTTGTTCTGCCATCTTTCCATTGATAAATGCCGCCGTTAGCAACGGCACTGCGTGGATGAGCCAGCCCACTAAACCAGTGAACTGTATCAATCTGATGACTCATCCATTGGCCTGGGATGCCAGATGAATAAGGCCAAAACAAACGATATTCCAAATATTTTCTTGGATCAAAGGCCTCAAAAGGTCTGTTTAAAAGATACCTTTTCCAATCGATATCTTCTTCTTTTAGTTGAGATACCAGTTCAGGTCTTCTCCAGCGACCCGGCTGATTAACGTTCCACATCAATTCAACCATAACTATAGGTCCGAATTTACCACTTTTGATAAAATCAGCTGCAGCATGATAGTTCTGACCGCTTCTTCTTTGAGAACCTATTTGTACAATTTTACCAGATTCTTTTACTGCTTTAAGAACTGCTCTGTTGTCAGCCATGGTTTCAGCTAAAGGTTTTTCAGCATAAATATCACAACCAGCCTTTACCGCTTCAATGGTATGTAGGGCATGTTGAAAATCGGCTGTACTCATAAAAACGGCGTCTACACTTTTTGAAGCATAGAGCTCATCATTATTTCGATACATGGTAATATTTGTACCCAAAGCTTTATCAATAAAGGCCTTTCCATCTTCTCTACGTTTTTTCCAGATATCAGAAACGCCTACCATTTCAAAATTCATAGATCCCATTAATTCTTTAAATGGAGGAACATGAGAACTTCTAAAACGATCTGAAAATCCTACACAGGCAACTCTAACTCTATCATTTGCACCTATAATTCGTGCATAGCTTGAAGCAGAGAAGCCAATGGCAGCACCAGCTAAGACTGATTTTTTAATAAAATCTCTTCTGTTTGTTTTCATTGCTATTGATTTAAACTTTATTAGTTTATTTTTCTAATCTTAATGTTTTTGAACGATACATTATCTCCATGATCCTGTATCAGAATATGACCTGCATCGGCAGCACCAAAACCCGGATATTTAACATATTTACTTCGTGCGACCAAGGCATTATAAATAGGCGATTTTCTCTCATATTCCACTACTTTATAGCCGTTTAACCAATGTTGTACTTTGTTATCCGGATAAACAATAACTCTTCCCGTATTCCAGTCCCCAATTTTCTTTTGAAACCTTGGTTCTACTTTTATGGAAGGAATTAAATCGTAAAGGCTTCCTAATGTTCTATTTCCAACAACTCCTTCTTTAGCATCAGGATGTTTTGCATCATCCAGTATTTGAAACTCAAGACCTACACCCGATTTCCCGTTGGAATCATATTTTTCATCTACAAAATATTTTATACCAGAATTAGCACCTTCTGTTAATTTAAAATCAAAAACTAACTCAAAAGCACTGTATTTTTCTTTAGTCACGATATCATTTCCCGTTTCGGAACCATCAGAACCACCCACCATTAAAATTCCATCCTGAGTTTTCCATCTTACAGAAGGGGTTTTGTCAGAATGAACATTTCTCCATCCCGTCAAATCGGTGCCGTTGAAAAGGGAGACAAATCCTTGGAATTTTTCCTGTTCTGATAGTTGATTCGTTAGCAAATTAACCACAGGAGTTTGATCTGGAGGTGTTGCTTTAATATTTTTCGTATTAATTTTGATATTTCTCCAGCGAATTTCTTTTCCAGGGGTGGCATCTTTTCCTATGGCGTGAACTTGTAAAGCGATAAATCCTGAAAGGGTTAAGTCATCAATCAAAGCAGAAATGGGAACACCATTGACCCATGTACGAATTACAGGACCAATTGCTTCAATTCTATATTTATTCCAGGCGTCCTTTTTAAAAGCAGTTTTTGATAACGGATTAATCGAAGGAATATATAACCAGTCTCGTCTTGCTTCATCATAAATGCCACCAGACCAAGCTCTTTCCGAGGGATCTATTTCCATTTGATAGCCATGAACTCTACCATTTTTTACCTCGGGTAAAGAAAGGCTTCTAAACTGTACCCCTGAATTCATAGAATTATCCACTTTTAATTCTACCTCCAGGATAAAATCACCATAATCCTTTACAGTAGCCAAAAAGGAATTTGGGGTGTTGGGTACTGTTGTACCCACAATAGCACCCTCTTCTACGCGGTATTTAGCATCGCCATTAAGTTGTTTAAAGCCAGTAAGATCTTTACCATTAAAAAGTAATTCCCAACCGTCTTTCTTTTCTTGACTTGAGAGTACATTTTGCCCAAACACCTTTAATTGAAAAAAAGGTACGAGGAGCAACAAGCTAAGTTTTCGAAATTTTAATTTCATTTGTTTTTTGTTAAAATGTTTAAATAGGGTTAAATAGGTTGAATCAGGATATTCCTGAACTGAATGGTCATTATATTTTTTGGATGTAATTGAAGGCCAATTGGACCATCTACTGGAATCGTGTCTGAAAAATATTGAAGTACTTCTTTTCCATTTAACCAGACGGTGAAATTTTTCCCTTCGCACTTAATCCGCATGGTATTCCAATCGTTTGGTTTTAGAATTTCGGGAACATTTGCAGCAGTGACTGGATAACCTTTTCCAGGCATATATGGGGAACCTGTTTTATCTATTTTTAATGAACCTGAAATACCCATTTGAATTTGATTTGCCTCTGATTTTAGGAAAACGCCAGAATCCACAACCCCATCGCCCATTTTAAAATCAGTTTGAAAAATGAAATCGGCGAATTTTTTTTCTGTCCATAAAATGCTCCCTTTCCTTTCCGGGCTACTTTTAACATCTAATACCCCATCTATTACCTGCCAGCTATCTTTTTCTGCTGAGGCAATCCACCCCTTTAAATTTTTACCATTAAAAAGTTTCTTAAAGGAAGGTTCATTTTTTTGTGCCAATGCATCAGTAAAAAAGATTGTCAATAAGCAGGGGAGAAGGAAGTAAGAAAATTTCATGGTAAGAATCATTTGAGCGTAAAAAAATTAGGGGTGACTTAAAAGCCACCCCTAATATAAGAATTATTTTAATATCCTGGGTTCTGTGGGAATGCGGAAGCATTTCCTGTGACCCTATCAATTTGAACTTGAGGAATAGGCCTCAATACATGAAAAGGTTTGATATTGGGTGCTCCCTGTGGATTATATTTTTGAACTCTTTCTACCAAAATGCCCCAGCGTTTCAAGTCAAACCAGCGCATTTGCTCACCAATTAATTCTCTTTCTCTCTCTTCAATAATAAAATCAAGGTTTAACTGAGCTGCTGTAATTTCCATAGCAGCTTGTTTTCCAGGAAACGCTGCTCTTCTTCTAACTACATTGATTGTTGCTACTGCAGCATCTTTGTTACCAGAAAGTAATTGAGCTTCTGCCAGCATTAAATAAGTGTCTGCCAAACGGAAGGCAATATAATCGCGGCCTCCTTCGAATTGGGTTCTATCAATTCTTGCGCCATCTATATGTTTAGCTACAGAGGGGAAAAGACGTTCATCATATCGGGAAGGAACTAATACCTGGTATTTTTTTGCAGCTCTTTCAGCCATAGGCATTTCATAACCTGGTAAAAAGATGCAGGTATCTCCAGCAGCAAAGGTTACTTTAGTTTTTGAACCATCAAAACTGGTGTTATAAGTACCAGGTCTATTTGAGAAATAGACATCTTTAAAAGTCTTTTTGTATCGGCTATCATTCTCCCTTTCTTTAAACACAACATCAAGCGTATATTTTGTTGGCATATAACGTTTGAAAGGACGACCATTTACGACATCACGCTGCATTCCTGGTTGTACGTCATATTCCATTAAAAAGAATACATGGGCGTTATTACCGCCTCCATTGGTTAATGGGTCACGGGTATATTGTACAGACCATATAACCTCATCATTTATTTCATTTCCCTCTTTATGAACTAAACCAAAGTCTGGTAAAAGTTTGATTCCGTAATTATTAATTACATTTTGCAACAAAGGTATCGCTTTAGCTAAATCGTCTGAAGCTTTTGCCTCTGAGGTGCTTTTAGTAAGATATACTTTTCCTAAAAGGTGTTCTGCAGCAGGACGAGTTGCTTTTCCATAAAGCGTTGCTTTAGCCTTTGCCTCTAAATCGGGAATTGCTTCAGTTAAATCCTTAATAATGGCAGCATATTGGGCCTGAACAGTGGATCGAGTAACCTCTTTGGTTGGCGCTACCGTTTCTTTAAGTCTTAAATC
>JBEAXK010000080.1:0-28555 GCA_041159865.1 Bacteroidota bacterium
AAGGCACAAAAAATATCCATTTTCTGGGCAAATTCCGGATAAGTCCAAAAATCATCTTTGTAATGATTTTCAATAATTAGGGTTATATCACGCTCCTGTGCATAAGGTAAGCATTCATGAATGCAGTCTGCTGCGAGTTTTATACCCAAGTCAATAGATAGTTCGGGTCTTTTCTGACCTGAAAGCACTCTACAATATTTTCCTCCGAGCGCATAGGTCATGTCTATCCAATGCTTTTGTTTCGCTATTTCTATATCGCGAAATGACTTATCGGGATGAGTAAAATCTGGAGAACAGCACATCATCGGGATAACCCTACCTTTATCTTCAACCTGACGTCGAAATAATTTCCAGTTTTCAGCCTTTTCCATTTCCAAAAATCCGGCATACCATTCCAGGCCGTCAATATCTAAATTGCAGGCAATATCAATCCACTCAGAAACCTTCATGGTTCCATCTTTACAAAGGGCGTTCATATAAGCTTTTGGAAAAGCAGCTAATTGAGGCATTTTCAATTATTTATGGTAGAAGAATCTTTGGGTGGATTTCTTCCAATGAAAGGATGTTGTTCTAATTCAACAATTTGACCTGAAATGGGGCCACATTCGTCGCCCAGCCAATAGACTGCGGCGGCGGCAATTTCTTCTGGTTTTATAAGCCGACCTGAAGGAGCAAAAACAGAAGGAATTTTACTGAACCAATCTTCTGCTAATCCATGGGCTATTTTTCTTTTTTGTTCTGTTTCTGTCAATACCCAGCCAGGGTTTATCTGATTGACCCTAACGCCATTTTCCCTGTGTAAGGTATCCCCCAAATTTCTGGTGAGGGTCATCAAACCACCTTTTGACACACTGTAGGCTAGTAGATCAGGTTCTCCACTATAAGCATTTACGGAACCAATATTTAACACGGCGCCTTTTTGTTTTGTTAAATAAGGCAGGCATTCTTTAATTAAAAGAAAGGGAACTATGGTGTTTATTTTCAGTACTTTTTCAAAAAATGGGGTGCTGGTAGTCTCCAGATTAGAAGATACTACCCAAGCTGCATTATTGATAAGCCCATCTAATTTCCCAAACGAAAAAAGAGCACAATTTGCCAATGCTTTTATGGTTGCCTCCTCTTGAAGATCGCCTATGCAAAGAGCAGCATTTTCGCTACCCAGGGCATGAATAACCTCCTCTCCCCAATCTTTCTCCAGACCGTGAATAACTACTTTGGCACCTTCCTGAACAAAGCGGTAAGCCATAGCTTTCCCGATACCGGTAGTACTTCCTGTAACAATAATAACTTTACCTTTAAGGCGCATATCAGAAGGGTTTTAGGACACTTTTGACTACTTCGCCGTGGTGCATTTTTTCAAAAGCCTCTTTCCATTGATCAATAGCCCAAACGCCACCGATGATGGGTTTAACATTGAGGCTACCACTTGCGAGGAGTGCAATTACCCTCTCCCAGATGGGCCAGTTATGACTGAAACTACCTTTTAAGGTTACATTTTTTTGAACCAAAGGATCGAGAGAAAAGCCCAAAGGTTGAGGACCCCAGCCCACTTTAGTTATTTGACCGTTAGGTCTGACCCATTGAAGCGCCATTTTCAAAGTAACACTTGCCCCTGCGGCATCAACAATCAAATCGGCACCCAGTCCGTCCCTGTTTTTTGCCCATTCAGTGGCATCTCCAATGATAGGTTCACAACCATATTGTTTTGCAATATCAAGTCTAAACTTATCAGATTCAAGACCAACTACAGCTACTTCAGCACCACAAATACGAGCTACGGCGGCACATAAAATACCAATGGTCCCAGGGCCAATAACAATAACACGATCACCTGGTTTTACAGAACTATTTACAGCTACGGAATTATAGGCGACACAGCAAGGCTCCGTCAGACAAGCTTCTTCGAAGGACAATTGAGCGGGAACTTTGTGCAGACACCGTGCAGGAACCCTAACATAACGGGTCATTGCGCCATTAACGCCATATCCAAATCCTTTTCTGTCAGGATCGAGATTATATAATCCTGTTTTTGACATAGGACTATTAGGATTAATGATAGCGGCTGTTTCACTAACCACCCTGTCACCTTCCTTCCAGACAGAGACATTTTTACCAACGGCAGCAATAAGACCACCAAATTCGTGACCTAAAACTACCGGATAGTTTACAGGCCAGCTATGATCGGCGGTCCATTGATGCAGGTCACTTCCGCAAACACCAACATTGGCCACTTCTAACAATACATCATCATCGCCAATTTCTGGGACAGCGATTTCACGAATTTCCACAGACCCTTTTTCAGGAGCAAAATTTACTACTGCGGGATTTAATAAACTGGACATATTTTTATATTTTAATCATTCCGGACAGGAACATCCTTGTATGCATGTATTTTTTCACAAATTAATCTAAGGGAGGCCTCTAGATTACCATCTGCCGTTTTAAAGGCATCTGCATCAATAGTTAAAGGGGCGCCTAAAACCACCAAAGGTGCACCATAAAGAGGACATTGAATGGCCTGTTCCAGAGATAGGCCTCCAACAGCCTGAACGGGAATACGAACAGCTTCAGCGACTTCTCTTAGCTGATCCAATGGATTTGGCATCCGAAGACCTCGGGCGGCAATGCCTCTGCGTTCGTCATAACCAATATGGTGGATAACAAAATCGCACCCCAGATCTTCCAGCCATTTGGCTCCGGCCACCATATCAGGACAGCCAAGATTATCGCCCATTACCTGAATGTTATAGTCTTTTCCAGCCTGAACAACACATTTAATGGTTTCTTCATGAGCACGAGCCATGACAACAACATGCGTTGCACCTGCTTTTGCCATCATTTCTGCTTCGAGATAACCACCATCCATGGTTTTCAGGTCTGCAACAATGGGAATACCAGGAAAAGCTTCACGAAGTTTCCTTACGCCATGCAAGCCCTCAGCTAAAATGAGGGGTGTTCCAGCTTCCAGCCAATCGACGCCAGCGCGAAGTGCCATAGCTGCGGTCACTAATGCCTCATCAATATTTGTGAGGTCTAAGGATATTTGTACTATTGGTTTCATACTGACAAGATAAATAATTTTTATTCCTTATTTAAATAGTAAGATAATAAAATTAAGTAATCTTGTAGAGGTTCAAGTTTTTTAATTCCCGCTATGATGATCAAAAGAAAATATGCCTTTGTCCTTTATTTGATGCTTTCCCTTCATTTCCTTGGCGCTCAATCGGGATGGATTGAAAAACACATAATGGATGAGGCCTATAAAAATAAAATCATAAGTCTGGCGAAACAGGCTATGATTGAAAAACCGATAACGGTTACCAATGAATCTTCTCCTCGTTCAGCCGGGGGAAAACATGACTTTTATTCAGAGGGAGATTATTGGTGGGAAAATCCGGTTAGTCCAGACAGTCCTTATATTCAAAGAGATGGAATGAGTAATCCCAATAATTTTGTGTCCCATAGGAAAGCGATGATCCGTTTCAGCCAGATAGTTGGAATACTGGCGTCTGCGTATGTTTTAGAGCATAAAAAAGTTTATGCAGAGCAAGCTTTTAAACATTACCAGGCATGGTTTCTAAAGGAGGAAACGCTGATGAATCCTTCTCTTCTTTATGCCCAGGCTATAAAGGGAAGAGTAACAGGCCGTGGTATAGGTATTATTGATATGATCCAAATGATCGAAGTGGCACAAAGTTTAAGGGTTATAGAAAAGGCTTTACCAAACAAAAAAGAAGAAATTAAAGGAGTTAAAAACTGGTTTGAGAAATATTTATCGTGGGTGACAACGCATCAATATGGTATTGATGAGCGAAATGCCAAAAACAATCACGGAACATGCTGGGTCATGCAGGTAGCAGCATTTGCTAAATTAACGGGAAATCAGGCATTGCTTGATACTTGTGCAAATAGATTTAAAACCATTATATTACCAAATCAAATGGATCAAAAAGGGGCTTTTCCACTGGAATTAGCAAGAACGAAGCCCTTTGGTTACTCCTTGTTTAATTTAGATGCCATGGCGACGATTTGTCATCTTTTAGCCGATAAAAATTTGTGGAATTTTTCCCTTCCTGATGGAAGAACAATGAAAAAGGGAATTTCATTTATATACCCATATATTGAAGATAAAAATAAATGGCCTTATACTAAGGATGTGATGTATTGGGAAGAATGGCCGGTGGCTCAGCCATTTTTATTGTTTGGCGCAATGGCATTTAAAAATCAATCGTGGTTAAATACCTGGGGAAATTTAAACCGTTTTCCTGAAAATGAAGAGGTAATTAGAAATTTACCGATCAGAAATCCATTGATTTGGTTAAAAATGTAAAATGAAGGTAGAAAGATTATCATCAGCACTCAGGTGAAGCTTTTTTCTTAATCGGTAACGACTTATTTCAACCCCTCGGATGGAAATTCCCAGTAGAGGAGCTATTTCTTTCGACGATAGATTCATCCTTAAAAAGGCGCACAATTTTTGATCTTTTGGAGTAATGTCTGGATATTTTTCAACTATCCTGTGTAAAAAATCAAGGTGAACCTGATTAAAATGGAGGGCAAAAATTTCCCAGTCTTCATCCATCTGGTGGTCACTGGCTACCTTATTGAGTAATTGATCTATAGCTTGTTTCGTCTCTTTTTCCTTACTTGATTTGCTGATTTGGCTAAGTTTTGTACTGAGGTCTTGAATTAATTCATTCTTCTGTAATAAATGCAATGTTGTGGAGGCTAATTCCTGATTTTTGGTATCATTGTCAAGTTGTAATTTTTCATTTTCCAATCGAACAATATCCTCTAAAGCTTTGTCAGCCCTAATTTTCTCCGATAGCGTCTTCTTTTGAAGTTTTTGTACCATTAATTTCTTTTCCCTGTCGAATCTTTTTCGAGGAATAAATAATAAAAGGAAAATGGCCAGTATAACAATAAAAAGATAAAAAAACTTGAACCCACGACTTAAGTACCAGGGAGGATTGACGGTAAAGGAATATTGGAGTGGTTTCCAGGTTTTTAACCCATCTACATTCGCTTTAACTAAAAATTGATAATCGCCTGGAGGTAAATTGCTGTAAGAAATTTTATTTTCCGTTGTCCAGGTTTTCCACGTTTTTTCAAAACCTTCTAATTTTGTAGTATATTTTACGTTTAAGCTTTGCGATAAATAGGGTAATGCATATTCAAAAGTGGCCGAATTTAAGTTTTCATCAAAGGTAAAATGTCGACATAAAATTTTGTCAGGATATTTGTTTTGAATTTTTTCATTGTAAAATAGAAAACCTTTATCTGTGCCAAAAAGTACTTTATCTTTTTCATAAGGATAGATAAATTCAAAACCACCAACCAGTTTATTTTTTAAATAGGGAATCTGTTTCTTTTTAAAAACGACGGAATCTTTTTCATTTTTTGATCGTACTAAATACCCGACATCATCCCCTTGAGCAAACCAGATAGTTCCATTGAATCCCTCCTTCAAGGTTTTTACTTTGGTGGAAGTGCCAAAAACCTGATTTAATAAGGTATATGGAAAAAAGGAAAGTTGAATGGGATCGTATCTGTAAATACCATTTTCGGTTGTAAAAACAGCTTGATTTTGCAAGGTAAAAACGGAATTTCCATTATTAGAGGGTAATTTTTGCTTTGAATTAAAATATTTTATTTGAGCGGATAATAAATTAGGTTCATTTAGTTCCAAGTTAAAAATTCCTCTGTAAGGATGGGCAATCCAAAAAGAATAATTTGATTCCTGAACCATAATTCTGGAAGACTCTTCAAAAGCAGGTAATCTTTCTGAAGCCATCCAGCTGCCTTTTTTGTTTTCCAGTACATGAACTCCATCATAAGTACCACAAAGTAATTTATTCTTATTTCCAGCAATCTCTTTAAATATCCAGGCGCCTGTATTTTTTAAAATATGTTTAGACTCCTTGTTTTCGTTTAATACAAAAGCACCGAGATGGTGTCCTATCCATATTTCTTTACCAATGGATTGTACTTGCCACACCTGACCTTCGGTGTTTGGAACTAATCTGCCTATGGAATTAGCCAGACTGCCATTTTCTTCTGCGGTATGTTTATAAAGACCGTTTACCGTTCCAAAATAGAAATCTTTTCCTTTTTTTATGGCAGAATAGGCAGTGCCTCCCATATTTTCATCGGGGAAAAGATAAGTGAAAGGGTATATAAGTTGAATGCAAGAGATTCCATTGTCCGTTCCAGCCCAAAGATTTCCTTGTTTATCATTAAAAAGGCTAAGTACATTGTTGTTAATAAGTCCATTGGATTTATTGAGAATAAATTGGGTTTTACCCTTTTTGTCCATAATAACGACTCCTCCTCTTGAGGTTCCTAAAGCAAATTGTCCATTATTCAGTAGGGTTGCCGTATAAATTTTATTGCGTTTGAGGTATTCGTGGGACTCGACCAGCCATAAGCGCAAATTATTATTATTTAAAAAGTAAACGGAACCTTCTAAAGTTGTTACCAATAAAGTAGTCTTATGAAAAGGCATAATTTTAGTAACAGGACCTTCCTTCGCTGCAATATCAGTCAGAAAGACTATATTTTCCTTATCATCTAGCTTAAAAAGTCCCTCTTGTAAACATTGAATAAAAAGTTGATTATTTACAAAACCTAAATAGGAAATATCGGATGGTAATTCATTGTAGCTTAATTTTCCTTTTTTAAGATTGAATAATTTCCTGCCGGAATAAAAATAAATAGTGCCTTTGTTATCTTGAACGATATCCCAGATATCTTCTAGATTTAATCCCAGCGAATCAAATTGTTTTTGAAAGGAAAAATATGATTTGGTACTATTATTTTTTTGAGCAAAATAACCAAACTCTCCCTGTGCCCCAACATATACTTTATTTTCCTTGTCCAAAAGAACGGAACGCACAATGGTTTGATTTTTCACAGGATATTTTCGCCAGGAATATCCATCATATTCTAATAAACCGTCATTATTAGCTACAAGTAAAACGCCATTTTCATGACAGGTTATCTCCCAGTTTTGAGTACCACCCTGGTAGGTTCCTTTCTCGAAATTTGAAATAAAGGGCAGTCCCTGACTAATTGAGAAAGTAGGAATAATAAAAAGTAAGGAGATGAAAATAATTTTTATCCTAAAATGATTCATGATTTTCTTTTGATAAACAATAACCATAAAGGCTTTTGTAAAGATACATTAGTAATGATAACTTTTAATAATTATCATTTGATGTAGTAATGATGTAATGAATGATGTAATTTAATTTGGGTGTTGTAATGGTGTTGTAATACAAAATATAGGATTAATGCTTACAAAGAGTAGTTTTGTTTTGTAAACTTTTATTTCCTAAAATACGCAAGCATGAAAAAATTACTTTATTTACTTTTTAGCTTTTCTCTTTCCATAAATTCCATGCAGGGACAAACGGTTATTTTGGATTTTGAGAAACCAGAAACCAGCAAAGATTTTCAATATTTTGGTAGCGGACTGGATGGTCAAAAAAACAAAATTATTAATAACCCCAGTGCAACAGGTTTAAATACCAGTTTGAAAGTAGCAGAATACGTAAAACCTGCGGATGCTCAAACCTGGGCTGGTGCATTCATTACACCTGACTTCGACAAGGCTGTAGATTTAAGTAAGCCAGGGTCTGTTGTTTGTATGAAAGTATGGATGAATCAGGTTGGAAATGTTGCTTTAAAATTTGAAGGATCAACCAATGGGGGACCTAACTGGACTCTTACGGAACCTGTAAATAAAGCAAAAGAATGGGTTGAAATTTGTTTTGATGTGAGTAAGGCTTCTATTGAAGATCCTTTCAAAGCAGCATTGGGCTTCAGTTATAAAAGAATGGTAATATTTGTTGATTTTGGAAAAACCGGTGCTCAATCTGCTGGAACTTCTTATCTGGATGATTTTATTCTGAAACTTCCTCCTGCTCCAGGATGCAAGACAGTATTAGATTTCGAAGTAGATTCTACTACAACCGTTTTCCAATATTTTGGCAGTGGATTAGATGGACAAAAAAATAAAGTGGTTAATAACCCTTCAATAACTTCTGGAAATGACAGTAAAAAAGTAATTGAAATATTTAAACCAGCAGACAGTCAAACATGGGCGGGCGCTTTTAGTTCCCCGAATCCGAAAATCCCTGTAAACTTAGGCAAACCAGGCTCAAAGATATGTATGAAGGTCTGGATGAAAAAAGCGGGTGTTTTTGCTTTAAAACTAGAAGGTGCCTCAACAGGTGGTGCCAATTGGGTGCAACAGGTGGAAGTTCCAAAAGCAAAAGAATGGGTGGAAATTTGTTTTGACCCAACTTTACCGTCTTTAGAAGATCCTAAAAAACCAGCGGCTAATTTTACCTACCAGACTATTGTTCTGTTTCCAGATTTCGGAAAAACAGGTGCGACTTCTTCCGACACAAATTATATAGATGATATTAAGATTTGTACAGCTGCTGCTCCAAGTAAAATTGATGTTGATTTTGCCGTTGATATGAAGAAGTATACCGGAACTTTTCAAACGGTTTATATCAGTGGAACATTTAATAACTGGTCTGATAGCTCTAATCCACTTCAAGACAATGATAAAGACGGTATCTGGACAACCAGATTGTCTCTCGATCCTGGAACGATACAATATAAGTTTCAACTTGATAAATGGGCAAAACAAGAAGAATTTTTAGGTACAGAAACCTGTACGGTAACAGATGGTGGCTATACCAACAGAAATCTGGTGATTCCAGCTTCAGGTGTTAAAACAGATACTGTGTGCTTCAATAGTTGCTATGCTTGCGGGAAAGCGGTGAAATTTACAGTTAATGTTGGAACACAGCATATCACTGTTTCTCCAACAGGTATATTTATTGCAGGTGGTGGAAATTTTGGTGTTCCAGGAAACTTCCCTTTAAAAGATGCTGATAAAGACGGTATTTACTCTATCACCTTTGAAAGACCGATTGGCTTTACCTCTTTTTATACTTTTACCAATGGCGCTTGTGCTGATTATAGCTGTAAAGAAAATATAAGCGGACTGGCTTGTGCCAATGCAGATAATTATAATGATAGAAAAATGGGACCCTTTACCAAAGATACCATTTTAAATACCTGTTTTGGACAATGCACAACTGTAGCAAATTGCGGTGTGCAAGTAACCAGAAAAGTAACTTTTAGGGTAAATATGAAATCTTATGCGAAATCGTTTGTTGGTGTTTATGTGAGTGGTCAATTCAATGAATGGTCGGCAAATAAAAATCCAATGAGAGACGACGATAATGATAAAATCTGGACGGCTGAAATTAATTTACCAGATGGAAAATTTGAATTTAAATATCAAATTGACGGCTGGACAGCTCAGGAAGAATTTAAAGGTGGAGAATCTTGTACTGTTACAACAGGTGGATTTACAAACAGGGTTTTAACGGTAAGTAAGGATAGCGTTTTAAGTGTCGCTTGTTTTAATGCCTGTACAAATTGCGCTACGACAGATGCCAGGGATATTAGTTTCGCACCGCTGTTCAGCATTTTTCCAAATCCAGCAACCGATGAGATTCAGTTGAATTTAAAATTAGCTGGTTCAGAACCAGCTCGATGGATGTTAATGGACGCCCTTGGTCGTATTTGCCAAGCCTACACTTTACCCAAGGCTACACAATTACTAAACATAGATGTATCAGGTCTTCAGCCAGGCGTTTATTGGGGGGTAATATACCAGGGAGAAAAGAGAGATGTACGCAAATTGGTGATAAATCCATAAATAAACTAACAAATTGATGGGAATGAGGCTTTTAAAATGCTTATTGATTCTTGCCTCCATTGTAGGAAGTAATGCAGTCTTTGGACAAATAAAAATTACGGGTACCGTTTCGGAAAGTGGAAGTAATGAAAAACTTACAGGTGTCACCGTTTTGATTAAAAATACCCAAGACGGCGTTGTTACCGAATTGGATGGAACTTTTGAATTAACCGTTCCTAATGAAAAAAGTGTTTTAATTATTTCCTATCTGGGTATGGAAACAAGGGAGATTTTAGTTGGAAATACGCGCGTTTTTCAAATATTATTGAACCCTTCCTCCTCTGTTATGGACGAAATTGTAGTAGTTGGTTACGGCACTCAGATTAGAAGTTCTATTTCTGGTGCCGTATCAACGGTTTCCTCAAAAGATTTAGAGGGCGTTCCTTTATTAAGAGCGGAACAGGCTATTCAAGGAAAAACGGCGGGTGTACAAGTAACTCAAAATTCTGGTTCACCAGGAAGTACTCTTTCCGTAAGAATTAGAGGAACGGGTACTATCAATGATAGTGAGCCTCTTTATTTAGTTGACGGTGTTCCGGTTTCAGGTATTGATTTTTTAAATCCAGGAGATATTGCTACCATAAATGTATTGAAAGATGCAGCGTCAGCGGCTATTTATGGTTCCAGAGGTGCCAATGGAGTAGTTGTCATTACAACGAAAACTGGAAAAATGGCAGAGAAGCAATATGGTTCTATCCAATATGAAAATTATTTTGGCCAGCAACAAGCCTGGAAAAAAATGAATTTACTCGATGCCAGAGAATATGCCATCTTATCAAATGAAGCCCATATTGCTGGAGGAAAAACCCCTTTAGCTGCTTTTTCAAATCCGGAAGCCTTGGGAAAAGGAACTGACTGGCAAGAAGCCATCTTCCAGGTTGCCCCCGTTCAAAGTCATCAGTTATCTCTAACGGGTGGCTCAGCATTGTCAACCTTCGCTCTTAGCGGTAGTTATTTTAATCAGGCAGGCGTTGTTGGGGGAGCAAAATCGGGTTTTGAGCGATATACGGCCAGACTGAATATTAGCCAGCAACTAAAACCCTGGCTAAAAATAAGTGGAAATGTTCTTTATACCAATCTGAATAGAAATGGACTTCCTGAGAATAATGAATTTAATACGCCATTAGTAAGGGCCTTAAATATTGACCCGGTGACTTCCATCCGTAAATTTGATGGAACTTACAATTATTCCATTTATGTGGATACTGATTTGGCAAATCCAGTAAATGCTATTGAAAATCATCATAATACCTGGCAAAGCAATCGGGTTTTAAGCAGTATTCAAGCAGATGTAAATATAAGAAAGGGCTTGGTTTTCAGGTCTTCATTCAATAGGGATGAGACTTTTGCCAGCCAGTCCATTTTTATCCCGATTTTCAACCTAAGTCTTGATCCAGCCAGTAATGATGCTCCGGCCAGCGAGCGAAACCCAGTCAATACGGTAATAAAAAACGATTTTTCCTGGCAAAATTGGCAATGGGAAAATGTATTGACCTGGGACTACACCAAAGAGAAACATAAGTTGAATGCTCTGTTTGGCTCAACGGCACTGGCAAATAGTTATTATTTTTTAACGGGTTCAAATACCAATCTGCCCTCGAATCAGGTGAAAGATGCTTTTTTGGGAAATACCATTGCACCAAGAGAATCACAAGGCTCTGGTGATTTCGCATCGGCCTCTGGAATGCTATCTTTTTTCACCCGTTTTCAATATGATTACGACAATAAATACCTGTTATCTACCACCCTTAGAAGGGATGGTTCTTCCAGATTTGGTAAAAATAACAGGTATGGCTACTTCCCTTCTGTTTCGGCTGGTTGGGTCGTAAGCAGAGAGGATTTCTGGGGATTAGAAGCTTTAAATTTTCTGAAACTGAGAGCTAGCTGGGGGCAAAATGGTAATGACAGAATTGGTGAGTATAGTTATACTACCATTGTTTATCCCGGTCAGAATTATACTTTTGGTTCATCTGAAACCATTACCAGCGGAAGTACGCCTTTAGAGGCCAGTAATCCAGATTTGAAATGGGAAACAGGGGAGCAAATTAATGTGGGGCTTGATCTTGAAATGTTCAATGGAAAATTTCATTTTACGGCAGATTATTACAAAAAAACGACCAGAGATATGCTCGCAAGGATACCGATTCCTACCCTTGTTGGATTAAGGGCTCCTTTTCAGAATGTGGGTACCATGGCAAATAATGGCCTGGAATTATCCTTACTTTATCAAGGAAAAAAGAAATCATTGAATTATAGTCTTGGAGCAAATATTGGCTTCGTCAAGTCAGAGGTTTTAAGTCTGGGTCTTGGTGGAGAACCTATCATCACCGGGAATGTTTTTTCTGCTGGTAATGTGTCCCGAACAGATGTGGGATACCCCGTCGCTTCCTTTTATGGCTACGTGACAGATGGTATTTTCCAATCGCAGGAGGAAGTTAAGGCTCACGCTTTTCAAAATGAAAAAACAGCTCCTGGAGATATTCGTTTTAAAGACTTGAATGGTGACGGTATCATCAATGAAACAGATCAAACGTATATAGGCAACCCTACTCCTTCCTTTACGTACGGGGTAACTTCTCAGGTACAATGGAAAGGTTTTGATTTAAGTATTTTTATTCAGGGAACGCAGGGAAATGACATTTATAATGGCATATTCAGGTATGACTTTTTCTATTCCAACAGACCTCAATCTGTTTTAAACAGATGGACTGGTGCAGGTACTTCAAACTCGGAGCCAAGAGTTAATATAAATGACCCAAATAAGAACGCAAGGGTGTCGGACCGATTTATTGAAGATGGTTCCTTTGTGCGATTAAAAAATATTCAACTGGGGTATGATTTGAAACATAGGTTGTTGAAAAAATGGAAAATTGATAAAGCCAGAATTTATTTTAGCGGTCAAAACTTATGGACCTTGACAAAATATTCTGGGTTGGATCCTGAGATTGGAAGTGTCGGTGGTTCCCTTGAATTAGGTATTGACCAGGGTTTCTATCCACAAGCTAGAATGGCCTCATTGGGTTTACAACTTGGATTTTAAAAATAATCAAATGAAGAATCTTAGTATTAATAAATGGTGTGTACTCCTGATTTTATTTTCGGTAAGCAGTTGTGAAGAATTATTGTTAGATAAAAAACCACTGGTTGGTACAACCCTTGACAACTTTTATCAGACGGAAGCAGACGCAGTATCTGCCATTCATGCTGCTTATGCTGCGTTACAATTTGAAATGTCGCCTGAAGGGCATTTTCGCTGGTTTTGGGGCGATATTATGTCCGATGACGCTGTAAAAGGTGGTTCTGGTGATAATGATCAGCCTCTTTTGGCTGCCCTTGAACAATTTCAAGGTCCTGTAAATACTGGTTACCTGGCTGCCGAATGGGCCGCTGATTACGAAGGGATTAACAGGGCAAATATTGTGCTTGAGAAAGTTCCCGCCATTGTTATGGACGAAAAATTAAAGAAAAGGATTTTGGGTGAAGCCTATTTCCTAAGAGCCTGGTTTTTTTATAATTTGGTTACTATTTTCGGTGATGTTCCAAAGGTAGATCGTCTTTTATCTCCTTCAGAATATAAAATGCCCCGTTCTTCTGCTGAAAATATATGGAATTTAATCGAAAGTGATTTAACCATAGCTATTTCAAATCTTCCACTTCGAAGTCAATATACGCAGGCTGATTTGGGAAGAATAACAAAAGGTGCTGCTCAGGGCTTACTTTTAAAATCGTTGGTCTGGCGTAAAAAGTGGGCCGACGCAAAAAAGGTAGGAGAAGCCCTAATTTCGTCCGGGGAGTACAAATTAGAGCCTGATTTCAATCGCATTTTCACAAAAGCAGGAGAAAATGGCGTAGAATCTGTATTTGAAATACAGTACATGACAGAGTCAGGAGGAAACTGGGGAAATAACAATAATAACGAGGGGACCTTTACCAATGTTTTTGTTCGTGCAAGAGGACAATTTGATGGATATGGATTCAATATCCCTACCAAAAATTTGGTTGACGCTTTTCTATCCTCAGGCACAGAAGATCCAAGATTAAAAGCAACCGTTTTTAGAGTGGGTGAGCCAATGGGTGATCGTGGAATTTTTACCAAAGAAGCAACAGGAGGGTATCCATATGATTATTACAGTAAAAAATACTTTAATAATAGAAGTGAGCAAGCCACTTTTGGAGACCCAAATCCTAATGGTGGAACAAACGACCGTGTGATTAGATACGCTGATGTTTTACTTCTTTTTGCAGAAGCCTCCTTCCAGTCAGGCGATCAGACCAGTGCCAGAAATGCATTGAATCAGGTAAGAGTAAGAGTTAAATTGCCAGAAATAACCTCTTCAGGAAATACATTATTAGAGGCTATTTACAATGAAAGAAGATTAGAACTGGCCATGGAAGGACATCGGTTTTTTGATTTGGTGAGAACAGGTAGAGCGGTAAGTTTTTTGGGTCCATTAGGATATAAGGAAAACATTCATAAGGTATTTCCAATTCCTCAATCTCAGATTCAGGCTAGTAATGGGGCTGTTACCCAAAATCAGGGCTATTAATCCACATAAAAGCTAAAGATTATGAAACCATTTTTTTATAAATTATCCAGGGGATTACCCGTTTTTATGTTCACAAGTATCCTGTTTTTAAGATGTGAATCTTATCAGGAACCTGATATTCAATTAGGAAAATTACCAAATTTGCCAACCCTTTCGCTAGTCCAGTTAAAAACAGATTCTAATCGGGTGGTGGTTAGTGAAAAAAGTGATTTGGTTTTTGATCGTTTATGGTCGGCCGTAGGAGCCAGTCCTGAAAGAACAAAAAATGGATTAGATACCTTTTATTTTCCAAAGGCAGGCCGATATAATATTATTTGGTCAGGATCATTTAAAGGTGGCTCTGGCACCGGACAGCAAAGTTTTTCCGTGGTTATACCCAAAGATGCGGTTACTCCTTGTACAGGTTTGGCGACCCTTTTAGCGGGTGGGTGTGACCCAACGAGTCGAAAATGTTGGGCTTTTAGCAAAAAAGCAGGTGCAGTAGCAGTTGGTCCAACGCCAGGTTCTGCTGAATGGTACACTTCCCCATTGAACGGTCTTCAGAATGAGCAGTACGATGATAATTTCTGTTTTGCCTGGGCAGAAAACAAATTTATTTATGATAATAATGGATTAACCGTTGACCCTTGGAATGGATATAAACCAGTACCTTTTTCTTTGCCAGGGAAACCTCAATGGCAACTTATTCCCATTGGTCCCGCGGGTGTTCCACGTATTGAACTGCCCGTAGGTGCTTTTATGGGGGTTTGGGATGCCTCGAATGTCTATGACATTATGCGTTTAACTGAAAAAGAGATGATTGTAAGAACGCCATTTTTAAAAGGAGGTGGTTGGTTTGAATTATATTTTGAAGCCCGATAAACGTTTAAATTTTGAAACACTTAACTTTTTATTCAATTCTGTGCACTTTTTTGTTGTTTTCCATGTCAAAACCGCCTAAAAAGTATAAACTTGTCTGGTCTGACGAATTTTCAACAGTGGGATTGCCTGATGCCAGTAAATGGACTTATGATGTGGGTGATGGTTGTCCCAGAATTTGTGGTTGGGGGAACAATGAATGGCAATATTATACTGAGGCAGATATCGACAATGCTTCTGTAAAAGATGGAAAATTGACCATTGAGGCCCGACCAGAAAAAATGGGAGGGAAGGAATATACTTCTGCGAGGTTACTTACCAGGAATAGGGCATCCTGGAAATATGGCTATTTTGAAATGAGAGCAAAAACACCCATCGGCTTAGGTACTTGGTCTGCTATCTGGCTCTTGCCAGAGAAAAATAACTACGGAGAATGGCCAGGAAGTGGCGAAATTGATTTGTTGGAACATGTAGGGTTTGCTCAGGATTCTATTTTTGGCACTGTTCATACAGAAGCTTTCAATCACATGATTGGTACGCAAAAGGGAGGAGGCGTTGGTAAAATAAAACCACACGAAGATTATCATTTATACGCTATTAACTGGACGCCTGAAAAAATGGATTTTTTATTTGACGGGAAAATCTATTTTACTTTCTATAAAGAAGCAATGGCAAATAGTAAACAATGGCCTTTTGATCAACCTTTTCATATCATTCTGAACCTTGCCGTAGGGGGTAATCTGGGTGGAAAAATGGGCGTTGATGCAAAGGCTTTCCCCGCTCGATTTTCTATCGATTATGTGAGAGTATTTCAAAAAAAGGACTAAATGAAAAACGTAGGATATATATTAAAATTTTTACCCTTTTTACTTTTGCTTCAAGGGTGTTTTAAGGAGGGGGAAATCGCTGAGTTGCCTGATTATAATGCACCGCAGGTATCTTTCATAGCTCAAACACTCTCCATTCCCGAGGGTAATAAAGACACCACCATACAGTTAGGTATTCAACTGAAAGGGGAAAACAGAACCCAGGTGATGGTTAAATATCAGGTAAATGGATTAACAGCTACTCCTGGTTCTGATTATGAAGCCATTACAGAGGGCAAAATATTTATGAAACCTGGAGAGCTTTCAGTGTCTATTCCTATTAAAATATTTGGCGATGCCGTTAAAGAGACTGATGAGAAAATAGAGATAGTGCTCCTTCAGTCCTTAAATGCAACCTTAAGTGAACCTATTCGAACCACCATCACGCTGGTTAATGACGATTTTAGTTTGGTTGATAAGATTAATATCCCCAAGACAGGTTATATTTCACCTGACACTTATACAGGCTTTACTAAAGTTTGGGAGGAGAATTTTCAGGGGACTAATCTAAATACTGCGGTTTGGAACTACGAACTGGGCGATGGTTGTCCTGGAAACTGTAACTGGGGAAATAATGAATTACAGTTTTATCAGGAAAAAAATGCCCAACTTTCCGATGGATATTTAATTATTGAGGGAAAAAAGGAAACGATTGGGGGTAAAAATTATACCTCTTCCAGGCTGACAACGCAAAGAAAGAAATCGTTCAAATATGGACGGATTGATATAAGGGCAGCCGTTCCTGAAGGAAAGGGTTATTGGCCAGCGCTTTGGATGTTAGGGGATAATATTCCTCAGGTTTCCTGGCCTGCCTGTGGAGAAATAGATATTATGGAGGCAAGTGGGGATAAAATAAACAGAGTAGTTGGAACGGCACATTTTGGTGCAACTCTGGCACAGCATCGTTTCAGAACCGGCGCTACCTTTTCCTCAGGTGAATATGATTTTAATACTTCCTTTAATGTATTTTCAATTATTTGGGAGGAAAATAAGATTCAATGGCTGGTAAATAATGTCGTTTATCATCAAATCACTCCTTCCGACTTGAATGGTCAGCCTTATCCCTTTAATCAGCCCTTCTTTTTTATCATCAATCTAGCCATAGGGGGAAATTTTCCAGGCTCACCTGATGCCAGAACGGTTTTCCCACGTTGGTTTGTTGTCGATTATATAAAAGTATTTCAAAAGGGATAAGGTGGATTTCTGAAAATAAAACAATAATTATAGGTAGATAATATGTATTTACCCATAAAATTTGTTAAATTCAGGAATCACTTATTTTTAACCATAAAACTATTTAAAATGGATGCTTTTATCAAATCAGGAAAGTACCTTTTAGCCATTCCAATGGCTATTTTTGGATTATTTCATTTCATTAGTGGTCCGGCTATGGCAGGAATGGTACCAGCTGCAATACCAGGAGGAGTCCTCTGGGTATATTTAACAGGAATTGCTTTAGTTGCCGCTGCGGCAGCCATTTTAACAGATAAAATGGCAAAACTGGCTTCTGTTTTATTAGCCATTTTATTATTGGTATTTGTATTAGTTATTCATCTAAAAGGTGCCATGGCTGGTGACCAGGCTGCTACAGCCAGTATACTAAAGGATATAGCTATTGCTGGTGGTGCGCTGGTTTTTGCCGGCACAAGAAAGAGTTAATTTAATGTATTTATAAACTATATTTATTAGCAGGGAGTGATTATTTTATCATTCCCTTTTTTATTTTTAGTGCAAATTGTAAAATAATGAAATACATAGGGATTTTTTTTATCCTGTTTTCTGACAGCCTCCATGCGCAGTCAACGAAACTTGATTGGCTTATTCATAATATTCCTCAAAAAACAACCGTAAAGGAGGAAAATAATATATTGATTATCGAAAATGGTTTATTGAAAAGATCTTTTTACTTAGGAAAAAATATTGCCTGCTTCGATTACACTAATTTAACCAATGAACAGCAACTGATAAGAGCCATAAAACCTGAAGCCCGACTGATTCTCGACAATGTTGAATTTCAGGTAGGTGGTTTAACAGGGCAAAAGGAAAATGGTTATTTTTTACCCGAATGGCTTCCTTCCCTGGGAAAAGGGGAAAAGGATTTTTACTTTACCCAGTATCAAGTTTTTGATATAAAACCAAACATTCAGTGGAAATCAAATACATGGACAGGAAAATACCCTCTTGCTACTGGTAAAGAACTGGTTTTACACTTTGAATCTTCTGTGAATGAATATAAGGGATTAAAAGTACAGGTACATTACGCACTTTATGACGGGATACCGCTAATGGTTAAATGGTTGACTATCTTGAATGATACTCCAAAAGAAGTAAAGTTAAATCGAGTAGTAAACGAAGTCCTTGGCCTGGTAGAAGAGGAAAGTGCAGTTACGGGTTCACCAGAAGAAATGAAAAAACAACATGGTGTCTATTTTGAAACTAATTATGCTTTCAATAATGCCATGCGTTATGATATCAGCGATCAGACTACCCATTGGAAAACCGATAGCCTTTATACTTCTCAGGTAAATTATAATTTTCAAACCCCTTGTTTGCTTGAAATTTATCCGGAAAAAGCCCCGGGAATAAAATTGAAGAGAGGTGAAAATTTTACCTCTGTAAAAACAAATGAACTGCTCATGGACAGCTATGACAGACAAAGAAGGGGGCTCATGTTGAAAAAAATGTATCGTACAATTGCTCCCTGGACTACCCAGAATCCAATATTTATGCATTTGGTTAGTAAAAGTGATGAAGAAGTAGTCCGTTGTATCGATCAATGTGTCCAAACTGGTTATGAAGCTGTAATCCTGAGTTTTGGTAGTCATCTGAAAATGGAGGACACGTCGGAAATCAATATTTCAAGATGGAAAAAATTAGCCGATTATGCACATAGCAAAGGTGTTTTACTAGGAGGTTATGCTCTATTTAGTAGTCGTCGTATAAGTGATGAACATGATGTTATCGATCCAAAAACAGGCAAACCCGGTGGGGCTCTCTTTGGTCATGCTCCTTGTTTTGGAAGTCACTGGGGACTAAATTTCAGAGAGAAAATCAAGTATTTTTTTGAAAAAACAGGCTTTGATATCTGGGAAAACGACGGACCTTATCCGGGTGATGTTTGCGCTTCTACCTCCCATCCCGGTCATGAGGGGCTCGATGATTCTCAATGGAGGCAGATGGAGATTCAAAAGGAACTATATCGGTGGTTAAACGAAAAAGGGGTTTATATCAATGCACCCGACTGGTATTTTTTAGACGGTACACATAAAATAGCCATCGGTTACAGAGAGGTTAATTTTTCTCTTTCCAGAGAACAGCAAAGAATATTAAACAGACAAAATATTCATGACGGCACCCTTGAAAAAACAGGTTCCATGAGTTGGGGTTTTGTACCCCTGACTAAATATCAGGGGGGTGGTCCGGAAGCTATTCTGGAACCATTAAGTGAACATTTAGAAGATTATGAAAACCTGATGATGCAGTATTATGGTGCAGGAGTCCAGGCTTGTTACCGGGGTCCACGATTATATGATACAGAGGATACAAGACAATTGGTTTTTAAAACAGTCGCCTGGTACAAAAAATATCGGGATATTTTAAATGCTGATATGATTCATTTGCGAAGAGCCGATGGCAGAGACTGGGATGGATTGTTACATGTAGATCCTACAGGCAAGTATAAAGGTTTGCTTATGTTGTACAATCCTACTAAAAAAGATATCACCAGAACTATCCAGGTACCTTTATATTATACTGGACTGACAGAAACGGCTCTATTTAGAGAAAGAGAGGGTAAGTCAACTACGCTTAGCTTAAACAGAAAGTATGAAGCTTCTCTAACAGTAACTATTCCGTCGGAAAGCTATACGTGGTTAACCGTAGAATGATGCGTATAATAGATTATATTTGAAAAGTTAAAACAAAATATGCAAAAATCAACCCTTACTTTGTTAATATCTATGTTGATATTAAACACCGTTTATAGTCAATCTATACAATTCCAGGGGGTTGTATTTGACAATGAAACAAAAAAACCTATTGAATTTGTATCGGTGTCGGTCCTAGGCAAAGATTCTTCGCTTCTTTTAGGTACGGTTACAAATGATCAAGGTAAATTCCAGGTTAAATCAGAGGCAGGAAAAATAGGTGTTTTTCGATTTCAATTTATGGGCTACGAATCTTTTGATTTTAAACCTGGAGAAAAGGGAGGGAATCTTCCTGCTATTTATCTGTCGGCTTCCGTCAATACTTTTGAAGAAATAACCGTCAGTGGGGAGAGAAAAACACAGACGGTTCAAATAGATAAACAAATATTTGATACCAAACAATTTCAAAATGCAGCCAATGGAACAGGACTGGATCTTATTTCCAGACTTCCCTCTGTAACCGTAAATGTAGAAGGTGAAATTTTATTGCGTGGAAGTGCAAGCTTTCTAGTGTTGATAGATGGAAAACCTACCCAAAGAACGGCTTCTGATGCATTGGCTCAGATACCAGCAAATGCAATTGAAAAAATTGAATTAATAACTTCTCCTTCAGCAAGGTATGACGCCGACGGCAAAGCTGGAATTGTTAATATTATTACCAAAAAAGATCAATTAATTGGCTGGAGTCTTATTGCCAATGGCATGTCAGGAGGTAATAAACCTTTACGATACGGATCTGATTTTTTAGTTAATTATACAGGTTCAAAAGGTAGTTTTTTTGTTGGAGCTGATTATAGGCGCTTTGATATTGAAGGATTTAGGATTGGAGAAATAAGAACGTTATTAAAAGATTCTCTTACTTTCCTTCCTTCAGAGGGGATAAGAAATTATAAGGATTATCAGTTCGGAATTAGGTCTGGTGTGTCTTATACTCCAGGTAAAAATGATATTTTTAATGTAAACTGGTATATGGGTGAAAAGCAAACAGATAGAACGGCCAATTTACATTATGAAGAATTTTTAAAAACAGGAAATAATATAAATCTGTTTAACCAATCATTTGGTTCTCCGTTTCGTCGTTTTTTTAATCAAAATCTCTTTGTTAGAACGGGAAATTTTCAAACAGTGAATGCTGACTATACCAGAAATTTTGCCAATAAAAGCAAGGTAACTATGCTGGGTGTTTATGAATTCTCGGTTTTAGGCGGTCCATTAAATAATATAGATGAAAATGAGGATAATAAACAGATTTCCTTGCACGAAAGGTCAGAGGAAAAGAGTCCGTTAACCGCTTTGCGCTGGCAAATAGATTATCAAAAGGCTTTAGCCGATAATAAAAAACTGGAGTTGGGGTATCAATTCAGGTCTGTTCATCATGCAGGAGATTTTGTTTTTGAAAATCTTAATATAGCCAGTCAAAAATGGGAACTTAATCCAGATTTTAATGATAATATGGATTTAAGGCAGAAAATCCATGCTGCTTATGCAAATCTGAATGGAGCTCTTACAAAATGGAATTATAATATCGGCTTGAGAGCGGAATATATGGATAGAATTTTAACGCATCTGCTTGGCGAGGCTCCCTTTATTTATAATAAATTAAATTTATTCCCCTCTGTTCAGTTTTTAAGATCTTTTAAAAATGCACAGTCTTTAAGAATTTCTTATAATAGACGCATCGACAGACCAACGACAAAGTTGATGTCACCTTTTAAAAATCACAGACACGCCGAAACCATTGAACTGGGTGATCCTAATTTGAGACCTGAGTTGGCAGAGGTTTTTGAGGTAGCTTTTTCAAAGACATGGTCAAAAGTAGAACTTTCAGCTATAGCCTATTTTAATTATACGAAAGATAAAGTGTTTAGAGTCAATGATATTTATTCCAGAACCATACTTTGGAGAACATATACCAATGCTGGAACTGCCATAAGTTCAGGGATGGAAGCCTCTGCCAGTGTAAAATTAACTTCATGGTGGAAATTATACGCTTCTGGGAATATCTTTCGATTTTATGTGGAGGGAAATCCCAATGGCATTGAAACTATCCAAAAAAGTTTGAATTTTAATGCAAATGGAAATACATCTGTTGATCTCTCGAAAAACCTTCGTTTTCAATGGGATGCTACTTATATAGGCAGGACTGTAACGCCACAAGGGGCCGATTCTGATTACTTTTTGTCCAACATGGGATTAAAATATAGTTTTAAGGGAAATAAGGGGAATGTAGGCATTCAGATTCAAAATGTGCTTAATACCAATATTCAAACCATTGTAACACAGGCTTCCAATTTTTATAGTACCACCGATTACATCAAGTATGATCGGCTTGTTATGCTCAGTGCCGGTATTAGGCTAAATGACGGAGGAAGAAAAAATAAAATTATAAAAACGGAGTACGGAGAGAAAGAATTTTAATTTTCTAATGATTTCAATCATTTATTTTATATTTAAGGGGTTGTTCGAAATTTTAACTCCTTTATGTACGGCTCAAAATTCTATGTCTGCGGAATCATTCTTTTGTCTCTTTGCACTTTTGCATGTGGACCCGAAATTCCTGATGAAGTTGCTTTAGAAATAAAAAATCTGAACTTTGAACCCGACTATAATTTTCATGTAAAGCCCATTTTATCGGACAAGTGTTTCGCCTGTCACGGTCCTGATCATAGAAAACAAAAGGCTGGGCTTCGTCTCGATTTAGCTGAAAATGCCTACGCCCCATTACCAGAATCTCCGAGTAAGGTTGCGATTAAGCCAGGAAATCTAAGAAAAAGTGAATTTTTTCACCGAATTATTTCCAGTGATCCCGATTTTCAAATGCCCGAGCCTTCCTCACACCTTTCTTTAACGAACAGGGAAAAGGCCATATTAATCAAATGGATAGAAAATGGGGCAACATATAAACCTCACTGGGCTTTGGTACCTCCCGCGTTACCTGAATTACCAAAATCAAAATGGGTAGAACTGGTAAAAAATGAAATCGATTTATTCATTCATAAAAGATTACAAGAGGAAAATCTGGTACCTTCAGCTTCGGCATCAAAAGAGTTGTTATTGCGAAGATTGTCTTTTGATTTAACGGGTTTGCCTCCCTCCTTAGAAGATTTAGAGGCTTTCATTCATGATAAATCACTCAATGCATATGAAAAACAAGTGGATAAACTACTCGCTTCTCCTCATTATGGAGAAAAAATGGCAGTACATTGGTTAGATATCGCTCGATTTGCAGATTCCCATGGCTATACCGTTGATAGAATCAGAGAAATGTCACCTTATAGAGACTGGGTAATTTCTGCTTTCAATAAAAACATGCCTTTCAATCAATTTGCTCAATGGCAACTAGCTGGAGATTTATATCCTGATGCAACGAAAGAAATGATTATGGCAACGGCTTTTAATAGAAATCATCCTCAAAATATGGAAGGAGGTATCATAGAGGAGGAGTTTCAAATGGAATATGTGGCGGATAGAACAAATACTTTCGGCGAAGCTTTTTTAGGACTTTCCACAGGTTGTGCCCGATGTCACGACCATAAATATGACCCCATTTCCCAGGAGAATTATTATCAGCTATTTTCTTTTTTTAATAATGTAAAGGAGGCGGGGCAGATTTCATGGAACAGTGCAACGCCAACGCCTACTTTACTTTTACCTACGAAAGAGCAGGAAAAGATGATTGCTTATATAAAAAATAATATTTACAAAGAGGAACAAAAAATTGAAAAAACGAAGAAAAATAAAGGAGATGCTTTCAATAAATGGTTGATTTCGGAGGCTTATAAAAAGCTGGATAAGGCGGTAATACCACAATATGGATTGAAAGCAAGTTTTTCTTTCGATAAAAATGATTTGCAAAATCAGAAGGACAGAAAGGAAAAAGGGGTGATGAAAAGGGAGGCTGGGATGGAAGGTGGTAAACCTGTATTTTCTAATGGAAAATCAGGTCGTGCTATTCTTCTAGACGGCGATGAATATCTTGATCTGGGCCAAATTGGGGTATTTAGAAAATCAGATCCATTTACCATTGGTATGGATGTCTGGTTACCATCAGATTTTAAAGAAGGGGTTATATTTCATAAAAGTGAGGCGGAAAGGTTGTATAATTTTAGAGGCTTTCATCTGTATTTCAAAGAGGGGCAATTTGAAATAAATATGGCACATACCGCCCCGTCCAATGCTATTACAAAAATTTCAAAAGAAAAAATTTCAAAAGAAAAATGGCAGCACCTTACCCTTGTTTACGATGGTTCGTCTAAAGCTGCTGGATTTGATTTGTTTTTAGATGGCCGGAAATTAAATATGGTCACTACGATGGATCAGTTAACAAAGGAAATATTGTTCAGGAGAGAGGTTGAACCGGGTATTCAGATTGGTGCATGGTGGAGGGGACTGGGATTTAAGGGTGGTAAGGTTGATAATATTACCGTTTATCATCGGAATCTAAGTCCATTTGAAGTGGCAGTTCTTGCCGGAAAAGCTTCCTGGAGCGAAATTACCTCAAAGAATCCTAAATCTTTGAGTCAAAATGAAAGAGCAGTCTTAGAGAAATATTATGAAAATGTTGTAGATAAAAAATTAAGAATCCTTGCCGATTCTTTATCCTTGTTTAGAAGATCATTGGCTGATTCTTTAGAGCAGGTGGAAGAATTAATGGTAATGCAGGAATCGAAAATACCGAAAAAGACTTATTTACTTCATCGCGGACAATATGAAAATAAAGGAAAGGAAGTTTTTCCCAATACGCCAGCATCTGTTTTATCCTTTCCAGATTATTTGCCTAAAAATAGGTTAGGTTTGGCAAAATGGTTGTTTCTGCCTGGACATCCCCTAACTTCCCGAGTTGTAGTTAACAGATTCTGGCAGTATTTTTTTGGAAATGGGATTGTTAAAACGGCGGAAGATTTTGGTAATCAAGGGGAACTCCCCTCTCATCCTGAATTATTAGACTGGCTGGCCGTAAATTTTCAAAAATCAGGTTGGGATGTAAAATCACTAATCAAATCAATGGTCATATCGGCAACTTACCAGCAGTCCACTTTTACTTCTGCTACTTTGCGTTCCCTGGATCCTGAAAACAGGTTATATGCCAGAGGTCCTTCAGAACGTCTAACAGCTGAAATGTTAAGAGATAATGCTTTGTTTGCCAGTGATTTATTGAATAAAAAAATTGGAGGAAAAAGTATAATGCCTTATCAGCCTGATAAACTTTGGGAAATTAACAGTGCTGGTTATAAGGTAGATACCGGTGATTTGGTTTATCGGCGAAGTTTGTATATTCTTATCAAACGTTCTGTTCCGAATCCTACGCTTTCAACTTTTGATGCAGGTTCAAGAAGTTTTTGTATGGTACGAAGACAAAAAACAAATACCCCTTTACAAGTTTTGGTCACTTTAAATGATCCTACTTTTGTGGAGGTGTCAAAAGTGATGGCAGAAAAAATGCAGGCACAACAAAATGAAAAAAAAGCTATTTCTGACAGCTTTAGACGATTAACGGCACGATACCCAACAAAAATGGAACTTGATTTACTGCTGAAATTAAAAAACAGACAGGAAAAAGCTTTTAGGGAAAAGCCGGAAAAGGCAAGAGGATGGCTTACCGCAGGACAATATATTTTAAAGCCAAATATGGACGCTGCCAGACTCGCTGCACATGCGGTAGTTGTAAATACTATTTTAAATACAGACGCAACGCTGACAAAAAGATAAGGTATGTCATCACATCATCGTAAACCTTTTTTTATAAATCATCCCGTTTTCGAAGAGTTAGATAAGCAGATAAATCGTCGCGATTTCTTGTTTAAATCTGCTTTTGGTTTAGGCGCTTTGGCGACGGGCAATTTATTGGCTGGCTGCGAAAAGGATGAAAACAGGGCACATTTGAATAGGGTTGATCTTCAACAATTAGGGTTAAATACCCTGCCGCATTTCATACCCAAAGCAAAAAGAGTGGTCTATTTATGTATGAGTGGCGGACCCTCTCAGTTTGAAACTTTTGATTATAAACCAGAATTATCAAAATATTTCGGTCAAAATTTACCTGAATCTATAAGAAATGGACAAAGACTCACAGGAATGAGTGCCAATCAAAGTCATTTGCCTGTTGCTCCCTCTTCTTTTAAATTCAACAGATACGGTCAATCAGGTACCTGGATAAGTGAACTTTTACCCTATACCGCAGAAGTTGCAGATGAATTATGTGTCGTAAAATCGATGCATTCGGAGGCTATAAATCATGACCCTGCGTTAACGTTTTTCCAAACAGGAAATCAATTACCTGGAAGACCATCTATGGGCTCTTGGATAAGCTATGGATTGGGTACTGCAAATAAAAATTTACCCTCATTTATTGTTTTAGTATCAAAAGACGCACCTAAAGATCAGCCACTTTATGCCCGTTTGTGGGGAAATGGCTTTTTGCCAAGTGAACATCAAGGGGTACAGTTTCGGTCTGGAAAAGATCCAGTTTTATTTTTAAATAATCCTGACGGTTATGAAGGTGCTGACAGAAGAGAAATGCTGGATTATCTGAAAAAATTGAATGAACTTCAAAATGAAACCATAGGTGACCCTGAGATTAATGCCCGAATGGCGCAATACGAAATGGCTTTTCGTATGCAGACTTCTGTTCCTGAGGTGATGGATATTTCTGATGAACCTGAGGAAGTTTTTGAACTCTATGGAGAATCATCCAGAGATCCTGGAACTTATGCCTCCAATTGTATTTTAGCCAGAAAATTATTAGAAAGAGATGTTAAGTTCGTTCAGTTATATCACCAAGGCTGGGATCACCATGGTTCGTTGCCGGAAAATATGAAATCACAGTGTAAGGTAATTGATCAGCCAACAGCCGCATTTATCAAAGATCTTAAAAGGAGGGGATTACTGGAAGATACCTTAGTCATTTGGGGCGGCGAATTTGGAAGAACGGTTTATTCCCAAGGGATTTTGACGGCCGATAATTATGGGCGAGATCATCATCCCCGTTGTTTTAGCATGTGGATGGCTGGAGCTGGAGTTAAAGCAGGTTTTAGCTTTGGGGAAACAGATGATTTCAGCTATAATATTGTAAAGGATCCCGTTCATGTTCACGATTTTCAAGCTACACTGCTTCATTTAATGGGTATAAATCATGAAGAACTGGTATTTAAATTTCAAGGTAGGAGATATCGTTTAACTGATGTTCATGGTTCTGTGGTAAAGGATATTTTAGCTTAAGTCTGAATTTATAAAATAAAAACAGCTGGGTTTAACAAGGAAATCACTTATATTTAAAGAAAAACAAAAGGTTTTATGCAATCGAGAAGAAAATTTATTCAACATACCGCGCTGGCAACTGCTGCCTTGTCGGTATCTCCTTTAGCAGGATTTTCAGTAATTAAAAATCACGCTCAGGAGGATGCAGATGTAGTTATTGGACATGGAGGCTTTACTTATAAAGTAGATAAAGGCTGGGCAAAAATGAGCCTGAATAGTAATCCGCTCATTAATTGTCATGAGATGGTACAGGATAGTAAGGGGCGGTTAATCATGATTGGTGACCATACCAATAATAATATTCTCATTTTTGATAAATCTGGTAATTTATTGGACTTTTGGGGTCATTCTTTTCCAGGAGGGCATGGTTTAACGCTTAGTAAGGAGGGAAGTGAAGACTTTCTTTTTATTGTCGATTGTGGTTATTACCAGGACAAATATGGTAAAGGACAAAGTCAGGCTGGACAAGTAATCAAAACAGATTTGACAGGTCGAATCATTTATACCCTAGGTCATCCACGAACTATCGGAATATATAAGGATAACGAGAAATTTCAACCTACGGAAACGGCGGTGGCACCCAACGGCGATCTATATGTTGCCGATGGTTACGGTTCTGATTATATCATACAATACAATCATAAAGGACAATATATCAGACATTTTGGGGGAAGAAACAATGCCAATCCCGAGCACAATTTAATTAATGCTCATGGAGTTGCAGTGGACAACAGAAACCCAGCTAATCCAACCTTAATTTGCACCTCAAGGGAAGAAAATTGTTTTAAAGTGTTCACCTTGGATGGTAAATTTATTAAGCGCATTGATCTACCTGGCTTGTACGTATGCAGACCTGTTATGCACGGAGAAAATATTTATGCCGGCGTGTGCTGGTCTAAAGATGATGAAGGAAACAGACTGAATAATTCAGGATTCGTGACCATATTAAATGCAGAAAATAAAGTTATTTCTAATCCTGGAGGAACAGAGCCTTTGTACCAAAACGGTTCTTTGAAAGCTGCAAAAGCTTTGATAAACAGGGTTTTCAATCATGGGCATGATGTATGTGTGGACAATGATTTAAACCTATATGTTTGCCAGTGGAATGCAAATCATACTTCACCTGTTAAGTTAACACGCGTTTAGTAACGCTATATTACCTATTTTAAAAAAAGCCAATATATCTTAATAAAAATATTGGCTTTTTTTAATAATTCAAATATTAGATTGATAAATAGCAAATTGGATTAGTTTAATTTTATAATCTTAAATAATAACATAGTTTAATTTTTTTAAAAAAGTATTATTATATTTAAT
>JBEAXK010000115.1:0-6219 GCA_041159865.1 Bacteroidota bacterium
CAGGAAAAGTAACTGATGCTACATCTGGAGAAGCATTAATTGGTGCTAATGTGTTGCTTACAGGTTCTAATATTGGAACCATTACTGATTTAGATGGTGTTTACAAAATTGAAGTTCCGGAGAATCTCAAGAAAATCAGTTTTTCCTACACAGGATATTCCGAAAAAACGGTTGAAATTGGACAAAATGACCTGATTGATATTGCGCTTAGTGCCGGACAATTATTAGACGAAATTGTAGTAATTGGATATGGTACCGTAAAAAAAGAAGATGCTACAGGTTCTGTTCAATCTGTTAACTCAGCTAGTTTTAACAGAGGGGCAATTACAGGGGCCCAGGAATTACTAGCTGGTAAAATGGCAGGTGTTCAAATTACACCTTCTGCTGAGCCAGGTGGGGGAGCGGCTATAAGAATTCGGGGTGGCTCTTCTCTAAGTGCAGTAAATGATCCTTTGATTGTTATAGATGGTATTCCTGTTGAAAACAGTGGTATTGCTGGATCCAGAAATGCTTTAAATATTGTTAATCCAAATGATATTGAAACATTTACAGTTTTAAAGGATGCTTCAGCTACGGCAATTTATGGTTCAAGAGCTTCAAATGGTGTCATACTTATCACCACAAAAAAAGGAAAGCTTGGAAAAAAATTGAGCGTAGGATATAATGGAAGTATTGCGTTTAGTAATAGAAGAAATGAAATAGATGTGCTTAATGGTGAGGAATTTAAATCGCTTATTTCCACAAGATTCCCCGAATCTCATCCTTCAAGAAAATTATTGGGAACATCAAATACCGACTGGCAAGCAGAGATTTTTCAAACGGGTATAACTCATGACCATAATGTAAATTTATCTGGTGGCTTGGGAATTATTCCATATCGATTATCTTTAGGGGTTACAGATAGAACCGGAATTTTAAAAACGGATGCATTTAATAGATCAACAGCATCGCTGAATCTATCTCCTGGGTTTCTTAATAATTCCCTTCAGGTTAATGTGAATCTAAAAGCTATGTTGTCTGAAAACACTTTTGCTAATACAGGAGCTATTGGTTCAGCTGTATCTTTTGATCCAACAAAACCTGTTTTAGGCGAAGCTGGGAAATTTGGTGGATTTTATACCTGGCTTCAGAACGATGGAACACCAAATCCTCTGGCTCCTGCCAATCCTATGGCATTATTACAACTGTCTAATAATACTTCAAAGGTTAATCATTACATTGCAAATGCTCAGATGGATTATCGAATGCCATTTATTCCGGATTTAAGAGCAAATCTTAATTTAGGTTACGATGCTTCTCGTGGTGAGGGTACTAATATTGTTGACCAAAATGCCGCTTTTGCTTTTACAAATAAAGGTTATAAAGGAGAATATTGGCAAGATAAAAGAAATAGTCTTCTTGAGTTCTATTTAAATTATGCTAAGACTTTTGGTAAGTCTTCTTTAAATGTAATGGGTGGTTATTCCTGGCAACATTTCTTTATTGAGGATTATAACTATGGAACTAATTTTGCTGGGGATAAAATACTGAATCCTGAAAATTATGATCCAAAAGAATATTATCTTGTTTCTCTATTCGGTAGAATGAATATTGATTTAGGCAGTAGATTGCTTCTTACCGCTACGGTAAGACAAGACGGAACTTCTCGTTTTTCTGCTGATAACAGATATGGTCTTTTTCCCGCTGCAGCTCTTGCCTTAAAGATAATCGATAAAGAGGGAAAAGGTACGCTTTCTAATTTAAAACTTCGTTTAGGATATGGGGTTACAGGTCAACAAGACATTGGTGGTGATTATTATCCTTATCTGGCTAGATATCTTGCCAGTCAAACAAATGCTTCTTATCAATTTGGAAATGAATTTGTAACCACTTTACGTCCTAATGGTTACGATGCAAATATTAAATGGGAAGAAACTACTACCTACAATGCGGCGTTAGATTTTGGTTTATTTTCCGATAAATTGACTGGCTCTATAGAATATTATCAAAGAAAAACTGCTGATTTAATTAATTTTATTCCTGTTCCAGCAGGGACAAATTTAACTAATTTTATCAATACCAATGTAGGTGATTTAGAAAACAAGGGCCTTGAATTTAATTTGAATGCAAATATCGTTGAAACAAAAAAATCAGCTCTTTCTCTTGGATTTAATGTCACTATGAATAGAAATAAAATTACCCGTTTGACAGCAACAGATGATCCAAATTACAAAGGTGTTTTCACAGGAGGTATTTCTGGAGGAGTTGGTAATACCATTCAAATTCATTCTGTAGGTTATCCTGCAAATTCATTTTATGTTTACGAGCAAGTGTATGATGATAAAGGAATTCCGGTGGAAGGACTTTATGTTGATAGAAATAAAGATGGCAAAGTAACACCTGACGACCGTTATCACTGGCAAAAACCAGCACCTGATGCCTTTTATGGTTTCAATATTAATTACAGATTTGGAAATTTTGATTTTACAGCTGCTGCCAGAGCAAATGTGGGTAACTACATTTATAATAATGTACTTTCTAATCAAACGGCTTATAACAATCTTTATAATGCTACTGGTATTTTAAATAATCTGCAATCAGAAGCATCTAATATAGATTTTGCTATTCCTCAGTATTTTAGCGATCATTTTATACAAAATGGTTCATTTTTAAGGGTAGATCATATAACTGCAGGTTATAATTTTAACAAATCTGGAAAAACTAGTCGTTTAAGGCTCTCAGCTACTATGCAGAATCCGTTGCTTATTACCAAATATCAAGGTCTTGATCCTGAAATTTTTGGTGGTATCGATGGTAATATCTATCCCCGGTCAAGAACCCTTTTAATTGGTCTTAATGCAAATTTTTAAACTAGAAAAATGATGAATATGAAATTATTAACTCCTTTGAACCGCTGGTTTATTTTCGTTGGTATCTTATTTTTGTCCTCTTCTTGTTTTAAAGATCTGGATACCATTCCACTTGATAAAGATGTCATTACTTCTGCTGTTGTCTATGATGATCCTAAATCATATCGTCTGGTATTAGCTAAATTATATGCTGGATTAGCCGTGTCAGGTCAACAAGGTCCTGCAGGCCAGCCTGATATTAGTGGTATAGATGAAGGATTCTCAACTTATCTTCGTCAGTATTGGAAAGCTCAGGAATTACCTACTGAGGAAGCTGTAATTGCCTGGAATGATGGTAATATTAAAGATTACCATGAACAGGATTGGGATGCAAATAATGAATTTATTGCAGCAATGTACAATCGTATTTTTTATCAGATTTCCCTTTGTAATGAATTTCTTAGAGAAACAACCGATGAAAAATTAGCTGGAAGGAATACCAATGCAGCAACACGTGCTGAGGTTGAAAAATTTAGATTTGAAGCTCGATTCCTTCGTTCTTTAAGTTATTTTCATGCGCTGGATATGTTTAGAAATGTTCCTTTTGTTACTGAAAAAGACAAAGTAGGTGCATTCTTCCCAGAACAAATTTCAGCTAATGATTTATTCAATTTTATTGAAACAGAGTTGAAAGATATTGAGACGAAGATGGTTGCTCCAAGAACCAATGAGTATGGAAGAGCAGATCAGGGAGCGGCATGGTCTTTGTTAGCCAAACTGTATTTAAATGCAGAAACTTACACAGGGCAGAAAAAATACACCGAATGCCTTACCTATTGTAAAAAAATTATAGGGGCAGGTTATATCCTTCAACCTGATTATAAACATCTTTTTACGGCAGATAATCATAAAAGTAAGGAAACTATATTTTCTATAAATTTTGATGGAATTAAAACAAGAACTTGGGGTGGAATGACTTTTGTTGTTCATGCAGCTGTTGGTGGAAAAATGAATCCTGCCAATTTTGGAGTTGATGGAGGTTGGGGAGGTACTCGTGTTACCAGTGGCTTAGTGAAAAAATTTCCTTCTACCAGTTCTGGAAGTGTCTTGGTTGCGCCATCTGCTGGAAATACTTCAAAATATTCCAGATTGTATATTCCTGGTTCTTATCAAAAATGGGATCCTTCAAACACAAATACTGTAATTACCTCTCCAGCTAATAATGGTAAATACGAAGGTTATTTTTGGTTTGATGGAAATACAGAATTTAAAATTAACGAAAGTCCCAATTGGGATGTAAATTTTGGCGATAATGGCGCAGATGGTAAGTTAGACAGGAATGGAGACAATATTAAGGTGGTTAGTGCCGGTTTCTACAAATTAAATGTCGATTTTAATGCAAAAACTTACACCTTGAGTAAAACCATTTGGGGACTCATTGGATCAGCAACAAAAAATGGATGGGATTCAGACCAAGATTTAAAATATGATGCTAAGGAAAATGCCTGGCTTATTACGGCTGATTTAGTTAAAGGTGAAATAAAATTCAGAGCAAATGATGGCTGGGATTTAAACTATGGTGATGATGGTGCCAATGCATTGCTTGATGCTGGTGGAGCTAATATTGCTATTCCAAGTGCTGGAACTTATAATATTAAATTATTCCTTAATAAACCAGATTATACTTACTCTATAGAACTGGCAAGTTTTGATAGCCGCTCGCTTTTCTTTACTGATGGCCAGGAACTAGAAATTTCAGATATTTCTCAATTTACTGATGGTTTTGCAGTTACTAAATTTACTAATCTGACTTCAACTGGTGGACAACCTTCCGATTTAACCTTTATCGATACAGACTTCCCTCTTTTCCGATTAGCTGATATTTATTTGACCGCAGCGGAGGCAATTGTTCGCGGTGGATCGGGAGGTTCTTCTGTTGATGCCTTAAATTATGTCAATTTAGTAAGAAGAAGGGCCTATGCTGGTCCAGCTGGTGATATTTCTTCAGCACAGTTAACCCTAGACTTTCTTTTAGATGAAAGAGCAAGAGAATTATATTGGGAAGCTCAGAGACGAACTGATTTGGTTCGTTTTGGAAAGTTTAGTGCATCAGATTATCGCTGGCCATGGAAAGGGGGTGTTAAAGACGGAAGGTCAGTAAATAAAAATTTTGATGTTTTTCCTATACCTGCTTCCGATATAGGCGCCAACCCAAAGTTAAAACAAAACGCAGGTTATTAATCCTAAAATAAAATGAACATGTTACGAAATTGTCTTTTTTATAGTCTGGTTTTAATCACTGTATCTTTTTCTTGCAGTGATGATGTTGTTGGACCAGTTTTAAAAATTGGTGCTTCTCCAGAATTTACAGCACCAGCAGCAAATTCAAGTTTTGTCCTTAAAGAATCAGAGGCGGCAAAAAGTTTTGCTACTTTTTCTTGGACTGCAGCTGATTATGGCTTCCAGGCAGGGGTTAATTATTCACTGGAAATGGCTCTTACAGCTGAGAAATTTAAAGAACCTATTGTCTTGGGGTCCGTAAACGAGCTATCTTTGATTACTACCATTGGTAAAATTAATAGCGTAATTATTGCTAAAGGAAGACCTGGTGGGGAACCCGTTTCTATTGAATTTAGAATCGCAGCAAATGTAAATCCGGATGTTCCTACTATTTATTCTAAATCTTTAGTCGTTAATGTAACTCCTTACGAAGCTGTTATTGATTATCCTAAATTACAAGTACCTGGAAGCTACCAGGGTTGGAATCCTGCAGATCAAAAAACTGTAATTTTCTCAGCTAAAAGTGATGGTAAATATGAAGGCTATGTGTTTATGAACCAAAATGCTGAATTTAAATATACTGTTGGACCTTCCTGGGATTTAAACTATGGAGATGATGGTGGAGATGGTTCTCTGGACAAAGGAGGAGCAAACATTAAGGCCACTAAAGAAGGAATTTATAAATTGAATGTTAACATAAACACCCTCAAACATGAAAGATTACAAACTTCATGGGGGATAATAGGTTCTGCTACCCCAAATGGTTGGGATAGTGATCAGGATTTAATTTATGATGCCACAACAAATACGCTTAAAATTACCTTAAATTTGAAAGTGGGAGATATAAAGTTTAGAGCAAATGATGATTGGGGTATTAATCTGGGTGATGATGGCGCAAACAGGTCACTGGAATATGGTGGGGCCAACATAGGTGTTGCGGCTGAAGGTAGATACTCTGTTGAGCTTTTCCTTAATAAAGCCATTTATTCTTATAAGTTGACTAAAATTTGAAATATTGTTATACTTTTTCTTTTTTAAGAATTTGTAAACAAAACTTTTATTTATGACGGACTGTAGCTATTTTAGTTCAGTCCGTTGTTTTTTAATATTT
>JBEAXK010000144.1:0-47827 GCA_041159865.1 Bacteroidota bacterium
ACTCTTTTGCTTCATCATTTTTTCAATATCCTGAATGGTTCTGGGTGAACGAACGGACAATAATTCATAACCGTCTTTTGTAATTAATATGTCGTCCTCAATTCGAACGCCTATACGCCACCATTTTGAGTCACATGGGCTATTTGGGGGGATATAAATACCTGGTTCTACCGTAATAACCATATTTTCTGCTAATATTTGGCTGCTGCTTCGGTCGTGAACATCGAGTCCAATATGGTGGGATACTCCATGTGGAAAATAGGGGTGTTTTTCACCTTCTTTTATAATTCCTAATTTTACTAAACCTTTGTCAATGATTTCACGGCTTATTCTGGTTGTTTCTCTAATAGAAGCGCCAGGTTTACAAAGTTTGAAGGCTGCTTCTTGCGCCTCGTAAACCAACTGATAAATATCTGCCTGTTCTTTTGAAAAAGTACCATCTCCTGGAATGGTTCTGGTAATATCGGCGGTATATCCATGATATTCAGCACCTAAGTCCATGAGTACTAAATCGGTATTCACCTGCTGACGGTTATTTTCAATATAATGAAGTACGCATGCATTATGACCTGAACCAACAATAGAGGGATATCCCTCAAATTCTGAACCATATTTTCGAAATACAAATTCATGAATGCCTTTTATTTCCATTTCAGATAGTTCAGGTGACATGGCTTTCATTACCTCATTTTGACCAACACAAGACACATCAATCGCTTTTCGAAGTAAAATTAACTCCTCTTTTGTTTTAATCATCCGTAGCTGTCCTAATAAACCACTCAAGGTTGACGCATCTATACTTTCAGGGCTTTTAGGTAGTTTTTGGACTAATTTTAGAGCTTCCTCCGCATTTCCTGCTTTAATGAAAGACTGGAAAAAGGGATCATTTCTGATAGCTGGATTTCTTCCATATCTGGAGAAGAGGTTTTCAGCGAGCAAGAGATAGTTGTCGGTTTTTACCCCTCTTATTTGTTTATAAATATTTTCCTTGGTTGCATTAAAATTTTGTGGAATACCGGCTTTTTCTTTAAATTGTTCTATTAAATCAAATAAATCAGCCTCATCATTGGTATTGCGAACATCATTTTTAAAATCAAAAAAAAGTATTTTTGAAAATTGAGAAAAGGGTATTTCTGTATTTTTAAATTCTTTATGGTCTAAGGCATTTTCAAAGCCTAATTTCAATTTCACCCCTTCTGCACCTAATCTTTTGCCATCCCATTGCTCTCTTTGTGGGTCTCTGCTTTGTGCAAAAAATAAATCATTATAGCTTTTACCATCTTTATCCATTTGATCTTCAGAGAATAATAATAAAACGGCATTTGGTTCACCATAGCCTGTCAAATAATAAAAATCTGGATCCTGATGATAAATAAAATCAACATCATTGGCTCTGTTTCTCACAGGTGAAGCAAATAATACCGCCACACTATTGGGTGGTAATAATTTTCTTAAGGCCTCCCGGCGTCCCTGATGAAAAGAGGCAGGTAATAAATCCTTCGGTTCGTCTTGAGAAAAAAGAAATAAAGGAAAGAAGAGGAATAAAAATAAAATTCGGTACATAAGGTTTTTTTCAATGGGTGTTATTGTTAACGAATATAAACATTTTTTCAAGTAAGAATGATTATCTTTAATTAAAAGGAATATTCCTGTTCTAAAAATGTTGCCTGATGATACGATTTAATTCAATTTTAAGGATATTATGGCTTTTTGGATCTTTAGTCTTCGTCACAATGCCTGTGATTAGCCAGCATTTATCAGCAGAGTATATCGATAAAAAGTTATTTAATCCAACTACTTTCTTATGGTACAAGGAACCCGCTTCAAAATGGGAGGATGCCATGCCAGTGGGAAATGGAAGGTTAGGTGCAATGGTATATGGAAGACATGGGAAAGAGGAAATTCAATTGAATGAAGATACTTATTGGTCCGGTGGACCTTACAGTACAGTTGTAAAAGGTGGGGCAAGTAAATTACCGGAAATTCAAAAACTCATTTTTGAGGGAAAACCACTGGAGGCACATAAATTGTTTGGACGTTATATGATGGGTTATCCTGTGGAACAACAAAAATACCAGTCGTTAGGGAATATTCAACTTGTTATGGATGAGGAAAATGAGGTGAAGGATTATAAAAGATGGCTCGATTTATCTACTGGTGTGACGACCGTTTCTTATAAAAATAAGGGTATTCAATATGTAAGGGAAGTGTTTGCCTCTGTGCCACACAATGCTATTTTTATTCGTATTTCAGCAGACAAACCAAATAGTATTTCTTTTGAAACAGAGTTACGGGGTGTCAGAAATCCAGCTCACTCCAATTATGGCACAGATTATTTTAGAATGGATACCTTTCAGCATAATGCTTTAAAATTAACCGGTAAATCAACGGATTATATGGGGGTAGAGGGTAAAATTAGGTACGAAGCCAGACTTAGGGTTTTAAATGAGGGAGGAACTTTATCTCAATCTACGCAAAAAATTAAGATTGAAAAGGCAAATTCCGTTACTTTAGTTTTGATAGCAGGCACTAATTTTATAAACTACAAAGATGTTAGTGGCGATGTTTCGTCGTTATTAGATGCCATGGAAACTGTGTGGTCAAATATTCCATTTGAAAATATAAAGAAGAAGGCCATTGAAGAACATCAGCGTTTGTTTAACAGGGTTTCTATTTCATTACCTTCGTCTGAAAATTCATATTTACCTACGAATGAAAGAATATCAAGAATGGATTCTTTATCTGACCCTTCTCTGGCTGCCTTATGTTACCAGTTTGGTCGATATTTATTGATTTCATCCTCGAGGCCTGGAACACAACCGGCTAATTTACAGGGAATTTGGAATCAGGATATGAATCCTTCCTGGGATTCAAAATATACAACCAATATTAACACCCAGATGAATTACTGGGCCGTTGAGTCTGCTAATTTATCGGAATGCCTGGAACCATTTACAAAAATGGTTGAAGAACTAACAGACCAGGGAGGACAAGTTGCCAGGGAAAGTTATGGAGCAAATGGGTGGGTGATGCATCAGAACACCGATATATGGAGAGTTGCTGCTCCTATGGACGGACCAACCTGGGGAACCTTTTCAGTGGGTGGTGCCTGGTTAACCACTCATTTATGGGAACATTATTTATATACCCTGGACTCTTTATATTTAGAGAGAATATATCCGGTGATGAAAGGTGCCGTCGATTTTTTTATGGATTTTTTGGTAGAATATCCAAACGGAAAAGGTTGGTTAGTTACAAATCCATCTAATTCTCCGGAAAATCCTCCGAAAGGGGAGGGCTATTCTTATTTTTATGATGAAGTTACAGGCATGTATTACTTTACCACCATTTGCGCCGGGGCTACCATGGATATTCAAATTCTAAAAGATCTTTTTAGCTATTTTTTAAAGGCGACAAATATTCTAAAAAAAGACCTTTTATATGCTCAAAAAGTAAAACTTGCACTTGAAAAACTGGTTCCAACCTTAGTAGGTAAAGAAGGAAATTTACAAGAATGGACAGAAGATTATGGTCAATTAGAAGATAAACACCGTCATTTTTCCCATCTGTATGGCCTATATCCGGGAAATGTATTATCTGCTAAAAATACACCTCAATTTATAAAGCCAATAAAAGCGGTATTGAATCAGCGTGGTGATGGAGGTACAGGCTTTTCGAGAGCTTGGAAAATGGCTCTTTATGCCCGATTATATGACGGGAATAAAGCCAACGATATTTTTAAAGGTTATATCAAAGAGCAGTGTTATGCTTCTTTATTTGCAAAATGCGGTAAACCTCTTCAAGTAGATGGTTCTTTGGGTCTCACCGCTGCAGTGACTGAAATGTTGATGCAATCCCATGAAGGGGTAATTCACCTTTTACCTGCTTTACCTGATGAATGGAAAAATGGAGAAATAAAAGGAGTAAAGGCGCGGGGTGGGTTTGAACTATCGTTTAAATGGGCAAATAATAAACTTGTTCAGGTAGATATTTTATCTCTAAAGGGGGAAGTTTGTAACATCCAATACACAGGTGCAGCAGTACTTTTATTAAATAAAAAGGAAATAGCTTTAAAAAAGAAAGATCAGGATGTGTTTTCTATGAATACGATTGCTGGTAAAAATTATCAACTTATTTTTAATTGAAATTAAAATTTGATAAAATGGAAAAAGAAACAATGAGGAGAAACATAGTGAAATCTATTTTTTCTTTACCCTTTGTTGGTACATTACGTTTAAATAATTACCATGAGGAAATAAATGTACCAACCATATCAAATTTAAAAACGAGTTTGAATGCTTATTCATTTAACGAACCGTTAATGAATAAAACCATGAATCTGAATGATTTATTAGAGTACTGCTCTGAACTGGGTTTTTCAGGCATTGATATAACAGGATATTATTTTCCGGAATATCCCAAAGTGCCTTCCGATATATTTATTTTTGACCTTAAAAGAAAAGCTCATCTATTAGGGTTATCCATCAGTGGAACTGGTATTAGAAACGATTTTACCCAGCCCGATAAAAAATTAAGAGAGCTTGAGGTTCAACGGGTTAAAGACTGGATTCATGTCGCAGCTAAATTGGGCGCTCCAGTTATACGGATTTTTTCAGGTGTTATTCATCCAAAGGAATTTACCTGGGATGAAATTGCTGCCTGGATGGCCAGGGATATAATTGAATGTGTTGAATATGGAAAACAACTGGGGGTAATTGTAGCCCTTCAGAACCATAATGATTTTATAAAAACAGCTGAAGATGTGCATAAAATTTTTAAAATGGTCAACAGAGAATGGTTCGGATTGGTGCTCGATATAGGCAGCTATCGGATGGGAGACCCTTATGAACAGATAAAAGATACTCTTCCTTATGCGGTTAACTGGCAAATAAAAGAGTCGATTTATGAAAATGGTCAAGAAAAAAAGGTAGATCTGTCCCGGATTTTTAAATTAATTAATGAATCGGAGTATAAAGGATTTATACCTATTGAAACCCTTGGTGTAGGGGATCCGAAGTTGAAAGTTGCGGCTTTTAAAAAAGAGGTGGATCTTGCACTATCTTTGATTTAAAGGGTTGCAGGTAATGGCCATCCTTTTTGTTTGTAAACTTCTTTTCCGTTAACCAGCACGGTGGTAATCCAAACGGCCAGGCCTACTATCAATGCAGCTATGATAACATCACCAAACGATCTTCTTCTATCTTTTCCACCTGAAAACTGAGCAAATATTATAGTAAATGCTAATATGACATAGGTCAATTTAAAGATTCCAATGATAATGCCTATTGGGATGTTTCTGTTATGAAAAATAGCATTTCTAAAATTTAAATAGATGAGGAAAATAGAAAGTAAACTTAATAGGGGAGCAGCAATCCAAAAAATAAATGTTTTTGCAATTTCCGATTCAATAGATTCCTCTTGCCAGAAGGAGAAAAGTAAAAATGGAGTAAATAAAGCACCAATGGAGATAAATAAATCCTTGTAATCATAATATATAACTACTTTTTTTGCAGCTCCAGCATAAAAAATAACTATAAAAAGTGCCAGAAAAACAAGTCCTAAAATAGCAGGTAGATTTGATTCTGAATTTTCCATGTTTTTTATTCTTTTATGTTTAATTCATTAAATATATTTCAAAAATAGTTTAAAAGAATTATATTTACTAAAACACTTAAATAAAGCTCATGCAACTTATTCATTTATTATTGGTTTGTTTTTCGGTAAATTTATTGATGGCTCAAGGGAATGAGCTGGGAAAACAAAATCTTTCGTTAAATGTAGATGTTAAAACCATACAAAAGCCGGTTGAAAAGATTTTTGTTTCTTATTATAACTATGGAACAAACCAACGTTTTACGGATAGTGCCATGGTATCTTCAGAAAGGGTAGCCCATTTCAAATTAAGTTTGGACGAACCTGTTTTGTCGCAATTGCGCGTAGTTTATGCCAAAGGATCGGATACTGCTAAAACACAAATGATTAATTATGCGAGAGATCTGTTCTCTGTTTATTTAGAGCCAGGAGAAATAAGTGTTATTGCAAAGGATTCAATTGGGAATAGTACTGTTTTAGGTTCTAAAACCCATGATGAATATACAGCTTTAAGGAAAAAAGTATCTGCTTATGATCCTTCTTTTAAAGCACTTAATGAAGCCTATATGGCGGCCAGAAAAGTAAAGGATATGGCAGGAATGGATAAAATAGAAGGATCTATGGATTCTTTAGATTTAATTGTTAAAGAAAATATTTATTTGCCTTATCTAAAGGCAGATGGTAAAAATTCTGCAGTAGCGGTTTATGCTTTAAATCAATATGCAGGTTATGCTATAGAAGCGTCAAAAACAGAACCTTTGTTTAATCAGCTTCCAGAAAATATAAAGAATCTGCCTTCTGCTAAATTGATGAAAGACAGAATCGAAAAAGCAAAGAAAACAGATATTGGTCAATATGCTATTCCATTTACTCAAAAGGATACAGCAGGACTGGATGTTAGCCTGGCATCTTTTAAAGGAAAATATGTGTTGATAGATTTTTGGGCAAGCTGGTGCGGACCTTGTCGCCAAGAAAATCCAAATGTAGTAAACGCATTTAAAAAATATGAAGATAAAGGATTTACAGTTCTGGGTGTTTCCTTAGACCAGCCAACGGCAAAAGATAAATGGTTGAAAGCTATCTATGAAGATAATCTAACATGGATACACGTTTCTGATTTGAAGTATTGGAATAATGAAGTGGCTAAAGCTTACGGCATTCAGGCAATCCCCCAGAATTATCTGTTAGACAGAGAGGGTAAAATAATTGGTAAAAATTTGAGAGGGGAAAATCTTCAGACTACGCTGGATGCTTTATTTGCAAAAAATTAAGCTGGAAGAATCATTTTTTAAATGAAAAATTATCTTTTTGTTTTCTTGTTTGCATTTGCTGGTACTTCCCTTTTTGCTCAGGATAAATCACTTGGATCATGGAATATTATGAATATAAAAGGCTTGTTATCAAACAAGTGGAGTTATTTTGCTGAAGCCCAGATGAGGTCTTTAAAATATTATAATGATTTCCATTACCATGAATTCAAGGGGGGTGTTACCTATGAAATAAATGGGCAGTTCAGAGTTTCCATGGCAACAGGTAAATATGATACTTACAGAGAAGGAGGCGATTTTGTTTTGCCAAAAAATAATGATGAATTTAGGCTTTGGCCTCAATTATTGCTAACTCAGAAACTTGGTAAATTTATCGTAGAACAAAGAGGCAGGGTGGAAATGCGATTCTCAAAAAATGGATACCGGAATAGGTTTCGTTACAGATTAGGATTAAATTATCCTTTTGGAAAAAATGAAAAAGGGTTTACCCCCTTTCAATTTTCTGCCAGTAATGAGATTTTTTTTACAGACAATGAACCCTATTTTGAAAGAAACCGATTTTTTCTTTCGGCTTCTTATAGATTATCAGAATTATTTTCTACTCAAATGGGCTATTTAAGGCAATTCGATTATAAAATCAATGATGAAACAGGAAGGACCTTTTTCTTGATAGGTTTATATTTCGATGTCGATTTTTTTAAAAAAGGGTAATTATCGTTTATAAGGTTAATCCTCCATCTACATTTAAACAGGTTCCTGTAATAAAACTTGATTTTTCAGAGGCTAAAAATAAGTAAGCATTGGCAATGTCGAAGGGTTGACCTATGCGACGTACAGGTGTTCTTTTTAATAATTCATCCATAAAGTCAGTACCTAAAACAGCTGTCATTTCGGTTTCAATAAATCCAGGTGCCACGGCATTTACCGTAATTCCTTTATTACCTAACTCTCTGGCCCATACCTTTGTGAGCCCTATGACTCCAGCTTTTGTGGCAACATAATTGGATTGACCAAAGGATCCATTGTGTGCAACAACGGAGGCAGCATTTATAATCCTACCTGATTGTTGAGCCACCATATAGGGCGAAATAGATTTGGTGCAATGAAAAACACCGCTCAGATTTACATCAATCACTTGTTGCCATTGCGTTGGAGTCATATTTTTCAATGCGGCATCTCTGGTAATCCCAGCATTATTGATAAGGATATCAATTTTGTTTAGCTTTTCTATAACTTTCCTTGTTGCATTTTCAACCTCCTCGGCATTTGAAGTATTAACTTTATAATAAAAGGAAGTAAATCCCTGTTCTTTCCACTTATTTACTTCCTTTTCACCCTTGATATCATCTATATCCCAAATAATAACGGTTGCTCCATTTCTTAGAAACAAATCGGCTGTTTCCCTGCCAATGCCATTTGCGCCGCCAGTGATGACTGCAATTTTGTTCTTTAGTTCCATTAATTAATATCCCCAGGTTTTCATCATATTATAGTTTTCTTTCATGCAAGCCATAGGATCTACGTTTTGGTAGGCCTCTTGTTCAATGATTAACTCAGGTTTATTTTTCATGGTATCGAGAACCTTTAGAATATCTTTGATGCCTGCGATACCTTTTCCTATTACGGTACTTTCGTATTTTTTTGGATTTTCGCTTATTAGAATTTCATCTTTAACATGAATAGATTCAAATCTTCCAGGATATGCATTGACAATATCAATTGCTTTTGCACCACCGTTATATAGATTTCCTGTATCTAATTGTTGCATAACTAAATCGGCATCAGTGCCTTTAAGCATAATATCATATAACGTTCTACCATTAAAAGTTTCACTAAATTCGAAATCATGATTATGATAGCCGAATTTCATTCCTGCCTTTTTGCATAATTCGCCTGACTTATTGAAAATATCCATTTGAGCCATAAAACTGTCATAAGATTTTCTCAGCGCTGCATCTAAGTAGGGGCTAATGACAAATTTTTGACCCATGTAGGCGGCATCTTCAATGGTATATTTCCATGCATCTGTAAAATCCTTTTTGGATTCATCCCAGTGAATTTTTCCTAATACAGTATGCCCACTTGGCATTTTCATACCAAGGTCACCCAATATTTTCTTAAATTCTGATGGAGTATAACCATAAAATTTTCTATTCACATAATTGGCATGTTCCACGATAGTATAGCCCATTTCAGCTAGTTTCCTTAGCGTTTCCAAAGGATTTTCCTTCATAGCAGCACGAATGCTATATAGCTGGATTCCAATTCTTTCTTTTGATTTTAATACGTTTCCCATAGATTTATGGGACAAAACAGTGGCACCTAAAAGGGTTAGGGCACTTTGCTTTATAAATTGTCTTCTATTGGTTTGCATTTTTTACAGTTTAATTTAAATAATGAAAATAGGAAAGAAAAATTCATTTTCCTCATTTTATTTAATATTTTTAGAACGTTAAAAGGAATCTTTCCAATACAAACACCTAAAAACACTTTGATTGAATGGAAATCAACTTTGATCTGCATTTACAGGATTTAGAAAATAAAATAAATTCATTCTGGCAATTATCGGGAGAAAAAATTTTAGCTATAAAACAGCATTTTGATCCGAGTTTAGGAACACCTGTCTTTACGGTCAAGGGACATTATACCACCAGGGGCTGGACGGAATGGACGCAAGGATTTCAATTTGGTTCTTCTATTCTTCAGTTTGATGCAACCCATGAACCTGTTTTTTTAGATTATGGACGAGGTGAAACAGTAGATAGAATGGCTCCCCATATCAGCCATATAGGGGTTCATGATCATGGATTTAATAATCTGAGTACCTATGGAAATTTACTTCGATTAATGGCTGAGGGTAAAATACCTGATAATCAATGGGAGAAGGATTTTTATAAACTAGCTTTGAAGATTTCAGGTGCTGTTCAGGCTTCCCGTTGGACTTCAATTCCCGGGGGTGGATTTATACATTCCTTTAATGGAGCACATTCGTTATTCGTTGATACGATACGTTCTTGCAGAATCTTAATGGTAAGCCATCAGCTTGGACATGTTTTACAAGCTGAAGGAGACGAACGGATTTCTCTACTGGAACGTGCAATTGAACATATTAAAGCAACGGCAACTTATTCTGTTTTCTATGGAGAAGGACGTGACCGCTATGATGAATGGGGCAGGTCAGCACACGAAAGTATTTTTAATGTAAAAGATGGACAGTTTAGGTGTCCTAATTCTCAACAAGGATATACTGGTTTTTCGACATGGACAAGAGGCTTAGCTTGGGCTATGCTTGGATTTTCAGAGGAAATTGAAATGATAGATAGTATGCCTGAATCTGGTTTTTCAGAAAAAAATCAAAAAGCAGAAGTACTTAAAATGATGTTAAAGGGTGCTCAGGCAACTTGCGATTTTTATATAAAAAATACGCCTGTTTGTGGTATTCCTTACTGGGATACTGGCGCTCCTGGGTTGCATAAATTAGGTAATTATCTGGAAAGGCCAGCAGATCCATATAATGATTTTGAACCTGTGGACAGCTCTGCGGCGGCTATCGGCGCGCAGGGTTTATTGCGTTTGGGGCATTATTTAAAGAATCAGGGAAATGAATCAATAGGAATAAAGTATTGGCAAGCAGGTCTTTCTATAGTTAAATCATTATTAAGTGAGCCATATTTAAGTACCTCCCCAAATCACCAGGGTCTTTTGTTACATAGCATTTATCATCATCCAAATAATTGGGATTATATTCCTGAGGGAAAATCTATTTCTTCTGGAGAATCCTCTCAATGGGGTGATTATCATTTTAGAGAGGTGATTCTATACCTTCATAAAATGTTGAAAATGGAAAATTATTATACTTTTTTTTCTTGTGTAGATAAACCGATTAGATAGATAGTTCCATGGATGATTTTTCAAAACTGTGCATTCATACATTTACAAATAAACCATGGACCTTGGACCAATGCATTGAAAATTATGCCCGGGAGGGAGTTAAGGGCATCTCTATATGGAGAAATGTGCTGGAAGGTCATGATTTGAAAGAATTAAAAGGAAAACTACAAGGGGCAAACATAGATATCGTTTCATTGGTGCGAGGTGGATTTTTTCCTTCGGCAATCAAGGAGGATAGATTGTCTGCTATAGAGGACAATAAAAGATTATTAGAACAAGCAGCCATTTTGGAAGCTCCTTTGATTGTATTGGTCTGTGGTGCTGATGGAAGGCAATCGTTAGAAACTTCTCGCGAACAGATTTTTGAGGGAATAAGTGAATTATTACCTCTTGCGGAAGAAACAGGGGTAAAACTGGCTATTGAGCCACTTCACCCTATGTATGCAGGAGATAAATCGGCTATAAATACCCTGCAACAAGCGAATGACATGGTGTCCAGGCTTGATTCACCTTTTGTAGGTGTTGCCATAGATGTTTATCATCTTTGGTGGGATCCGTCATTGAAATCAGAAATAAAAAGATGCGGTGAAATGAATAAAATTTTCGCCTTTCATATCTGTGATTGGCGAGTGCCAACGCTGGACTTTCTGACAGACAGAGGTCTCATGGGAGACGGTTGTATTCCCATAAAAAAAATCCGTGGCTGGGTAGAAGAAGCAGGATTTTCAGGTTATAACGAAGTGGAAATATTTTCCGATACCTATTGGGCTATGGATCAACAAGCGTATTTGAAAAAAATAAAGGAAGCATACTTAAAACACAGTTAATTTTTTAGAAATGAAAGAACATCGTATTGGCATCATCATGAATGGCGTTACCGGTAGAATGGGAACGAATCAGCATCTTATGAGATCCATGGTTGCTATTATTAAACAGGGGGGTATCGATCTGGGAAATGGAGAGGTTATTATGCCTGATCCGGTGCTAGTGGGTCGGGATGCTGCCAAACTGGCTAAACTGTCTGAACTTTCTGGTGTCAGTAAATATACAACCGATTTATCAACTGTAATGAATGACCCACATTACGTCCTATATTTTGATGCTCAAACTACAGGTAGAAGAGCCACCGATGTACTCGCTGCCATAGAAAAGGGGAAGCATATTTATTGCGAGAAACCGGTTGCAACGGATGTTAATACGGCTATGGAATTATTTCATGCTTGTCAAAAAGCGGGCGTAAAACATGGTGTTGTACAGGATAAGTTATGGTTACCTGGATTAAGAAAATTAAAAAGACTCATAGATCAAGATTTTTTTGGCGAAATATTGTCCGTGAAGGGGGATTTTGGCTATTGGGTATTTGAAGGAGATACCATTCCAGCTCAACGTCCAAGCTGGAATTACAGAAAGGAAGATGACGGAGGTATTATTGTTGATATGCTTTGTCATTGGCGCTATGTACTGGATAATCTGTTTGGAAATGTGGAGGGGGTATTTTGTTTAGGTGCAACCCATATTTCTGAAAGAGTAGATGAGCAAGGTAAAACCTATAAATGTACCGCCGATGATGCTGCTTATGCTATTATGACTTTAGCTGGTGGCATTGTTGCCCAGTTTAATTCTTCCTGGGTTACCCGGGTAAGAAGAGATGATTTATTGATGATCCAAGTGGATGGCACGAAAGGCTCTGCCGTAGCTGGTTTGAGAGATTGCTGGACACAGCCCTATGGAAATACGCCTAAACCGGTATGGAATCCTGATATTCCAAATCCTATACAGTTTTATGAAGGATGGAATAAGGTACCAGAACAGGAACTTTTTGATAATGCTTTTAAAGTACAATGGGAATTATTTTTAAAGCATATTGTCAGAAATGATCCTTTCCCCTGGGATCTTAAAGCTGGTGCCCGTGGGGTGCAATTAGCAGAAAAGGGACTTGAAAGCTGGGAAAAGAAAACATGGATTACCTTACCTGATTTAGAAGCATAAAGATGAATAAAGTCGCCCTTGTTACCGGAGGATCCCGGGGAATAGGCTTTGGAATTGCAAAAGAATTGGCAAAAGCTGGCTTTGATTTAGCTATAAATGGGGTTCGGGAAGAAAAATATGCCCTTGAAAATTTACTTGAATTGCGAAAAAATACTAATCAGGTTATTTATGTTCAGGGAAATATAGGAATTGAAAAGGATAGAAAACACATTTATAGTGAAGTTATTTCTCATTTTGGGCAGGTCCATGTGCTGGTCAATAATGCGGGTATCGCTCCGAGAGAAAGACTGGATATTTTAGAGGCTACAGAAGAAATCTGGGAGGAAGTGATGGAAATAAATTTGAAAGGTCCCTACTTTTTAACTCAGCTTTTTGCCAGACATTTTATTGCGCAGAAAGCAGTAAATGAAGCCTTTGAAGCTTGTATTATCAATGTATCCTCTATCTCAGCTTTTATCGCGTCGATAAACAGAGGAGAATATTGTATTTCTAAGGCAGGCATTGCAATGGCAACTAAATTATGGGCTACACGGCTTGGAGAATTTGACATTCCAGTCTATGAAATTCAGCCTGGTATCATTAAAACAGATATGACTGCCGGAGTAGTGGAGAAATATGACAGACTCTTCGAACAAGGAATTAGTTTACAAAAAAGGTGGGGTTCTCCAGAAGATGTAGGTAAAGTAGCTGCAAGCATGGCTTTAGGTAATATGCCTTATGCTACAGGTCAGGTAGTTATCGTTGATGGCGGACTTCATATTCAAAGATTATAAAACATTTATTATGGAAACCTTAACCCCAAAACGCAGGAAATTATATTTTAATTTACTGGTTGGTCTGTCTTTATTCGTCGTTATTCTTAGTTTTTCACCTTTAATTTTATCAAAAGATAAAATAGAACCCACCATTTTTGAAATGCCTTATACCTTGTGGACTAGTATATTGGCCACATTGATCCTGATAATTTTTACCTTTTTAGGTGGGTGGTTACGAGGTGATAAAGGAGACTTTACTTCAAAAATAGATTGATATTTTAAAAAAGATTTTATGCAAAAATGGCTGCTAATTGTGGGGTTAACCTATTTAGGAATCCTCATATTTTTATCCTGGTATTCACAAAGAAAGGTACAATCTAAAGAAGATTTTATCATGGCAGGTTCAAAATTAGGCTTAATTTTAGGCTTTATGACCTTTTCTGCTACTTTGTTTAGTGCTTTTACACTCATGGGAATGCCTGATTTTTCCAGAGTACATGGGGTAGGCTCCTGGATGTTTCTGGCTTTTTCGGACGCTGGAATGGTGTTTTTAATCCTTTGGTTTGGTTACACACTTAGAAAAAGGGTAGCAAATGTGGAGTTCAAAGGTATGTCTCATTTACTTCAAGAAATATATGGTTTGAAATGGGCAGGATATATTTACTTTTTAGCTGTATTTATTTTTTTAGTGCCTTATGTTGCCATACAAATTAGGGGAGTGGCTGTTTTTTTAGAATTAGGCTTTGAAGATTTACAGGTTCCTGCTTGGTTATGGTCATTAGGTATTGTCGGTTTTGTTTTATTATACTCTTCTGCAGGTGGTTTAAAAGCCATAGTTTATGCCGATTTTGTTCAGGGAACTTCTTTATTAATTGTTGTCTGGCTCATTGGTTTTGCTTGTTTGGAAAATTTAGGAGGTTGGTCTAATATGTTTTCTCAGCTGGAAGCAAAAAATGTTGCTTTACTTTCTGCTCCTGGTCCAAAAGGATTACTTACTTCTCCTTTTTTAATTGCCTCCTTTATGGCCATAATGATGATACCCGTTACTCAGCCTCAGCTTTCAACCAGATTGGTTATCATGAAAGATATTAAGGCAATGAACAAAATGGCCGTCGCAGTTGGATTTTTTGCTATGTTAGTTATTTTTCCTACCCTCATTATCGGGTTTTATGGCGCCATTAATTATCCAGATGCTTCAGCATCTGATTTTATCGGTCATGCTTTAATAAAAGATCAAGCCCCTATATTAGGAGCATTAGCCGTTATCGGATTATTTGCCGCAGCCATGTCAACAGCAGATTCTCAATTATTTGCACTTGGAAATGAATTAAGGGGATTATTGAGTAATAAGATGGGTGAATCTTTATTACCCATCCGTTTGGCTGTCCTTGGATTTGCTGCTTCCGCGTTACTTTTTTCCTTATTTAGCTCCGATCAATTAGTATTATTGGCACGTGTTAGTTTTGCTGGAACGGCATTGACGGGTCCTCTAATTATCTTGGGTTTGGTGACGAGTAAACCTCAAGGATCTTTTATGGTTTGGACAACTACATTAGGTATTATTGCATTTCTGATGGCACAAGCAACTATTATACCCCTGAAAATAGGTGGATTGGGCATAGATTTGTGTTTATTCCTGATTCTTGCTTTGGCCGCTGTAGGAAATTACTGGGTTCGAAAGGATAAATAAAAATGCTGATTCTTATTAAGAATGGGTGTGAACTTCTCTTTTAGCCTTTAGGTATAATGCTTAAAATATGATCTATTTTAATTTTTTTATTTCTATATTTAAAAAAAATAAGGGATGGAAGATACAAGACACCTAAGGGATTTATTCTTACTAAGAAATGATATCCACTTCTTGAATTTTGGTTCTTTTGGTGCTTGTCCTAGGCCTGTTTTTGATAAATATCAGGAATGGCAAAGATTATTGGAGTCAGAACCCGTTCAATTTATTGCTTTTGATGGTGTGCAATTTTTAGCATCATCGAGAAGTTCCCTGGCAAAGTATGTAGGTATAAGTGATCCAGACGACTTGGTTTATGTAACTAATCCCTCTTTTGCAATCAATATAATTGCAAAAAATTTGCCTCTGCAAAGAGGAGATGAAGTTTTAGCAACAGATATTGAATATGGCGCTTGTGATAGAACCTGGGATTTTTATTGTGAGGAAAAGGGGGCAAAATATATTCGGCAAAAAATTAATTTACCCATTATAGATAAAGCTGCCTTTATTGAGGATTTTTTCAAGGGATTGACATCAAAGACAAAGGCGATTTTTATCAGCCATATTACAAGCTCCACAGGATTGATATTTCCTGTTAAAGAAATTTGTGACATAGCCAAAGAAAAGGGATTATGGACAATCGTTGACGGGGCACATGTTCCTGGGCATATACCGCTGGACATAAGTGATTTAAAGGTAGATTTTTATACTGGAGCCTGCCATAAATGGATGATGGCTCCCAAGGGTTCCTCCTTTTTATATGCTACCAAGGAAGTACAGTCCTGGTGTAATCCACTGGTGGTTAGTTGGGGATATAGAGCAGCAAAACCCTCGTCCTCCACATTTATTGATTATCATCAAATGATTGGAACGCGTGATTTTTCTGCTTTTTTAACGGTTCCCTTTTGTATTGATTTTATGCACCAATATCATTGGGAAGATGTAAGAGAAAATGCCAAACAATGGGTATTAAAGGAGTCAGAAAGATTTTTTAATTTATTAGCATCTGAACCTATCAGTCCATTAAATAGGGAATGGATTGGTCAGATGATAAGTATAAAATTGAATACGAAGGATCCTGAAAATTTACAAAAAATTCTATTCGATAAATACAAAATAGAAGTTCCTGTTATGCGGCAGGAAAAAGATATTTATCTCAGGTATTCTATACAAGCATTTAATGATCAATCTGATCTGGATGCCTTACATGCTGCATTAAGTGAAATAAAAAAGGAGGGCATTTATATTAATAAATAAAATTACATGACTGGAAATTCATCTTTTACGCATCGTATTGAAAATCCAAGGGTCTTGATACTTGCATTTCTGGTTATGTCCTTATCGAAATGGTAAATGAAGCGACTCCAAGCCTGTTGATTTCCATATTCTGAGGAAGTCCACCAACTGCCTAGAAATCCAAATCCAAAGAAGGTACCATCATGAAACCTACTGCCACCTGGCAGGGCATTCCATCCACTTATGGCAGTTGACACTTCATTTTTTTCTTGCCAGAAAAGGGAGCCTTCTTCTTTCAATTTGCCTCCAGCTATCGTTCTTCCTCCCAGATAATTTTCAAGTTTTGTCCATTCTTTATCAGACGGCACATGCCATCCAGTAGGGCATATACCTTTTGGACTTTCCACCACGTAAAAATTATACAGTTTTCCGGCAGGGTTAGGTCCTTTTTCATAAGGATAAAATGTCCAGGCAGGCAGATGCCACTGACTCCATTGATTATTTTCTATAATGGGTGAAATATAATCGCCATTTTTAAATCGGGTGGTAGCCAAATTCTCGGACATCCAGATTTGATCACCAATTTTGATTGTTTTATATATATTTCCGTCTATGTCTTTTACTTGTGCCTGAACGGCAATAGAAAAAAGAAGCATTATAACTGTATAAATTGCTTTCATTTAGCCATGAATTAGAATATTATGAATAAATAAGCCTTTTAAAAAAAGTATAAAATTATGAAATGGTTTTAAAATACTATCTTTATTTTATTTTTCGTTTAGTTTTTTTATATAGGATATATATTAGTCACCATTTATCATTGATCGCAATCTTAAAACATCCATATGATTTCTCGGATATTTTACCCCATCTTATTGTCGTTCTTCTTCTTTCAGTTAAATGCCCAACCCTGGGCAGAAGTTTCAAGCTCTGTTCCTCCTAATTTTTATCGAATGAAAGTTTCAGGGGATGCTGTTCTTTCTGAAGTAAAAACGCAAAAAGGTAAAGGGTTTAAAGCTTTTAAAAGATGGGAAAAATATTGGGAACAACGTGTGTTTAATGATGGATCTTTTCCACCGGCTAATTTAGTTCAGAAGAACTGGGAATCTTATCAATTAGAGAAATCTTTTTCTGCTTTAATTCCTGGATCATCCTGGTCAAGTCTTGGACCTAACTCTTCCTCAGGAGGTTATGCAGGTATAGGTAGAATTAACAGAATTACCTTTCATCCAACAAATACGAGTATTATTTTTGCTTGTACAGCAGGTGGTGGTTTATGGAAAACTATCAATGGGGGTAGTTCATGGGTGCCCCTAACAGATAATCTGGCTTCCATAGGAACTTCAGGATTGGTCATAAATCCAGTTGACCCTAATATAATGTATCTTGCTACAGGTGATGGTGATGGCGCAGATACTTATTCTTATGGGGTATTAAAAAGTACAGATGGAGGTGTTTCCTGGAATGCAACAGGGTTGACCTTTACAACAGGGGTTGTTATTTACAAATTACAACCTCACCCTACTGATCCGAATATTTTACTAGCTGGTACCAATGGGGGCTTATACAGAACGGCAAATGGGGGAACAAGCTGGACAAAAGTAGTTGCAAGTGGACAATTCTATGATATTGAAGCGCTGACCTCAACAAATATGGTGGCTACAACTAAAGGGGGGCTTTATAGGTCTACAGATAGTGGTGCTACTTGGGTTTTAGTAACAACAATTGCTAGTACTGGAAGAATTGCGCTGGCTGTAAGTGCTTCAAATTCTGATTTTGTTGCTGCTTTAGTTTCAAATACGAGTAATGGATTTAAAGGATTTTATGCATCTGTTGATGGCGGTTTGACCTATACGCTTCGTTCTTCAACACCTAACTTGATGGGTTGGGAGACAAATGGAAGTGATTCAGGGGGTCAGGCATGGTATGATTTATGTGTTGCAGTTTCACCTGTTGATGTGAATCAAATTGTAGTTGGTGGTGTCAATACCTGGAAATCAACTAACGGTGGTGTTTCATGGACTATTATGACTAATTGGTACCAGACTTCAACTGTACCTGCCATGCATGCTGATCAACACGATTTGATTTTCCAAAATAGTACAACGCTGTTTTCCGCGAATGATGGAGGTATTTATCGTTCAACAAATAATGGAGTCTCCTGGACAGATTTAACTAATGGAATGAGCATTAGTCAGTTATATAGGGCAAGTGCCGCACAAACAGATATAAGAGTCATAGCTGGTTTACAAGACAACGGCACAAAATTGAGGAGTACAACGGGAACCTGGAGTGACGAAATAGGTGGAGACGGAATGGATTGTGCTATTGATCCTACGAATGCATCTTATATGTATGGCACATTATATTACGGTGATATTCAAAGATCTACCAATGGTGGAACGAGTTGGTCTTCTATAACACCTTCTACTGGAACAGACGGGGCCTGGGTAAGTCCTGTTTTATTAGATCCTGTTAATCCAGCTACTATTTATCTGGGATATAGAGATTTAATGAAATCGGTGGACAGAGGAACTACCTGGACAAAAATATCAGCAGGTCAAACGGGTGGTAATTTTATTTCAAATATTGCAGTTGCTCCTTCTAATCCAATGGTTATTTATATTAGCTGGGGAACCTCAATGGCAAAAACAACGGATGGAGGAACTACCTGGGCAACGATAACTTCACCTCTTGCATCGACCATTTCTTCTTTGTTGGTTGATCCAACAAATCCAAATAATGTGTATGCTACTTATTCAAATTTTACAGCAGGTTCTAAAGTTTATCATTCAAACAATGGGGGTACAGCTTGGACAAATATTTCAGGAACATTACCTAATATTCCAGCTAATAAGATTATTTACCAGACGGGTAGTAATGGTGCCTTGTACTTAGGTATGGATGTTGGTGTTTATTATAGAGATAATACACAGACAGACTGGTCTTTATATAATAGTGGTTTACCCAATGTTGAAATATTTGATATAGAAATACGATATAGCGATAAGAAATTAATAGCCGCAACTTATGGCAGAGGATTATGGGAAAGTCCTTTATATGTTGCAACTCCTCTTACTCTTCCTGTTGTCTCTTCCTTTACACCTACATCGGGATCCAGGAACACTTCAGTAACAATAACAGGAAGTAACTTCAGTGGAGTTACTGCTGTAACCTTTGGTGGTGTGGCAGCTACATCTTTTGTTGTTAATAGCCCCACATCTATAACAGCAGTAGTTGGGAATGGTGCTTCAGGAAATGTGTCGGTAACTAATTCTGCCGGATCGGGTAATTTGGCTGGATTTACTTTTATTAACACAACACCAACCCTTTCTTCCTTCACCCCAACATCAGGAAAAACAGGACAAGTAGTTACCATAACAGGTACCAACTTCACAGGTACTACGGCGGTTAGTTTTGGAGGAACAGCAGCGAGTGCCTTTACAGTGGTTAGCGCTACCAGTATAACTGCTACGGTTGGTGCCGGAGCGTCAGGTAGCATATCGGTAACGTCTGCAGCTGGAACGGGAACCTTGGCAGGATTCACCTATTTACCACCACCGGCGATAAGTTCCTTTAGCCCCACATCGGCCAGCACAGGACAAACGGTTACCTTGACGGGAACAAATTTTACAGGTGCGACGGCGGTTAGTTTTGGTGGAGTTGCTGCCAGTTCATTTACGGTGGTAAGTGCTACTTCTATAACGGTAGTTGTAGGTGCGGGAGCTACGGGTAGTGTCAGTGTGACCACTGGGAATGGCACTGGAACAAGAGCGGGTTTCACTTTTGTGACAGCGACTCCTGCACCGACTCTTTCTTCCTTCACCCCAACATCAGGAAAAACAGGACAAGTAGTTACCATAACAGGTACAAATTTCACGGGTACCACGGCGGTAAGCTTTGGAGGAACATCAGCAAGTGCCTTTACAGTGGTTAGCGCTACCAGTATAACTGCTACGGTTGGTGCCGGAGCGTCAGGTAGCATATCGGTAACAACTGCATCTGGAACGGGAACTTTGGCAGGATTCACCTATTTACCACCACCGGCGATAAGTTCCTTTAGCCCCACATCGGCCAGCACAGGACAAACGGTTACCTTGACGGGAACAAATTTTACAGGTGCGACGGGGGTTAGTTTTGGTGGAGTTGCTGCCAGTTCATTTACGGTGGTAAGTGCGACTTCCATAACGGCAGTTGTAGGTTCGGGAGCTACGGGTAGTATCAGTGTTACCACTGGGAATGGCACTGGAACGAGGGCGGGTTTCACTTTTATTGGAACTATACTTCCACCAACAATCACCTCATTCACCCCAACATCGGGAAAAACAGGACAAGTTATTACCATAACGGGTGCGAACTTCACGGGTACTACGGCGGTTAGTTTTGGTGGTACTGCCGCTAGAAATTTTACAGTCATAAGTGCAACGAGCATAAATGCTACGGTTGGTGCCGGTAGTTCAGGAAATATTTCAGTTACAAATACTTCAGGAACAGCTGCACTTCCAGGATTTACTTATTTACCTCCTCCAACGATTACTTCATTTAGTCCTGTTTCTGCCGGTAAAAATGCAGTGGTTTCTATTATTGGAACCAACTTTACAGGAACTACCTCTGTAAGTTTTGGTGGTATTGCTGCCACTTCATTTACAGTTGTGAGTCCTACAAATTTAACGGCTGTTGTTGGTTCAGGAGCGACAGGAAACGTAAGGGTTACCACTTCAAATGGAGCCATTTCAAAGGGAGGATTTACCTTTATCCCTGCTCCGGCTATAACTTCTTTCAGTCCAACATCGGCTGGAAAGGGACAAACAGTTACCTTGACAGGTACAAATTTTACGGGTACAACAGCCGTTAGTTTTGGCGGTACACCAGCTACTTCCTTTACCGTTGTAAATTCAACCACTATTTCCGCAGTAGTTGGTGCTGGAACTTCTGGAAATATTTCTGTTACATCAGTTAATGGTGTTGGAACCATCGCAGGATTTTCTTATCTGGCAGTTATACCAGTTCCAACAATTACCTCTTTTACTCCTACTTCTGCAAAAACAGGACAAGTTGTAACCATCACAGGAACAAATTTGTCGGGAGCGAATTCAATTAAATTTGGAGGTACCAATGCATCTTCTTTTACAATTACCAGCCCTACCAGTATTTCAGCAGTGATAGGTTCAGGTACATCCGGAAGTGTTCAGGTTTCTACTCTTGCAGGAACTGCAACCCTGGCAGGGTTTACTTACATCCCCGTTCCAACCTTATTATCCTTTTCACCATCAAAGGCTGCTCCAGGTTCAACCGTTTCCTTTTCAGGAACTGGTTTTAGTACAAATGCTTTAAATAATGATGTTTGGATAGGCGCTACAAAAGCAACTGTAATTTCTTCAACGGCAAATTCAATATCAACAATTGTTCCCTCAGGAGCATCCACTGATTATATACGAGTGTTAAATAAGGAAACTCAATTGGCAATACAATCCAATAATTTCTTTATTGCTACTTTTTCGCCTTCAAAGGACAGCATTTTAAGTTCGGAAATTGCACCAAAATTAGATTTAAATACATTGGCAAATCCAGAAGATATTAGAGTTTCTGACATAGATGGTGATGGTAAACCGGACATAATTGTAGCGAATTATACTGCTGGATCTATTTCAGTTTTCAGAAATACAAGTACTTCAGGTAGTCTTGATATTTCAAATTTTAGTAGGAAGGATTTTGTTTCAGGAACAAATGCTACTTTTATTTCTGTGGCTGATTTGGATAATGATGGTAAGCAAGACCTCATAGTTGCTAATCAGGGTGAAAATTCGATTTCAATCCTTAAGAATATTTCTATATCAGGAAATGTTTTATTTAATAGTCCGGTTAAAATAACAACACCTTTGACTCCAATTGGTATTGGAATTGGTGATTTTGATCGAAATGGATGGTTGGATATTGTTACAGCTAATCATGGAAATAATACTGTTTCAATTTTTACAAATAAGGGTGTCTTTAATTCTTTAACAGGAAGTAATTTTAATACTGGATTTACTTTGACTACGGGTCTAAATCCTATTACACTGGATGTTGCAGATTTGGATGGGGATAATAAAATGGATATTGCGGTAGGAAATTATGGTTCAAAAACCGTTTCCGTTTTTAAAAATAATTATGCAACAGGTTTCTTAAATTCGAACTCTTTCTCTTCTAAAATTGATTTCAACGCAGGAAACAGTCCAGGTTACTTAAAACTGGGGGATATGGATGGAGATTCAAAATTGGATATTGTGGTTCTAGCTGAAGGTGCTAATTCGGTGGGAATTCTTCGAAATACATCAACTTCTGGTGTTATCAGCCTTTCTTCTTTTGCGCCAAGAGTTAATTTTAATACTGGGGTTACTCCATATTATATAAGTATCGGTGATATGACAGGAAATGGAAAGTTAGATTTACTTGTTACCAATTTTGCAGAAGGAACCGCGAGCTTATGGCAAAATAAAGCAGTTCCAGGAAGTATTACGAGTTCTTCTTTCTTTAAAAGATTAAATTTTACGGTTGGAACAAAACCTTATGCAGGTTTATTGGCTGATATAGATGGTGATGCTAAAACAGATATTTTGGTGTCTAATTCTGGGAGTAATACTATTTCAATATTGAGGAATATCATCGGTGCACAAATGGTTGTTTCTCCAACTTCAACTACTTTGCCAGCAACAGGAGGTTCTTTAACAGCAAATGTTTCATCTAATCTGATCTGGAAGGTTTCGTCTAATTCACCTTGGTTGATTCCAACGGTTGTTTCTGGAAGAAATAGCGGTACCTTAAGAATTACTTTTACAGCTAATACTGGTGCTGCAAGAAAAGGAATAATCTCTTTTACAGCAGATGGAATTGTAAAGACAATGGAAATTAGTCAGTCTGCTAAACCTGGGCTATTAAATCCTGATAAGGAATTATACGAAGGTTCTTTATCCCATGGTGAATTGTCTTTAGATGTGATTTCGGATCTTAATTGGGATTTATACCCTAATCCTTCGAATGGAGTCATAAATATTGCCATTCATTTTCCGAATTTAGAACTAATAGGTTCTTTAAATATTCAGGATATAAATGGCAGGGTAGTTAAGTCAATGACTCATCTGAGAACAGGAAATTATCAAATTGATTTATCTTCAGAACCTAAGGGTACTTATCTATTTTCCTTAAAGGGTGAAAATAATGATCATATAATATATAAAAAATTGATTATTAATTAAATAATTTTAGTTGATACTGCTTCAATCCTTTTTGGTTGAATCAGTATCAACTGATTATCTTTTTTTAAAGTATTATTGATGGCGGTTTAGATTCAATACTATAAAGTTGAATCTAAATCGCTTTCTAATTTTAATTCAAGCTGCGATTGGTAATGATTTTGTATATTTAGTGTCTTAATTAAAAACGTGATAATTCGTTCTGAAAGAATATATATGACAATTAATTTATAATAGGTTGATTAGGTATATTCAAGCCTTTAAGGTTGAATGTCCATCAGATTAAAAAAATAATTTTATGGGTATTTCAATTAGTATTAAGACCCAATGAGCCAACAATGTTAGAAATCATACCATAGAGTTACCGCTTTGGGGACCGGCTTCAAGGCATAATAACAACACTGTGGCTTTGGGTTTTCTGTGCATTTCGCACAGTTAGTGTGTATTGCCCTGGGGGGAAGGCAGACACTGAAATGGAAAGGTTGGATGAACCAACGTATTGGGCGTAATTTTTATTAAGTAGTAATTGACCAGAACTATTCGTTAATGTAATCGATAATGGAAAGGATTGATCTTCTAAATTCAGCTGCATTCCTTCAAATTGGTTTATGGGGTTCACTTTTACAAGGGATTGATTCTCTTTACTGAGTTCTAAACTTGAAGTAGATAAAACCGTATTGAATGATTTAATTTTTGAAACGGACAGGCAAGTTGCGTATAAATTAAGGGACCTCAGACGCCAATAATATCTGCGACCTGCAATTAAATTGTGTACTTTTAAGGATAAGGAATCACCAGAAATCTCGTAACTGTTTGTAATTATGGCCATATTAGGCATCGGAGAAATTTCAACCACAAACTTATAAGTTCCAGGTACTTTTTCCCAATTAAAGGTAACCCCATTGCTTAAGTTAATCTGATTTAAATCGGCTGGTGATAGAGTAGTGGGTTCCGTTTTATTTACTTTTAAAGGTAAATCTGTTTTTAGCAAATGAGGATAAAAGACATCAGAATAGCCCCTCATATAAGTGATTTGTTCTTTGCTAAATCGGGTTGGACATGGATCTAAGGCATAGCCCATAATCAGAGAACCATCTGAAAAAAAGCTTTTTCCTATGGGGTCAACCTGAGGAATGGGACTTTTTGAACTATCGGAACAAGACCATCTTAAACTCAGATAATCCGGTGCAGTATCACAAAATCCATCGCCTGCTGTTCTACAATTACTGCCATCAGCTCTTTCAACCTTAATATTTTCCCAATTTTCAGGTGCTTTTTGATTATAATCAAATGATTTACCTTCCCAACCAAGAAAAGTATGGGGTAAACCTAAATAATGACCTAATTCGTGTGCAAATAAAGCTCCTTTAACCTTATAACATTCAGAGGATACCACAATACCTAGGTTCTCCTGATTCTGAATGATATTGAATCCGCATGCTTCTAATCCATTTTCAACAATATAAATAGGAATTGCATTTTTTATATTATAATCGGTAATTAAGTTTTTTAATTCTGATTGAGTTTCAATTTTATCCCACTGGTGATCATTCAAAAGTACAGGTGGTGCAATTTGATAAAATTCAATATTAACTTGTCTATACAGGTTATTAATATGACAAATTTCATCCATTAATTTCTGAGGAGAAATACTGCCACTGTTACTATGAACTCGTGCAGAAATAAAAATTTGAATTGGAAAATAAAGGGTTATACCTCCACGCAAAGATATATTAGGTTGTAGTCGTTCTTGAAAACGTAACAACCTTTCATTTTGTGCAACCTTTGAAGTGGCACAAGGCTCTAAACGCTGACCATTTAGAGTAACAGTCAGTGAAACAGCCAAAATAAGGACCAATACACGTATTTGCATAGTGCCTTACAGCTTTAAATAAACGATATGTAAAAAGCATTGGGAAAAAATACTGCTTTTAAAGTATATTTTTCCTCTCTCACCGGTAAAGAAAAAGGATTATTGTAACATATCCAAAAAAAGTTAAATAAATTTTTAAGATATTTGTATTTTCATATTGAATACCAAGCAAACTAAACAAAAAATTATCATGAAAAAGGTTACCGTTATTGGCTCGGGGAATGTTGGAGCTACTGTAGCAAATGTTTTGGCACACAAAGATGTAGTAAACGAAATTGTTTTACTTGATATCCAGGGGGATATGGCAAAAGGAAAGGCTCTTGACATGTGGCAGCAGGCGCCTGTTGATTATTACAGTACCCGAATCGTTGGTACGGATGATTATGCTCAGACGGCTAATTCTGATATAGTTGTTATTACTGCTGGCATACCAAGGAAGCCAGGTATGTCAAGAGATGATTTGATTAGTACAAACGCGAATATTGTATCGTCAGTAACTGCGCAAATCATGAAGTATTCTCCAAATCCAATCATTATTGTTGTTTCTAATCCACTCGATGTAATGACCTATGCGGCCTGGAAAACCTCAGGTTTACCTTCAACGCGTGTATTTGGAATGGCTGGAATTTTAGATACAGCACGTTACAGAGCGTTTTTAGCGGAAGCTCTAAATGTATCTCCCAAAGATATTCAGGCAGTTTTAATGGGTGGGCATGGAGATACCATGGTTCCCCTACCTCGTTATACTACAGTTAGTGGTATTCCTGTTACAGAATTAATAGATGAGCAGTCGTTAAATGCTATAGTGGAAAGAACCAAAGTAGGTGGTGGAGAATTAGTTAAGTTAATGGGAACCTCGGCATGGTATGCTCCTGGGGCAGCTGCAGCTCAGATGGTTGAGAGTATTCTTAAAAATGAAAATAGAATTTATCCTTGTTGCGCTTTGCTGAATGGAGAATATAACTTAAATGGCGTTTTTGTTGGTGTTCCAGTCAAATTGGGCTCACAAGGTATTGAACAATTGATTGAGTTAAAATTGAATGAGGCAGAAATTGCTTTGCTCAATGATTCTGCTGCTCAGGTTAGGCAGGTAATGGACGTTTATGACAGTCTGTCAAGATAATCCAGTATTGTTACTAACTATATTAATCCATATCCTTACTTGTTAGGGATATGGATTTTTTATCCTCTTCGTATTATTATTTGTTGTTGAACCCTTTTTATAATTTCTTGTTTTCACATAAAATGCATTTTTAAATGGAATTTGGTGCTTTTAGAAAAGAATGGCTCAATGAAATGTTTACAAATAACGGGGAATCTCTAATGAATATCTCTATAGATTATCCCGTATTATTAATTTTCCTAAGACATTTTGGTTGTATTTTTTGTAAAGAAGCATTGGCAGATATTTCTAAAAACAGAGCAAATATTGAAGTTGGAGGTATAAAAATTGTTTTTGTTCACATGACGGACTATGAAACGGCTGAAAAACAGTTTCATAAATTTAACCTTTTTGAAACTCTGCATATCAGTGACCCAGATTGTAAATATTATGCCGCTTTTGGCCTGGTAAAAGGCAATTTTAATCAATTATTTGGTTTACAGTCTTTGATAAGAGGTTTTTCTGCAGGTATTCAAAATGGACAAGCTCCCAGTGCTCAAATTGGGGATGGGTTTCAAATGCCTGGTGTCTTTGTAATTTCTAAGGGTGAAATAAAAGAGCGTTTTATTCACAGACTTTCTTCTGACAGACCAGATTATCTGCAACTGGCAAGTTGTTGTGTTATTAAATAATGGTAAATCGAGAGTTATGATTGGGTGGAAATTTGGTGATGCTGAAAATCAGGAAAAGGAAAATAATACCTTCAATCGCTTACTTAAGTTGTTTAAGGAGTTGCTTCTCCACACGTCTGGTGATGTAGATGAGGCTTTGTCTTGGTTGACAGAGCTTGATCGTCAATACAAATTGACTACACCTGATTATGGACTAGCAGATTTTATCCAGGATCTGAAGGATCAAGGTTTTATCAAATCTAAAGATAATCAGTCTCCTGGATTGGTGCCTGCTCCTAAAATGGAACTTGCCTTACGAAAAAAAGCCTTGGAGGATGTCTTTGGCGACATTAAAAAAAGTAAAGTTGGAGGTCATAATACACGTTTAGAAGGTAGAGGTGATGAGTTTACTTCTGAAAAAAGACCTTTTGTTTTTGGAGATGCTTTAGATAAAATAGCCATTTCTGAATCACTGAAAAATGCTCAGGTTAACCACGGGATAGATTCTTTTCAGTTAGCAGAAAATGATCTGGAAGTACTGGAAACCTATGACCAAAGTCAAATGTCAACGGTTTTAATGATTGATATTTCTCATTCTATGATCCTTTATGGCGAAGATCGTATTACACCCGCAAAAAAAGTGGCCATGGCCCTATCTGAATATATAACCACCCGGTTTCCTAAAGACACCCTTGATATTCTTGTTTTCGGAAATGATGCATGGACGATAGAAATTAAGGATCTTCCTTATTTACAAGTTGGCCCTTACCATACCAATACTGTAGCTGGTTTGCAATTAGCTATGGATATTTTAAGAAAAAGAAGGAATGCCAATAAGCAAATTTTTATGATTACGGATGGCAAACCTACATGTATTAAAAAAGGAAAAAAATATTACCAAAATAGCTTTGGTTTGGACAGAACCATTGTGTCAAGAACATTGAACCTTGCCCAATCATGTAGGAAAATGGACATTCCAATAACCACTTTTATGATCGCAAGAGATCCTTATCTTATGCAATTTGTAGATCAATTTACCAGAGCAAACCAAGGAAAGGCATTTTATAGTTCCCTGGATGGACTAGGGTCTTTCGTTTTCAGAGACTATAAAAATAATAAATCCCGAAAAAAACAATAAAATCCTCATGTAGAAAGTTTAGTAAAAAATACTTTCAAATGCGCTTTATCTATTTAAGTTTTTTAGTTTTCATTTTGACTTTTTCCTTTGGACAAAAATCCAACCCTTTACTAAATCCATCGATGATTGAAAAATTATCAAAGGCGGAAGATACTCTTTCATATTTGGCCTTTTCAATAGTCAATGATTCTTTGGCAGAGGAACGATTTTATGCTACGAGGGAGATGATTTTAACTCTTGTCAGAACCTTAAGGATTAAAAATTCTTTTTTTTATCAATTTCCAAATTTAAAATCAGTTTCCATTCAATATCCCCCAGACAGCAGTTTTAGGATATTTACATGGCAACTAGAAGTTTCCAAGTCGGAACATCGTTATTATGGAGCCATTCAACTTAAGGCAGATAGTCTTATTTTGTATCCTTTAATAGATAGGTCTTTCAATATAACTAATCCAGAAAAGATGATTCTCAGCGCGGATAACTGGATGGGATGTTTAGTATATGGAATTCAACAAATAGGCCAAGGAGAAGGAGCAACTTATCTTGCTTTTGGATATGATGCAAATGATGGCAAAACACGAAAAAAATGGATTGAACCCATTCAATTCATACAAAATAAACCCGTTTTTGGCGCTCCCTTATTTCCTCGGGGTATAGTAGATTCTACTTTTATTCCTCTAAGATTTATATTAACGTACGCTGCTGAAACCACTATAAAATTAAATTATGATCCTCAACTGGATCTAATTGTTTTTGATCATCTGGCTCCATTGGCTATAAAACCAGGTCAACCGGAAGTCATGGTATCTGATGGAAGTTATGAGGCGTTTAAAATTCATTCGGACAAACTCGAATATATTGAAATGTTGCCAGTAACAACTACTGATGAAGAGGTTTTGAGACCTAAACCTATTCTTGGCAATGAAGAAAAAGACATTTTTGGAAAAGGTACTTTAAATAAGAAAAAGAAAAGTGGGAACAGGTGAATTTTTTTAGAATTCTTCTTCGTCGAACTCGTCAAAATCACTGAAGTCGTCCATACTTCTTCGTTCTTTTTTGGTGGGTCTTCCAGTTCCCCTTGCTCTAATTACACTGGATTTCTTTCCTGTGAACCAATCGTTATATTTCTCCAGTTCTGAGAGGGGGGTGTTATTTTTAAAACATTCTTGTGCAATGGGTGCGGGGACCCTGTTTTTGAGCAATTCTATCACTTCAAATTGAAAATTAAACCCATTTTTTCTTACTTCAATATTGTCCTTCCTGCTTACAGAAGCAGATGGCTTTACTTCTAAACCGTTAATTTTTATTTTTCCAGCTTTGCAGGCATCAGTAGCAATGGTCCTGGATTTAAAAATTCTGACAGTCCACAACCATTTGTCAATACGAGTTTTATTTTCAGGGAGTATATAAACTTGCATTTTAACCAACTTTCATTTTAGATCTCTTCACCAGATAATTTTGCAGCACCTGATGAAATCCATCGTTTATATTAGCTTCAACAAAGTCAATTTTATATTGAAGACATTTCATTTTTAAATCTTTTAATAGAGAAGCTGATTTTTCTTTATAAGTTTCTTTAACCAAACCAGCTTGTAATTTTACTTCGTCCCCAGTTTCTAAATCTACAAATAGATAAGGTCTGTCTTCATAATCAAAATCTATTTCTTTACTTTTATCTGTTACATGAAACAAAATTACTTCGTGTTTATTATGCTTCAAATGCTGTAGGGAAGCAAACATAGCATCTTGATTTTCAGACTGTTCAAACATATCACTAAAAATAATTACTAAGGATCTTTTATGAATGCTTTCAGCAATCTGATGAAGTGCCTGGGAAGCGGCTGTTGAAATAAGAGGAGTGGGGCTATTTAACTTTTTTTCCAGATAGCTTAATAATAATCGATAATGCGTTGTACTGGATTTGCAAGGTGAATGGGTATGAACTTCAGTGTCAAACAGACTCAATCCAAAAGCATCTCTCTGTTTTTGAAGTAATTGCATTAAAGATGCAGTGGCCAGGCATGAAAAATATAGTTTATTAATATAATTTTTATCACCTGTTTTTTTTTCTGGAAAATACATAGATGAAGAGGTATCAATCACAATTTGGCATCGTAAATTTGTCTCCTCTTCAAATCTTTTTGTAAACAATTTATCCGTCCTGGCAAAAACTTTCCAATCTATATTCTTCGTTGATTCACCTTGATTATATATTCTATGTTCAGCGAATTCGACAGAAAAGCCATGAAAAGGACTTTTATGTAGACCTATAATAAATCCTTCTACCACTTGCCTGGCTAAAAGGTCAAGATTATTAAATTCGCGGATTTGAGGAATGTCCCAATAAGGCATACTTAGGTGTTAAATTTCAGCGTCTTTGAAAATTTTCCTAAGACGCTGAAAGGAGAAAAGGCTACTTATTTATATAGCAGTTGCTTCCTCTATTTTCTGAATTAAACTTTGTTTTGTGGCAACTCCTACATGTTTGTGCATAATTTCACCATCTTTGAGGACCAGAATAGTAGGAATAGAACGAATTTGATATTTCATAGATACTTCTGGATTTGCATCAACATCAAGTTTACCAACTAAAACTTTTCCGTCATATTCATTAGCTAATTCTTCAATGATTGGACCAACCATACGACAAGGACCACACCATTCAGCCCAGAAATCAACTACGGCAATACCAGGGGTATCCAAAACCGTACTTTTAAAATTGTTATCAGTGAATTCGAATGCCATTTTAATTGTTTTAAATATTAAGTCATCAAAACAAAGCGTTTGCTAATTTAGTTTAAAATTAACTTTAAAAAATGAAATACTACCATTTTACGGGCATTGTCCTTCTCATTTTTACTGAAATTCTAAAATATTTATTTTCTAATAATCCAGCCTGGGTAGAGGAATTCTATTCTAAAGGTATATATATCGTTATCAGTAATTTTATTAATTTATTTTCCTACGTTTTTATTTTTCCAGGCTTGTTTTTAATCCCAGTTTTATACTTAGTTTTTTTGGTTTTTGTCTTTAAATATAAACGCAGTATTTATCTGAAATCTATTTGGATAATTAATAGTGTTGGTTTTCTGTATTTTGCATTCTACATGGTTTGGGGATTTAATTATTATAGATTACCTATTGATAACAATTGGAAATATAAATCGGATTCTTTTACAGCAAAACAACTGGAGATAGAATATGAAGAAACAACCTTAAAATTGTTGAAAATTAGAAATTTACTTGCGGATACTGCTGTAAAAGTTTCCATAAATAAGAATGTTCTAAAAGATAAAGTTCAAATTGAAATGATGCAAAATAACCTTAGGAATTGGTTACGAAAAAATGGATTTGCGCTACTTTCAACCTTTGAAATCAGATCTGAGTTGCCTAAGGGATTTTTTTTGCACTTTAGTACTGCAGGTATGTATTTTCCGTTCTCTGGTGAGGGAAATGTCGATCCGGGTCTACATCCATTGCAATATACCTCTGTAATGGCTCATGAAATGGCTCATGGTTATGGTTTTGCTGATGAAGGAACCTGCAACTTTTTGGCATTTATCTGTCATCATAACGATAAGAATGCTTGGATTTCTTATTCTGCTAATTTGGGATATTGGCGTTATCTGGCTTCTAATGTAAGAAGGATTTCTCCCAATTTTTTCAATCGCAAAATAAATGAAATACCTACAGGTTTGAAATTAGATTTACAGGAAATCAAAGATTATAGTAATAGATATGAAGACTGGATGCCAAATTGGCAATATAAAATTTATGATGCCTATTTAAAGGGACAGGGAATAAAGGAAGGTATGTTGAATTACAACAAAGTCATAGGTTTAGTTTTAGCTTATAAAGCGGCTAACCCTTTCATTTTTGAGGATTCCTCTTTACCTAAATAATTGTCTATTATATGGTGAACACCATAAATAACGGGTGTTAATAGGACAGCCATGGAGATTTTATAAATGTATTGTATGGTTCCAACGGCTAATATTTGGTCCCAGCTCCACGGGGTTACCGTGCCAGCTAACTCAGGTCCCCATTTAAAAGCTATAGTTAAAATAACAAAACTATCAAAGAATTGGGACACAAATGTGGAACCTGTCGATCTAAGCCAAACTCTCTTCTCTCCTGTAACTTTTTTAATTTGATGAAACAACAATACATCCACGAGTTGGGCAACTAAAAACGCAGTTAATGATCCAAAAACCATCAGAATACCTTGTCCAAAAATCACCTGGAATGAAGTTTGCATATTTTCAACTCCTTGGGCTTTATTCTGGGTCATCCACCAGTCCGCAGGAACCAGTTGGATGGCAAAAAATATAATTAAAAAAGCGTACGCTATGAGTCCGGCGGTGAAAAAAGATAGTTTTCTTACGCCTTGTTTTCCAAAATATTCATTAATTATGTCTGTCATTAAAAATACAACAGGCCAAAGCAGTACGCCAGCTGAAAATTGCAGTGCACCCTGTTGTCCAAATAATTGAATATTAAATCTGGGAATTCCCAGCGTGTCTTCTAAAGCAAATATTTTTACACCTATGAACTCCGCTACCAGTGCATTGGCTATAAAAAAACCACCAAGGAGAAAAAATAAAGTGGTTCCTTTATCCAACCCGTTTAAGGTTTGATTGGTTTTAAAAGTAGGTAGCGACATGTAACTTATTTTTAGTATGGTTTAAAACAAAGCAATTTTGAATATGTTCTTAGTGTAAAATTATCTTTTTAAAGATTAAAAAGTAGTTTTGTGAGTATTAAATTAAATTTATTTATGCCTAAGTATGCTATAGATTTAAAAAGTGGGTCCATTAAAAATGAGGCGCCATTAATTATTGGAATTGATTTGGGAACCACTCATTCACTTGTTGCTATTATGGAAGATGGTAAACCTAAAGTAATTAAAGATGAATCTGGACAACAATCTCTGCTTTCTTCTTTGCTTTATTTTTCCGAGGATAATCATTTTATGGTGGGGGAAAAAGCGGGAAATTTTTTAGAATCTGATCCTTTAAATACGGTTTATTCTGTCAAAAGACTAATGGGGAAATCTTACGATGATTTGATAGCTTACAAAGATTTTTATGGCTATGAGCTTTTAGATACCGGTTCAGAAAATTTAGTAAAGGTAAAATTAAGAGATAAATCATTTACTCCCATTGAATTATCAGCGGAAATTCTCAAATCACTTAAATTAAGAGTAGAAAATCTTTTAGATTTTCCTGTATCTAAAGCGGTCATTACAGTACCTGCTTATTTTAATGATGCCCAGCGTCAGGCTACCAGAGATGCTGGAAAATTAGCTGGTTTAGAAGTACTCAGAATTATAAATGAACCTACTGCAGCCAGCTTGGCTTATGGTATTGGATTAGACAAAAATGATTTTCAAAAAGTGGCCGTTTATGATTTAGGTGGAGGTACTTTTGATATTTCAGTTCTCGATATTCAGGACGGTATTTTTGAGGTTTTAGCAACCTATGGGGATACCTTTTTAGGTGGTGATGATATGGATAAGTTAATTGCAAGTCATTGGTGCTCGAAGTATGGATTTTCTGCTTCAAATATTCCTGTATTAAGAAAATTAGCTGAAAATGCAAAAAAGCACTTGTCCAAAGAGGACTTGTTTGTTCATGTGGATAGTCGTTTTGGTGAACTTAAATTAACTATCCAAGAATTTGAAAACCTTGTAAAACCATTGATTGACAGAACCATAACAGCTTGTGAAAAAGTATTGAAAGATGCTGAATTAGGTATAAACGACATACAACAAGTTATCATGGTAGGTGGTTCCACTCGTGTTCCTGCTGTGAAAAGAGCTGTAAGCTCCTTTTTCGAAAAGGAAGTTTTCGATCAGTTAAACCCAGATGAGGTAGTAGCTTTGGGTGCTGCTATTCAAGCTGATATTCTTTCTGGAAATCAAGATGATTTGTTGTTACTGGACATTACACCTCTTTCATTGGGTATAGAAACGGTTGGAGGACTAATGGATACTATTATACCAAGAAACTCAAAGGTTCCATCAAAGGTTGGTAGAAATTATACGACTTCCGTTGATGGTCAAACCAAGTTAAAGGTATCTGTATTCCAAGGTGAAAGAGATTTAGTGGCATTTAACAGAAAATTGGGTGAGTTCATCCTTTCAGGTATTCCACCTATGCCTGCGGGTTTGCCTAAAATAGAGATTCAATTTCTGCTCGATGCAGATGGAATTCTAAAAGTGAAAGCCAGTGAACTTCGTTCCGGCGTTGAGAGTTCTGTCACTATCCAGGCTCAGTATGGTATTTCAGAGGAAGAAATGGCTTTATTATTGCTAGATTCTATTAAAAATGCAACTTCCGATCTAGCCGCAAGAGCCTTACAGGAATCAAAAAATGAAGCTAATAATGTGCTTCACCATTTAGAAAAATTTAAAAAACAAAATATTGGTTTGTTTGATAATGATTCCGTTCAAAAAATGGATCTTTTAGGTGAAATTTTGCGGCAAAAAATCAAAGAGGATGATAAATCTGCTATTGACCAAGCCATGCACGATTTAAATTCTTTTACAAGACCTTTAGCAGAAATAGCTTTAGATCATGCTGTTGCTGCTGCATTAGTTGGTAATAAACCTGTTTAATATGAGTAAAAAAGAAAAAAACAGAATAGGTGTCGTTTATTCAACAAATCCAGAATTTAATTATGAATTAGATAATGGGGAACAAATAGATACCTTACCCTCTTCAAAACAAATATTGAGGGTTCAATTGGACAGAAAGCAAAGGAAAGGAAAAGAAGTTACTTTAATTACAGGTTTTGTTGGACGAATAGAGGATTGTGAAGCTCTAGGCAAAATACTAAAACAAAAATGTGGCGTAGGTGGATCAGTTAAAGACAATGAAATTATACTTCAGGGCGATCATCGAACCAAAGTACTTGCCTTGTTACAAGCGGAAGGGTATAATCAAACTAAAATTTCAGGTGGATGAAAAATGTAATTGAACAAGAACCTACCATTACTTCGCAATTATTAATGATTAGACCCAAACATTTTGGATTTAATGAAGAGACAGCGACCAATAATGCATTTCAGATAAATGATAAGAGATTAAATCCTTTCCAAATTGCCGCTTTAGCATTAGATGAATTTGACCATTTTGTAGAGATATTGAAATGTGAGGGATTAAATATTACGATTATCGAAGACAGGGATAGTCCAGTTATTTCAGATTCTGTTTTTCCTAATAATTGGTTTTCAACGCATGCCGATGGCACTGTTGTTACTTATCCTATGTTTTCTAAACAACGCAGGATGGAGAGAAGGGAAGACATTTTTGATTTATTATCGGAGAAATATATAATTTCCAATCGTATTCATTATGAAGATGCCGAGGAAAATAATCAGTTTTTAGAGGGAACGGGAAGTTTGATTTTAGATAGGTCAAATAAAATAGTTTATGCTTGTAGAAGCATCAGAACAAATGATACTTTGCTTCAAAAATGGGCATACAAAATGAATTATAAGCTTTGTGTTTTTAACTCAAAAGATAAAAATAACTTAGATATTTACCACACGAATGTAATGATGGCTCTGGGTCAGGATTTTGTTATCTGGGGAGGAAATAGTTTACCAGATAAGTCAGAAAGAGAAAGGGTGGAAAATCAATTCAGGGAGACAGGCAAAACGATAATTGATATTTCCAACGAACAAATTAGTTTTTTTGCTGGAAATATGTTAGCTGTTAATAATATCAAAAGAGAAAAAATGATTATCATGTCTAATACGGCTTTTAATTCCCTTAACAAGCTACAAATCGCTCAAATTGAATCCTTTTCAAAGATTATCAAAGGAAATATTCCTACCATCGAAAAATACGGAGGAGGAAGCGTAAGGTGTATGTTAGCTGAAATTTACTTACCCGAAAAAGTTTAATAACTAATTAAAGGAATTAAGTAAATTTTATATATGAAAAAAGAGGCTGTCTTTATGGAAGACAGCCTCTTCCTAATTTTATTGTTTAATTAAAGATATAACGAACACCAATTTGTGCTTGATATACATCACCCAACGAAGCGTTATACTGAAAAGATCTATCTAAAAGTTTTGGCTTACCATCTGAACCAGAAATGGTCCACATTCTGTAAGTTGGAACGCCATCTGTACCTACAGACACAAAAGAAAGAGGTCTGTTAGAGATGACACTTTGAGAAACACCCCAATTAGCATTTAGTAAGTTACCGAAGTTACTAATATCAGCACGTAATTGAATAGTATTTCTTTTTTTACCCACTTTAACAAAAAATTCCTGAACAATAGAGAATTGAGCTCTAATCAAACCAGGAGCCATAGATCCATTTCTGGAAGCATATTTTCCTCTATTAGCATTTAAATATTTGTCTTGTGCAATAAAAGCTTCAAATGCTGCTGCCTGTTGATCAGGAGTAAAGGTTACACCACCAGTAGTCAATGTTGTAAATTTAAGATCTGACCCTCTATTTGGAATAAATAATAAATCATTATTATTAATTGCATCACCATTCATGTCACCATTAATAGTGTAACTATAGCGGAACCCAGTGAAACCATCAATAGTTAAACCAAATTGAGTTGCACCAAAATCTCCATACTCTACACGATAAGAGGCAATGGCTAAAACCCGGTGTCTTCGGTCATTATCAGAGAAAGCTAAATCCAGAAAATTGTTACCGTTAACGGATGGTACACCATTATAAGATCCCGCAGCGATTGAACCTGCAGACATCATATCCATGGCACGACCATAGTTGTAGGCAAGACTTGCAAAAAGACCGTTTTTAAATGATTTTTTAAAAGATGCAGTTAAGGTTAAACCATTACCCTGGTTTGTATTTGCCAGATAAATGGCGTTAACTGTTGATGGATTAATACGAATTGCATTATTTGCAGCAGTTCCAGATAATCCAGAAGCAGGATATTTTGGACGAGTATCAACCCCTGAGAATACGCCATTTGGGTCTCTTTTATTGACGTCGTAATAGATATATCCATTTACGTTTTGGCTATATAATGCCTCAAAAGTTCCTATTATGCCCAATGGTAATTTAACATCTAAGGCTAAGTTCGTTCTTAAGGTCTGCAAAAATTTAAAATCAGGAGAAGTAATGGCTAATTCATAAGAAGAAGGAAGGGTAGGATTGGTAACAAACTGACCAGGTGTAGTTGTGAAAGGTCTTGTTTTTGTATTATCAATCTGCTCAAAACCAGTTAATACTCCGTTGTTTCCAATTTGATTTGAAATCCATACGAATACTGGGCGTCCTGTAAATAATCCAGTTCCACCTCTTAACTGAAGGGTTTTGTCTCCTTTTACATCATAATTGAATCCTACTCTGGGTGAATATAAAATTTTAGATTCCGGTAATTTAGCTGTGTTAATATTAATATATTGGTCATCTAATAAATATAATTCACTGCTAACTTTAGTGTTCTCGTAGCCTGTAGGTTCGAAAATTGGAACATCTGCTCTTAAACCCAGTGATAAATTGAATCTTTCAGAGACATTAATTTCATCTTGAACATATAAACCAGCATAAAGAACTTTTGTAGGTTGAACAGGTTCAGCTCCACCTGGTAGTCCTGAATAACGGTATTGGAATCGACGCAAAGTAACTGGTGAAACAGTTCTCGTAGGATTAGCTTTATAATCATTTAAATCTGAATAAAAATCGGCTAAGCTATTATAAACAAAGACCCCTTGAGATCCTGGGAAGAAAACGTTTACAAAACTTAAATTTTCAACGTTGAATCCTGCAGAAAGGGTGTGTTTTCCTAAATAGAAAGATAAATTATCTGACATTTGGAAAGTCTTATAATTTAATCTGTTATTGGGTGTAAATGGCTCAAACCCTGCTGCTATATAGCTGGCTCCATTTTTCAAAATTTCAATTAATGGAAAAACTTCTCCGTAAGTTCCTCTGTCTTCGTTATTGTAGGTGTAACCAATAATGAAATTATTAGATATTTTGTTTGAAATTACAGTATTCCATTCACCTACAAGAGATTGAATATCATCATTGATGATATAATTCGTGTTTTGATAACTTAAAGCATTATTGCCTCTTCTACCACCTAGACCTAAAGAAGAGCTACTTGATACGTAAACGTCTTGGTCAGAATCCAGGAAGGTATATCTTAGACTGATTTTATTGTTTTTATTTAAATTGTAATCCAGTTTAAATAAAAGTTTATTTGCAAATCGTCCCATATTATATCCTTGATAGGGTCCTGTTTCATAGTTGAAATTCTGACGAAGGAAATCAGAAACGCCCTTTAAATCCGATTCTAACACGCTGGTAACATTTCCAGCCTGAGCCTGAGAACCATTATTAGCAACCAACAAATTGGGGGTACTATTCCTATCAATTTCACCTGAAGCAAAAAAGAATAATTTATTTTTAATAATAGGACCACCTAATCTAAATCCAGCCTGATAATCAGTAAATTGTCCAGAAGTAACAGTAGATTCTTTTGCTTTAGTTCCAATCCAGTCTCTATTTTGAGTAAAATAGTAAGCTGATCCACTAAATTCATTCGTTCCTGAACGGGTAACTGCATTTACTCCTGCTCCTACGAAACCTGATTGTCTTACATCAAATGGCGCAATATTTACCTGTAATTCTTCAATGGCATCTAAACTGATTGGTGCAACACCCGTACGCCCACCTGGTTGACCAGCCAAACCGAATGAATTGTTGAATATCGAACCATCAATAGTAATATTATTTAATCTGTTGTCCTGACCGCCAAAGGAACTTCCATTAGCTTGAGGAGTAAGTCCTACAAATCCAAGTACGTTTCTGCTTAATGTTGGTAAAGAGTTTATTTCTTTTGATGTAAAATTTGAAGAAGCTCCTGTTCTGTCACCACTAAATATATCATTTTTATTCGCGATAATTTCAAGTCCACTCAGTTCTATAGCATCTTCAGTTAATTCTACATTAAAAGTTGCCGCTGTTCCTAAACTTAACGTAACGTTTTCAATAACTTTTTCTTTGTAACCTGTGTAGGTTACAGTGATTTTGTATGGACCACCAACACGCATACCAGGTACGCGGAAATAACCTCCATCATCTGTAGAGTTTCCGTAAAGGGATCCAGATGGCATGTGCTCAGCCTGAATATTTGCCCCAACCAGGGCTTCACCCTTTGAATCTCTTACTCTTCCTGTTATGGAGGAGGTGGTAACACCCTGTGCATTAAGTTCGTTAAAACCTATGAATGCAATGATGCCTAAGATTAATCTAATCGTAAAATTTTTCATAGAATGGTTTTTTAATTAAACATTTCTTTAAAATTAGCAACAAAAGTAATCAGATAAACCAATAATTATCAGAACTGTTGACAGTTTATTACGTTATTTATTTGTAAACTTTTAAACATTAGGTTTTATAAGGACTTAAATACTTATTTTTTTTTCTAAAATGGATGTAAAAAAAGAAATTGGATTAGTTCTCTCTGGCGGAGGTGCCAGGGGTATCGCTCATATTGGGGTTTTAAAAGCTTTAAATGAGTTAAATATTCACCCAACCGTTATTTCTGGTTCCAGCGCAGGTGCTATTATAGGTGTTTTATATGCAATGGGGCTTTCAAGTAAAGAAATGCTTGATTTCGTTGGACATAGCAGCCTTTGGAAATTTTTTAGATTAGAATGGTCTTCTGGAGGATTATCAAATTTAAATTATTTGAAAGAGAGATTAATTCAAATTGGTATTCCCGATAATTTTGAAGATTTAAACAAGAAACTTTTTGTTTGCACGACCAATCTGACTAAAGGTAATTCTGAAATATTTCACGAGGGGCCACTACTCGATACCATTCTAGCATCCTGTTCGATTCCATTGGTTTTTAAGCCTGTGATCATAAAGGGTGAAACGCATGCCGATGGTGGCATTTTAAATAATCTGCCCGCATCCCCTTTGATTTCTTTGACTAATCGTATTATAGGTGTAAATGTGATTCCCCTTTCTGAGAATCTGGAAAAAGACTACCAATCCTCTATTCAAGTTGCTCAGCGATGTTTTGAATTATTTATGAATGCCAATACAAAGCCTGATTTAATTGCGTGCGATTATGTTATATCACCTAATGTGCAAGATTTTTATCTATTTTCATTGCCTAAATTTAACCTCATTCACGATATTGGATATAACACTACCATGGCTCAGGCTGAACTTATTCAAAAAGCTATATTAAATTAGTTTAGAAAAATACGTTGTCTAGGTATTACTATTTCGCCAGAGGCCAGTTTGTTTAATTCCCTTAATTTTATCTCAGAGATGTTGAATTTTTTGGCAATACTACCCATAGTATCTCCTTGCTGAACAATATAAATTTCCCTTTGAGAGGAAGAACCTTTTATGGTTTTTTGATTATCAGATTCAGTAGTGATGATTTCAGGTTCTGAAAAAAGAGATTTCATTTTTCCATTTTGAATATCAAAATAAGGCGTATTCTCTTCAGGTTTATTTTCAGACGGTTTACTTTCTGTTGCACCGGGTTTTAACGGCTTAACTTCTTCAACGATAACTTTACTCTGTGCGACTGGAGTATTTGGAACAGGACAAATAACCGTTATTAAGGTTTGTCCTGCTTTGATTTTTTCATCTGGAGCTAAACCATTCATTTGTCTGAATCTTACTTCTGTAAAACCGTAAGCCTCTGCAAGCATTGAAACGGTTTCATTAGTTTTAACCAGATGTTTTCCATTCGTTGATTCCCACAACTGAGAATTTAAGGTTGTTTTAGGTTTAACTTCCTCTGTGGTATTAGCTCCTTTTGTTCTAACACCTTCATTGGTATGTTCCAGAATGGGTGCTTTAATGAAAATAAGATCGCCAACTACTTTTTTATCAAATTCCGGATTCCAATGTTTGATATCCTGATGGGTGATACCAAAGGTTATTGCAATTTTTTCAAGGTTATCACCTTCTTTTAAAACATAGGTTCCAGAAGGTAGTTGAGGAAATATTTTTTCTGCGGGAATTTTTAAAACTAATCCAATATTCATTTTATTTGGATCCACAGATGGATTAAAATCCATTAAATCTCCTGGGAGAACATTATATTTTTTTGCAATACCAAAAAAGGTCTCTCCTTTTTCAACTGTATGTGATCTCCCTGCTGCAGAAATATTTTCCTCCCCTTTCGCTCTTAATGAATTGGGGATAATTTCATTTTGAGCAACCATTGTCTGCAAACAAAGACGGGCCATATAATCAATGTAAGGAATTCCTTTTATTCTTAAGACAGAATATTCTCCTTGGTTTTCGGAAAAAGATTCTTTAATTACTCCAAGTTTAGGTGACCAGATAATATCCTTGAACAGGTTTGCCTGCATTTTGGAATTTTTTCTTAACGTATATGATTTGCAATCTCTTTCATCAATTTGTGTGATCTTTTGAAGTTGTAAATCAGAAGATGCCAGAATGACATCTCTATTCATATCTAATATAAACTCCATGTCTGCACTTCTAAATTCACATTTATTATTTTGATTTCGAATCCATTCGATGGCATATACAGGAGCAATTCTAAATTGATTTGTTCCAACAGGCAATATAAGTCTGAGTTCCTGATTACCTGATATTATTTTTTCTTTTAATGAATCTGCTTGTTTAATCCAAACAGCAGCGTTACACAAAAAAGCATTTGAAGGCTTTGCGGCTGTAAGTTCCCTGTCTGCCTCAACACCTATATCAAAAATGATAGTTTCATTTTCCGTAACCTTAAAAAGATATTTTACATATTCCTTTCCTGCTTTAGTATTTGAATAAGCAAACTCCATTTTCTGAAAATCTTCAGAACTTATGATAAAATCAAGTGCTTTTTCTTGTTTTTGCCCGAATAAGCTAACACTTATAAAAAAGATAAAAGCAAAAGAAGTATTTTTAAAAAATTTATTTCTTATGGTTTCCATACTCAAACTATTCAAATTAATAGAATAAACTAGATGAAAAATTGTAAAGCTAAAAAATAGTTTTTATAAATCAATAAAAATCAACTTGAAATGCAAGTATTGGAATCAGAGGTAATGCATAATTGTAATAAATTTGCAATTTCTGATTATCAAATCGTTCTCTGATTTTATTTTTTCTAAGGGTAGCATTTTGTAAATCAATTCTAAAAGTCCAGGTAGTTCTCTCTTTATTTATTTTGTAAGCCATTCCATAATCTAATCTCCAAAAGGTTGGAAGTCTTGGTTCATAGGCATTTGCGTTATCGAGTACGGTTGTTTTCCTTTTAATAGACTCTTGTAAAAGGATTGGAATATATCTGTTTCCTCCTCTTAACATATATCGGATGTTATAAGATAAAAAATGTTTTTTGTCTTTTCCAATGGGAAATTCCTTACCTAAAACGGCACTGCCTGCGAAAGTATTGTTAAAAATGGTATTTCTCCATTTTAAATCTAATGTTTGATAAGTTGACTGAAAGATGGACAAAGTAAATAGGTAGTAAAAATTTTTATATAGGAATTGTTCAACGGTAAATTCAACACCTATGTTTTTGCCTAGACCTTGATTGGTTAATATTGCCCCTGGAATTCCTGAAGTTGCATTTAAAATGGAATAAAAGCTTTTTTTGCTTGTGTCAACTGGGATCTGATATAATTTTTGATGATACGCCTCCAAAACCCAACGAGAATGATTTGACACACGTTTATTAAAGCCTATGACGGTATGCCTCGCTATAGAGGGAGATAAGTCTTTGTAAGGTTGGATAAACTGACCCGTTCTTGTCTGACGTTTGTAAAGATATAAGGAGATGGGCTCCAATCGGCTGTGAATACCAAACCCTGCGTTTATGGAAGATTTTTCCCCTGTTTTAATTTCCATTCCCAGCCTTGGTTCAAAAGTTGTTTTTTTATTCAAATTGAAATGCAGCGAGTGAATGCCTGCAGAAAATTGTAAATAGTTATTTGGCGTATATTTAATTTGACTGTATCCCTGAGTGCTAAAGGTATGACCATTTTCATTGATCCAGTTAATTATTTTTTTCTGACCTGTGTTCCAGATATCCTCATTTAATTCAAACCCAAGCCTCGAAATAATAATTCCAGTTCTCATTTTCCATTGACTGCTGATTCTGTGATTAAAAAAAGTTGTGTACCTAAGAGCTTGTTCCTTATGTGTTTCATCGTAAGTATTTACCCAGTTGCCATTAATGATATTTTCCCTAAAATATTGATGTGAATTTGTTGAAAATGCAATGACCGTATGGATATATCCAATTTTTTTTATAGGCAATTGATGACTAATCCCTGTAGAGGTTACTTTGTTCTCATCTCTGTCTTTAAATGTTTCATAATCACTGTCTGAAAAATTTTCACCCCCTAATCCCCATAAGGTAAATTTACCGGTTTTTTGAGTAGGTAATTCAAAAGTGAAATTATAATCTCTGAAAGCAGGCTCAAAACCATCAGTTTCAATTTTGACTAAGCCGGTTTTAAATAAAAGTTCCAGCGTTGAATATCTACCGTTTACTCTATAAGATGCGCCCGATTTATTTAAGGGTCCTTCTGCAGCAACTTCCATTCCAACAACGCCTATTAAAGCTTTGAATTCATGTTTTCTATCATTTCCCCTCCTGAATTTTAAATCAAAAACACCTGACAAAGCATTGCCAAATTCTGAAGGGAAGGCACCGGTTAAAAAATCAGAATTTGCCAGACTACTGCTATTGATCATACTAATAATACCACTTGTTGAACCTTGACCGTCCCCAAAATGATTAGGATTAGGTATCTCAATGCCTTCAAGTCTCCAAAGTAAACCTTTCGGAGAATTCCCTCTAATAATAATTTCGTTATTGTCATCATTTCCGGAAGATGTTACTCCGGCAAAAGACATTGCCATTCTGGAAGGGTCACTATACCCTCCGGCATATTTATTGCTTTCCTGAACACTAAATTGTCTTCCACTGACAAAGGCTAATTCATTGGTCGCTCTCGATTTGTCTGATTCTGCCTGAATTGTAATTTCTTGAAGTTGGATAGGAGATTCTATCAGCTGGAAATCTATAAGTGCCTCTTTGCCGCTGCTTACTTCAATGGACTGAATGCTGCCTTGTTGATAGCCCAATAAAGAGAATAATAAGTTGTACCTGCCAGGAGATAATTTCTCAAAATAAAATTCACCTGATGCATCGGAATACATCCCTTTACTGTTTTCTATTAATTGGACACTTACCCCTTCTAAAGGTTGTTTAGTTTCCCTATCTACTATTTTTCCCCTTATTATACCCGTACCATTTTGACTTGTAAGCCAAAAGGGGAAAAATAAAAAAAGTAAATAACGCATAATTCAATTATAATATTAATCCATTATTTACGGCATATAAAACCAACTCAGATGGACGTCTCAATTTAAGCTTTTCCATTATATTTTTTCTATGCGTATATACCGTATGTGTGCTTAAATTTAACTTTCTACTGATTTCTTTTGCAACAAGTCCTTTGGCAATAAGTTGGACAATTTCTAATTCTCTTGAAGACAGAGGTAAAGGTTCACTAATCAGCGATTGCGAAAAAGATTTTTCAAAAATATAGTTAAAAACACGGGTACAGAAAAATTTCTCTCCTTTACTTATTGCATTAAACGCTTCTCTTATTTCTTGAGCATCACACTTTTTTGTAAGAAAACGGAGTACGCCTGAATGAATAACCTCATAAATATTTTCCTTATGATCATCAGATGAAATGACCAGAATATCTATTGTCTGATATTTTTTTCTTATTGATTTAATGGTCTCTAAATTAAAGGATTCAGGTTGATTATAATCAATTACAATAATATCTGGTGTTTTTTCTACTAGAGTATTAAAGAGTTCGATTTCATTTTTAACTTCACCGATGACAGAAAAATTATCCATCTCCTTTAGTAATTCCCTTAATGCAAAGCGAATCAGAAATTGTGAATCTGCCAGTAATACCTTATAGTCGGTTTGTTGCATGTGTGAAATTTAACGCTAATTTAGATTAAGTTTAGATAAAAATAAAGGTATTGATGAAAAGATAATACCAAAAGTAATATTTTTAACCTTCCATAAATTGATAAGGAATGTTGTATCCCAAAATTACCCTTAATCTGGGTGGAAATTTACTTGTCTTAGACAGTCCTGTGGTTATGGCTGTTATAAATGTTACCAGCGATTCCTTTTATGAAAATAGCCGTTTTTCAGAAATCCATAAAATTCTGGAACATGCTGAAAAGCAACTTATTGAAGGTGCTACCTTCTTAGATATCGGAGGTATGTCGAGCCGCCCGGGAGCTCCAGTTTCAAATGCAAGGGAAGAAGAAATAAAAATGACGCCGATTATTAAAGCTTTAAAAAAGGAATTTCCTCAAGCATTTATATCGATAGATACCGTGCATAGTAATGTCGCCAAAGCTGCTTTTCATGAGGGAGCTGTCCTCATTAACGATATTTCAGCAGGAACTATAGATGATAAAATGTTTCCATTTGTAGCAGAGGCTGGAATTCCTTACATATTGATGCATCTGAAGGGAGTACCTCAAAATATGCAGGAAAAAACTCAGTACAATCAGGTTGAATTGGATGTCTTAGATTATCTCATTTTGAAATACCAGGAATTAAAAGGGATGGGAGTAAAAGATATCATTATAGATCCTGGATTTGGATTTGGAAAAAGCTTGACTCAAAATTATAGACTATTAAATAATCTTTCCATTTTCAAAATACTTGAATGTCCTGTTTTAATTGGTTTATCAAGAAAATCTATGATTTATAAAATAATTGATGGTTCTCCTGAAGATGCTTTATTTGGAACAACCGCTTTACATTTTTATGCACTTCAACAAGGTGCATTAATTTTAAGAGTTCATGATGTTAAACCGGCCATAGATACTATTCAGGTTTGGAAAGCCTTAGAAATAGCTAAATTGGAAGAAAACTAATACGATGCCCTATATTATTGATGATTATTACCCATCTCTCTTTTTTAGAAACAAACACTTTAATACCATTTCCGCAGCAATTTGGAGAAAAAAATGGAAACTTACTTATCAAAGAAATCGTTTTACCCTTAAAGATGGCGATTTTATTGACTTAGATTTTGTACAAACTGGATCTGACAAATTAGTCATTTTGATGCATGGTCTTGAAGGAAGTTCTGATAGAGCTTATATTAGAGGAATGGCAAAGAAATTTTCTCAGAATAATTTTGACGTACTTGCATTTAATTTTAGAGGTTGTAGTGGGGAGCAAAATTTGACTTTGAAAGGCTATCACATGGCAGCAACAGAAGATTTGGAAGAGGTGGTACAATTTTTACAGGCTGAAAATAAATATAATTCTATTTATCTTATAGGATTTAGTCTCGGTGGAAGTGTTGTCCTTAGATTTTTATCCTTGATTCAAAGAAATACGATATGGAATAAAGTAAAAGGGGGAATTGCTTTTTCAGTGCCTTTACACTTGGTAGATGCAAATAAGGCGATTGATAGATGGGAAAATGTAATGTACAGAATTCGCTTTTTGTTGAGTTTAAAGAAGAAAATGAAACAAAAACAAAGGCAATTTCCATCCGTTGAATTATTACCAACAAAGTGGGAGTATAATTTTACTTTTTTTGATAATTATTATACAGGACCTTTTCATGGTTATAAAAATGCACTCGATTATTGGCAAAAAGCAGGGGCTTTAAATGTTATTGATAAAATTGAAGTGCCCTGCTTATTGGTCAACGCAGCAGATGATTCTTTTTTAAGTACGGATTGTTTTCCTGAAGAATGGGCTAAAAAAAATGCAAACTTTTATTTTTGTAAACCAAAATGGGGAGGACATGTAGGTTTCATGCCTGTAAATAAAATGGGGTTTTTATGGAGTGAAGAATTTGCTTATCATTTTTTAAGTGAGATACACGAAAAAGGAAACTATAAACGTTAATAATTTGTTGATAACCAAATCGTAAGTAATGACAAAACAACCGAATACCCCTGAAAAGGTTGGTAATCAGGTTCGTATATTAAATTTCCTAAAAAAATCAGGAAAGTTTTTTGGTTTGCTCTTTGGCATCCTAACTTTTTTGTTTGTTTTTTTTAACCTCCTTTTGCGAATTCCCTATTTTCAAAAATCTGCCGTAACGAGTCTTTCCTACACGATATCCACTTATCTTGGCTCACCCAGCAGAATTGAAAGTATTTCACTTTCTGGACTTACAGAATTTAGGATTAACAAATTTTATCTGGAAGATCCCGATAAAGATACCCTCCTTTATGCCGATAAAATTTATGCACGCCTGCATCCCAATTTATTCAAAATATTTACCAAAGGTTTAATCATATATCAGTTAAAAATCACAGATGGTATATTTAG
>JBEAXK010000152.1:0-26514 GCA_041159865.1 Bacteroidota bacterium
ATATTGGATTTGCTTTTTTGGAAAAATACCAGGGGAATGGATATGCCTTTGAAGCCGCGGAAAGGATTATCAACTATGCAATGAATGAGTTAAAAATGGAAAATATAGCCGCTGTAACCAACTTGGAAAATATCCGGTCCATCCAGCTATTAGAAAAATTAGGCCTTCATTTTCATGATATCATAGAAAACAATGGGGAGAACCTAAATCTATATCTTTTCCATTTTCAACCATTCCAGTAGAAAAGCCAGCACTTCAGGTTCTATGGTTGTTTCCAACTCACCGTATTCCATGACAGTACAAGTGCTACACTTTTGAAATAGGTGATTTAGCCCTTCAAACTTTTTAATCGACACCCTTTTATTTCCTCCTTTCAGCAACGCATTTTCAATACCCTTTAAATTTGCATCGGCAACCACTTGAATATCGGCACCACCATTTATAGCCAAAACGGGACATTTTACTTTTTGCAAGACTGGTTCTGGTTGATAATTTGCAAAAAACTTCCACCATTTCGACGAAAGTTCCCTGGACATATTATTGACAAATCCTGGGATATCTGCCTCAGAATTTATCCCAGTCGACAACTTAACCATTTCTTTATCGGAAGTCATATACCAGGCGCGTGTAATTTCATTTGCTTTTTCGATACCAGAAGTAACGTCGGGCGCTTGTGTTAAGGTTTTCATTAAATTTTTATACAACGGAATATAGGTATCTATTACCTTGGTAGGCATACCTACGGATTTAAAAACCGCTTCATTTTGTTGCGCCATCAGTTCTACAATAGGAACTCCAGGACCAGCCAAAAGGATTATAAAGACAATCGATTTATTTCCGGCTGCCACCATAGGTGCAATTAATCCCCCCTCACTATGTCCTAACAGTCCTATTTTTTTAGTATTTACCATGGGTAAAGAAGAAATAAACCGGACATGTTCTTCCACATCCATCGCAAAATCTTCTGAACTACTCTGCTGAAAATCGCCAGTCGATTTGCCTGCTCCTCTGTCATCTACTCTTAAAACAGCATACCCATTTTTCGAAAAAAAATCGGCTAATACATGAAAAGGTTTGTGATTCAGGATAGATTCATCTCTGTCCTGCATTCCACTCCCTGTAATTAAAATAAGCGTAGGAAAAGTGCCTGATTCATTGGGATAGGTCATAGTAGCCCCATAAGTCAACTTCGTTTCCGATCCCTGATAAACATAATCTTTTGATATATAGGCAAATGGCGGTTTAGGTGTTTGTGGTTTATCTTTAGGTTCTGTCTCTTTAGCTGCCGAAAAAGGTTCCAATACTAATGGAAAGGTACCACCTGACTGCATCCAGTTGCCCTCCAGTTTATTTTTATCCGCATTCAAATTTCCACTGAAAGAAGCCCCAATCGCTTTAATTTCAATGGTCACCTGAGCGCCCGACCATTCCGTTTTGGAAGAAGGAATACCCAATGCTTTCTGAGCGGGGACATCCCAACTGGATTGCCAGGATTTGTCGTCTTTTTGAGTGAAATTCAGCCTTAATTCTATGTTCTGCGGGCCAGCTTTGAGCATTCCTGACCAAGCATTTGTTGGGGGCTGAGCATTAGAAAAGATGCCAATAGAAGAAAAAAGAAAAAGAATAAAATTTCTCATCATCATATTTTTACTGTTCTAACTATGAAGTTCAGATATTTGCTTGTTTTTAAAAGAGTAATTTACCACTTTTTTGTTTGCGAAAATATATGGCACTCCCTTTAATTAAAAACAAAGGCACATTTTTATACCTTTACCCCAACAATAATATTTAAAATAACACAAAGTAAATGAAGGTAATCATCGTAGGGGGTGGACTAAGTGGATTGACTACGTCTTATTTGCTTTCCAAAAAAAATATACAAGTAACTGTTTTAGAAGCTTCATCGAGATTAGGTGGAAGAATACAAACGATAAAAGGGTCATTGGACACCCCTTTGGAACTGGGTGCAACCTGGTTTTCAGATATGCACCAAAACTTAATTAGCCTCATGGATAGGCTGGGATTAAAAAAGTATCCACAGTTTTCAAAAGGAACCTCCTTGTTTCAAACCAAGTCTTTTGAGCCGCCTCAAAAATTTTTTATACCAGAAGCTGAAAATCCATCATACCGAATAGTGGGCGGAACACAAACTTTAATAGATACACTTGTTAATTGTATTCCTTCAGAAAATATTAAGCTGAATACCGTGGTAGTTTCCATAAAAAAAATTGAAAATGAAATAGAGGTAGAAACGATTCATGGAGAACGCTTTCATGCTGATAAGGTTATCTTATGTTTACCTCCCCAGTTGATACATTCTAAAATAAAATTCTCCCCATTATTGCCTGAAAACATTTTCCAGATATTACCAACAGTACAGACCTGGATGGCAGGTGCGATTAAATTTGTTTTGGAATTTGAAAAACCTTTCTGGAGGGAAAAAGGCTATTCGGGTATGTTATATAGTCATGCAGGCATAGTTGTTGAAATGTATGACCATACCAATGTCGAAGAAAATAAATTTGGATTTACCGGATTCTTAAATAGTGGCGCCTCGTCGTATTCACAAGAAGTAAGAAAAGAATTAGTATTACGACAATTATCAGAGCTATTAGGGGAGGATATTTTAAATTTTAATTATTATACAGATAAAATCTGGACGGATGAATACGTGTTGAGTGGCAACCAGATCATACAGCGACCCCATCAAAATAATGGACATCCATTATTGCAGAAAAGCTATATGAATGACAAGTTACATTTTGCGGGTACGGAGTCAGCTACAGAATTTTCCGGATATATGGAAGGAGCCATCATTTCAGCGTTAAATATTACTGACATTTTTAAATAGTAAGAATGATGATGGATAAGGAAGATGATCAGCTAATGGGTTATTACATCAGATTCAAAACTTATCGGATTGGTATATAAGTTATTTGACCCTTTAGGTAGGTTCGATGTAATAGAATAATAAATCCTTAGGGAAATGTTGAATTCTCCAAAAAAGTATATACTTTTAAAGTGTACTAAAATAGAATATGATGAAAACATTATCCCTTAAGCTTGATGAAATGGTTTATGAAGAGACCGAAAAATTACTTGAAAAGATCAAAAAGCCAAGAAATCGTTATATAAACGAGGCACTTCAATATTATAATCAAATACAAAAAAAGAAAATTATCTCTGAACAATTAATAAAAGAGTCAAAACTCGTTAGCGAAGAATCTATGAACGTGCTGAATGAATTCGAAAAACATGAAGATTATGACAGCTAAGAAATACGAAGTCTGGTTAGCAAACCTAGATCCAAGCATTGGCATTGAAACAGGAAAAACCAGACCAGTGTTAATTGTTCAAACAGATTTATTAAATAATATTCATCCTTCTACATTAATATGTCCAATTACATCTAATGTGAAACTTGAGAGTCATATATTGAGAGTTCATTTAAAAAAAGGAGCCGCAAAAGTAAAAGAAAACTGTGATATTATGATTGATCAACTAAGAGCAATCGACAATAAAAGATTGATAAAAAAAATGGGGGAATTACCAAATAACATTTCTGAACGAGTGAAAGAGAATATTAGAATAGTTCTGGATCTTTAAGAATAAGTAATAAACGCTAAATCTAGTATTAAATAAAACCCTGATTTCAATTGTGAAAACTGTAATGGTTATGATTAGGATCATTGGACATAAATTAAGATAGATAAAAAGACAAAGAGTTCCCCTTTTATTTGAGTATTCCACTGGTATAGGCTTCTTTGACCATTTAGGGGAATACATATATTTCATACTAATGGGTCATTTCAAATTTCTTATTTGAAAATAAATCGGAAATATTGGTTTTTTGCCTTCCCAGATGATAGGTAAATAGTCTACCTTGCTTTTAAATTAAATAATTACCCATGATTATCGCCAATCCAATTTATGATGTGGTTTTCAAATATCTGCTTGAAGACGCTGACATTGCACGCGATCTACTATCTACTATTTTGGGTGAAGAGGTAGTAAAGTTGGAATTTAAGCCTCAGGAAACATCCACTGAAAGTAGCGAGGGTATCAAGATATTAAGATTAGATTTCAAGGCCATCATTAAGAAAAAGGATGGTACCCTATTTAAAGTGCTCATAGAATTACAAAAATCGAAACAGGTATTTGATGTGATGCGCTTTAGACGCTATCTGGGCGATAATTATCGAAAAGAAGATCAGTATGTCGAAAATGATGGCCTGGCAGTTATTCGCCCTTTACCTATTATTACTATTTATTTTTTGGGTTTTATGCTAAATAATGTGCCCTCGGGTGTCATTAAGGTAAAACGGGAGTATGTTGACGCGGTCACGGAAGAGATATTGGGAGTCAAAGATGATTTTGTGGAGCTGCTGACCCATGATTCATACATGATACAGGTGGGTAGGTTACCCAAAGAGTCCCGTGGTAAACTGGATAAAGTAATGCAAATATTCAGTCCCATGTACCAAAATAAGACAGATAAACACCTGGTTGATTTTCAAGGTGATATTCACGATCCTTTGGTTTTGAGGATGGTTGAACGGTTAAGTAGGGCCATTGCCAGTGATGAATATCGCGATAAAATGGACGTTGAAGATGAAATAGATCGAATTTTTGAGCGGGAACTGGGGAAAAAAGATATAGTTATAGCTCAGAAAGATAAGTTATTAAATGAAAACGTAAAACGCTATGAGAGGACAAAAAAACAGGTAATCAATGCAAACAAACGAACGGAGGCGGAGAAGAAACGAACGGAGGCGGAGAAGAGACGAACAGAGGCGGAAATTCAAAAAAATTCAGCTTTGCAAATGGAAATTGACGCGTTGAAAAGTCAGATGAACCCTGGATAATCCTCTATATTTTTTAACTCCGTCAATTTATTTAAAAAGGATATTCAAACTGAAATTCTTGAAGGTGGTCATACCTTTCCCCTGGAGCAGCTTAAGAAGGTATTGGGATTTATTGGAATATTGATTTTATAAATTTCCATTAATTCAAGATACTGACCTCTCCAAAATTTAGCAACATATTAATTCCAGGTTATTTATTAAATGATTTTTATTATTTACTTTTAGCGGAGTTGAAAAAATTCAGTTTGAATTATAAAATATTTTTAAAAGTAGAATAGTTTACCCCATATAGGTAAGATGTCAAGATGCAATTTTTAGGTAGAACTGAAAAAAGTAATCAACCGTCAATAACCCTACAATTTAAAAGCTGTAATTCATTTAAGACCTCAGATTAGCTATCTCAAAACAGCATAACGATGAATATACTAACTGAAAATATCAACCAAATCGTCAGTTTGACTACAGAGGAAAAATCAATCATAGAAAAAGCATTCAGCATCATTGAAATATCAAAAGGTAACTTTTGGGTAAAACAAGGTAAAATCTGCGATCAGGTTGGTTTTGTAGTATCCGGCAGACTTAGAAATTATTATATTGACGAATCAGGAAACGATATAACCTGTTATTTTGTATCACCTGAAAATTTCATTTCCTCTTTCACCAGCTTTTTGACTAATACTCCGGCAAACGAAAATATTTCAGCTTTGGAAGATACCGTATTGCGCGTTATTTCTAAAAAAGACCTGGAAGAATTATCTTTTAGGGTCCCAAAAATTCAAATATTTAGAAGAGTCATTGCAGAGAATCTTTTTATAAACATGGAAAAAAGAATCGCAATGCTACAATCACAATCGGCTTATGAACGGTATGAAAGAATGCTGAAAAATAATCCGGATATTATCCTAAGGGTGCCACTTCAATACACAGCTTCATTTCTTGGTATTACCCCCCAGCACCTCAGTCGATTAAGAAAAGAGCTTATCAAGTGATTTCTGAACATTTGTTCAGTAGATGCTGAATTTATAATTCAAACTTTGTTGCAACATTCAAAAGGCAACAAAATGAAAAAATCAGTTTTATTATTGGTAATAGTTAGTCTTTTAACAAACGCCGTATTCGCTCAAAGTGAACAAAAGGAAAGCAAATTTAGTATTGAAACAGACCTTCTATGGCCGTTTTTAGTACAAACAACCAGGACACATTTCACCTTTAAACTCTGGCAAAAAGGAAATTTGCGGGGTGATGTTTACGCAGGAGTAAACATAGATTTCCCAAGAGATCGTGAAACTGAAGGTAGTTTTGCCGACTACAGCCTTGCAACTGGTTATAGACAATACTTTTGGAAAGGACTGCATTTGGAATTTTCACAGACAACAGGACTTGGCGTTTTACAAAATCACGTAAAGACCGGAAAAACATATAACAGCTTTGATTGGTTAATCAGCGGCTACATAGGATACAAGTTTGAATTTGCAAAAAAGAAAATGTATGTGCTTCCTCAGTTTGGTATTGCTGGAGTAATATACAAATCTAACCCATGGCCCATTTATGAGGATAAAAAGCTTACTAAAGAAGTGGGAGAATCTCCATTCTTAATAGGTTCATTAAGATTCGGATATAATTTTTAAAAAAAAGTGATGGAACGAAGAGACTTTATCCTAAAAGCTGGCATGACATTAACAACTGCAACATTTTTGCATTCGATGGCCGGTTGTGCTAAACATAATAGTAAACCTATTTCTTTGGTTAAAGAAAAAGAGGAAAAATACAAAAAAAGACCGAATCCTGATCTTTTTCCTCAGCCCGTAATGAAAGCAATTGCTGTGGGAATAAATGCTCCGAGCCCGCATAACACGCAAAGCTGGAAGTTTAAAATCGTCAATGATGAAACCATGATGTTTTATGTAGACAGGACTAATCTGCTTCCTGCAACAGATCCACCATCTCGACAAATTCATATTGGCGCAGGTTGTTTCATCGAAACACTGGTCATTGGAATTACGCAATTCGGTTACTATGCTGATGTTTCCTATTTCCCTGAAGGTTATGAAAATTCAGCCGACTTTGGTATTAAACCCGTTGCTAAAATTCAAATCAAAAAGCACGATAGGAAAGTAAATCCGCTTGCGGCATATATTCTCGACAGACAAACCAGCAGAAAACCCTCCACTGGAAACTTGGTATCACAATCAACTTTTGAGGAAGTAGTGGCTTTCTCGGGTAAAACGCATGCAACTATTCACTTTTATAATCAGAATCTGTCAGCTTTCAAATCATTATTTTTCAAAGGTCTGGATATTGAATTTCGCACCCGTAGTGCAAATGAGGAAACACGACTACTCTTTCGATTTTCCGAAGAGGAACGCGCTTTGAAGCGAGACGGTCTGAGTTTACCCCAATCGGGTTTTGACGGATTTTTGTCACCCCTGGTTGAAAAATCTTTAAAAAAAGGAGATCCTAATATTTGGCATTCTCCAAGTACAATCAATAAATCATTGAAATCATTAAAAAAATCCATTGATACTACAAAAGGGGTTGTCCTGTGGATTACGGAATCGAATACTGTTTCCGATTGGATCGAAAATGGCAGAGATTATGTGCGCTTCAGTTTAGCGGCGACTGCCAAGGACTTATATTTACATCCATATAACCAAACCATCCAAGAATATCCTGAAATGGATTTGCTAAGAGCAGAACTTGATAAACTGATTGGTATTTCAGGAAATCAAAAAATTCAATTTATAGCTCGAATCGGGCATAGTTCCAAACCCTATTTTTCTTATCGGAAATCACTTGATAAATATATCATTTAAGCTAAAAATGATAATTTTAAATAATCCTTTTGGGAATAACTTTTGAACTTTGCATAACCTCGTTTTTAAGTTTTATTATCTAATTTCATAAATAATACATAAAATGAGTGCGACAACCCTTTATATTGCAACTACGCTTGACGGTAAAATAGCACGAAAAGACGGTAGTCTAGATTGGCTTTTTGCCCTTGCAAACCCAAATCAAATCGACCACGGATATTCAAAATTTATAGAAAGTATTGGAACAACTATAATGGGGAAGAATACTTATAATGAAATTTTAGGCTTTGGCATTGAATGGCCATATATAGGAATCGATTCTTATATTGCAACAAGGGATATAGCATTCAATGTTTCAACCCCTGAAACCCATGTAATTTCTTCAAATATTCCAGACCTCATAAAAAAAATAAAAGGACAAAATCAAAAAGATATCTGGCTTATTGGCGGAGGACAATTAATAACCTATTTTCTAAACAATGACTTGCTTGATAGAATGATATTAACTTTGATTCCAGTCCTCATTGGCGAAGGAATCTCTCTTTTTCCTGATAATCCCAAAGAGTCTAAATGGATTCTTTCGAATGTTGAAAAGTTTGAGACAGGAATTGTCAACTTGACTTATGATAAAGTATAGAATGGAAAAGTGGGTATTAGGCAAAATGGATGTTTTTTGTCAAAATACATATTTCGGTGAAATAGGCTTGTCTGCATAGTAATTAGAGTATCTATCAAATTCTTTTAAAACTTTTCTGTGAGCATTACTTCTTGTTTTTCATTTGGTTCGATGAACAAACCTTAATATGATTCAATCCATTTTGAAAGACTTGTATTTTTCTTTTTGGCATAAGTCTTTGCATGTTTAATTATATCTGCGTTTAATCTTAATGTTAATGTTAATCTGGTATCCAATTGTCAAGAAATTTATACGTGCAATTGTAATGTTAGTATACGTATAAATCAAATTTATTTTTGTGATATGATTGGTTTAAGAAACCCAGAACTATTTTTTAAATACTAATAGGTTATCATTGTGTTCATAAATCAAAGTTTAATAAGAACTTTGAACCTCATTAAATTAAAAATCGGCAGTTAATATGTACCATAATTTTTTATCTTTAACCATTAAAACAAGATGTATATACCAAAATTTAATTTAACCACTGATCTGCATGAAATGGTTGCATTCATGAAAAAATTTAGTTTTGCAACCATCATAACGGCTAAAAATGGAATCCCTCTGGCAACGCATTTACCTTTTTCCATAACAATACGGGAGGAACAAATTATTTTAACGTCCCATTTTGCGAAAGCAAATAATCATTGGAAAGACATTGAAAATAATAGCGTTCTGGTCATATTTAGTGAACCTCATGCTTATATTTCTACTAATAATTATGAATTAGATTTAAATGTACCCACCTGGAATTATATCTCTATTCATGCCTACGGAGAAGGGAAATTAATTACTGATAGTGAAAATACCCTCAAAGTATTGGAAATGATGATCGATAATTTCGAAGAATCCTACAGAAAAAAATGGGACCATTTTCCTATGGATTATAAATTAAAAATGTCAAAAGGCATTGTAGCCTTTGAAATAGGTATCAATGACCTTCAGGGAAAGAAAAAATTAAGTCAAAACAGAACGGATATTGAAAAATTGAATATTATTGAATCCCTAACCAATAGCGAGGATTCCTCAGCCCGTTTCATCGCTTCTTACATGTTGAAAGAATCACAGAAAAAAGGGTAAAAATTTACTATGCCCAAACATTCATTTTATCTTATTTAAAAATAGTCTAACTTAAATTTAAGGTTAATAATAAAAAATTGAACCATCTTTTTGTTAACAAACTAACTTCTTAAAATTTAAATCCGTACTTTGGTAGGAATAGCAACATTTAAAAACAAAAATCTACTACTGCATGGAAATTAAACTGACACAAAATCGCTTTAAGAAAGCTATTTTTGTTGTATGTATGTCCCTTATAGGCATGGGCACTATAGTGGCACAAACATTAACAATTACGGGAAAGATAACCTCCGATCAGGACGGGGTTGGCATTCCTGGAGCGAGTATTTCTTTAAAGGGAACCTCAAAAGGGACATTTTCAAATGATGATGGCTTCTTTTCCTTAGAACTAAGTGAAAAAATCGGCACCCTGGTTATTTCTTCTATTGGATACGAAACCCAGGAAATAGTAATTGGAAATGCCACAAAATTAGACATCATACTGGTATCGAGCAGTGCCGTATTGAATGAAGTTGTCTTTACCGCTTTAGGTATTAAGCGGGAAGAAAAATCACTGGGTTACGCTGTTTCTAAAGTTGATGGTAAAGAAATGAACCGACTGCCACAAGAAAACATATTGAATTCTCTGGCAGGTAAAATGGCGGGTGTTACCATTAGTTCAACAGGAAGCACTGGATCTTCGGTCAGTATGGTTATTAGAGGTGCAACCTCTTTGAGTTCTGACAATCAACCTTTATTTGTTATTGATGGCGTACCCATTGCGAATACGTTAAACAATATTAGCCAGGTAGGTAATGATAACAGAGTTGATTTTGGAAATTCAATTTCAGGATTAAATCCTGATGATATTGAAAATGTTTCCGTTTTAAAAGGACCAAGTGCAGCCGCACTCTATGGCTCAAGAGCAGGAAATGGCGTGGTATTAATCACGACTAAATCTGGATCGAAATCAAGAAAAATGTCTATTAATATTATTTCAAATACGGTTTTTGATCAACCATTTAAGTATTTGAAATGGCAGACAAAATTTGGACCTGGACAATTTTCAGCCATTCCTGTTTCTATTACTAATAATCCATTATCAAATGCCTTTGGAAAGTTAATACAAGAGGAAATTGGGGCAACCTACGGTGCTGAGTTAGATAAAGGATATTCAGAGGTTCAATGGAATAGTCCCTTGGATGCAAATGGTAAAAGAGTTCCTACTCCTTTAGTTTCTTACAAAAATAACGTAGCCAATTTTGTGCAAACAGGTGTAACGACGACCAACGGTATTTCAATGGCCAATAGTTCTGACACCTATTCTTACAGACTTTCTTATTCAAACATGCAAAATCGGGGAATTATCCCAAATTCAGATCTGTTTCGGAATACCCTGAATTTAAATACATCATTGAAAATAAACCGAAAACTAACCTTAAGTAATAACCTTGACATAAGCAGGTCTTCTTCAAATAACCGTCCCGCAAGCAATCGGGGTGCTAACCCTTTAGAATGGGCCTATAATGTTTCTCCGCATATAAATATACTGGATTTAAAAGATTACTGGATGCCTGGGCAGATGGGCTTACAACAAAGAACTCCCTTTAACGGCGTTTATAACAATCCTTACTTTTTAGCTAATGAGGTAAACAACAGCTTTATTCGCGATCGTATATTTGGGAATATAAAATTAAACTACCAAATCACCCCTTCTTTAAGTTTGATGGGCCGATATTCTCTGGATAGATTTACAGAGCAAAGGGAATTGAAGATAGCCAATAGTTATACCAATGACCCCAGAGGTGCTTATGGAAATATCAATTTAGGAAATGTTGAAAGCAATACCGATTTCCTTGCTACCTATAAGAAGGATTTGAATTTGTTTAATTTTTCTATTTCTGCAGGCGGAAATTCAAGGTACCAAAGAGGTTCTAATATTACCAATGCAACCAGAGGTGGTACCGGTTTAATTGTCCCCGGATCATTCAACGTACAGAATATTGCACCTGCAAACTTAGATTATTCCAGTTCATGGTTCCAGCGCGCTATATATAGTGTTTATGGTTTAGCTAATATTGGATTTAAAGATATGATTTACTTAGATGTAACGGCAAGAAATGACTGGTCGAGTACTTTGCCAGCAGCTAATCGCTCCTATTTCTACCCTTCGGCTTCCTTAAGTATTCTATTAAATGAAATGTTAAAGTTACCAAGTCAAATTAGCTTATTTAAAATACGTGGTGGGGCTGCCCAGGTTGGTAATGATGCCAATCCCTATCAATTGTTAGGTACCCTTGGTAATGCAGGAACCTGGGACGGAATACCCAGATTATCTACTCCCGGTACTTTATTGATTCCGGATCTAAAACCTGAAATTGTTACTTCTTATGAGGTTGGGGGTGATATCAGCCTTTTCAATAATTTACTAAGATTCTCAGGAACCTATTATGAGGTAGAAAATCGCAATCAGATTTTAAGTACTAAATTACCTCCTTCTACTGGTTATTCTTTGAAAAATATTAATGCAGGCTTATTAGTAAGTAAAGGCGTAGAACTTACCATGGGCATGACACCGATAAAATCGAAAGACTGGAACTGGGATATAAATCTTAACTGGACCCGCAATAGAACAAGAATCGTAGAATTATCAGATGGACTGCCTTATTATACCTTATGGACAGATGCAAAAGGTGGGGCATGGACTTATGTAGGGGATGAAATAGGTGACATATATGATGCTCAGGTTGTGACGGTTAAAGATCCTTCTTCTCCCTATTTTGGTTATCCAATATTGGATAAAACAGGAAAATGGCAATCTATTGATGCTATAAATACCAAAAATAAGATTGGAAACTTTAATCCAAACTTTATTATGGGCATGCAAACTTCAATTTCCTACAAAAGCATCAGTTTAAATTTATCATTTGATTGGAGAAATGGAGGTCAGTTTGTTTCTCAAACATACCGTTTTGGTGAAGAAAATGGCCGTTCACAATTATTCCTAGATAAACTTATCAATCCGAATGGTTTAACAGGAGATGCCTTAAAGAACTATCTGGTAGAAAATCAAGAAACGCTGATTAAAATCAACGGAAATTATTTTCCACTCGTTGGTGGTCCAACCCCTGAATATGGCCCTTTTGGATTTAAATATGGCCCTTATACTTTTCCACATGGAGGTGTTTTCATACCTGGTGTCATTGCAAAAGGATTTGATGCTGCTGGAAATCCAACTGGATATATTGAAAATCTAGGAGGTACTGGCACCACTACTTTACCTTTTGCAGGAAGTACTGCCTGGTCGTTTACACGCGCCTTTTTATATGATGCTGATTATTTGAAGTTACGCGAGGTTTCCATTTCCATTGAATTACCTCAAAATTTGTTAAAGAAATTACGCATTCAAAGTGCTAACTTCTCTATAAATAGCCGGAATATTATTCTTTGGACAAAAGCCAAGATTAATATTGATCCAGAAATGGCTTTTCAACAAGAAGCTGCTGTACAAGGAGGAGGGTCTCAGTTTAAACAAGGTATTGAAAGGTACAATGTAACCCCGTGGGTTATTCCTATTGGCTTCAAACTTAGCGTAACATTTTAAGAAACCTTAAAAATTAAAAGATTATGAAAAATCTATTATATATGAAAACCAGTTGGGTATTGATCCTCTTGATATCGATTTTTTCTTGTCAGGATTTAACAGAATTGAACCAGAATCCCAATGGGATTAATCCGGAAACGGCAAACCCCAACTTAGTTTTATCTACCGTTTTAACCGAAACAGGTAAATTAAATGTAAACTTAGGTTATCAAGACATGGCTGGCGTCATGCAACATACGCAAAAAGACGGATGGTCAGGCGCACATAATGCTTATGAGTGGGGGGGCAGTCAAAGCTGGACTCCTTATTATGACATTTTACGGAATAACCAGTACGTTTACAATCGCGCAATCGATTTAAAGTGGGAACTACATCAGGGTATTTCATTGGTTATGAAATCTATGGTTTTTGGATTAATCGCTGATTTATGGGGGGACGCACCTTACTCCGCTGCACTAAAAGGAGCGGAAGGTGGAGCTGAAAATACCTTTCCTGTATTTGATTCTCAGGAAGCTATTTATAACGGTATTTTAGCTGATCTGGATAAGGCAAATACCCTTTTATCTAAATCAGCAGTTGAATATACAAGTACTCCAGGTGTTTCTGATGTTTATTATCAAGGTAATCCGGTAAAATGGAGGAAATTAGCCAATTCGCTCGCTTTGCGTTATTTCATGCGTATTTCCGCTAAAAAACCAGATGTGGCAAAAGCGGGAATAGAGAAAATAATGGCAAATCCAACCCAGTTTCCTGTTATTCTTGCCATTGCGGATGATGCTACCATGGGTTTTGCTGGGAACAGCAATGAAGATTCCTGGCCTGCAAATACAGTTTATGATGCCAGTGCATCCAATTACAGAAGATTAAAAATGGCGGCAACCTTCGTTAATAAATTACTTGAATTAAAAGATCCCCGCATAGCAGTGTGGGCTAATAAAGTACAGATTCCATTGGTCGTTGATGCCAATTTACCGAAAGGAACCGATAGAATTGAGAGCGGCAAGCGTCTTTTATCTCCCGATAAAGTGGTTGGAAGAGATGTCAATACAAATCAGGATTATGTTGGTCTGCCAACAGCGATTATTGGAGGTGCTTCCTATAATTTAAGTCCAACGGCGGAACAAGCGGCCAATAACCCTCATGTTTCGTGGTTAAATGATATTTACAAACAAGCAAAAGGTCCTTTACTAAGATCACGGCTTATAACTACAGCGGAAGTTCGTTTTATTCTTGCCGAAGCAGCTTTAAATGGCTGGTCTGTAGGAGGTGATGCAAAAACTCATTATTTAGCGGGTATAAAAGCCTCTTTTGATACCTGGGGAACTACTGCAGCGTACAACACTTATATTACAAACAAAGGAGTCGCTTACGAAGGAACTTTAAGTCAGATTATAGAACAAAAATGGATTTCCAGCTGGACTGCAGCTACAGAATCCTGGCTGGATTACAGAAGAACAGGATTTCCAGCCTTGACCGTTGGTCCTGCGGCAATCAGGAAAGTATTGCCCGTTCGTTTCTATTACATGCTCGATGAACGCAATTTGAATAAAGTAAATACAGAGGCTGCTATGTCAAAACTGGAAAGTACCATTCACACAGAAGCAGATGGTAAAAATAGTGCTTGGTCAAAACCCTGGGTTTTACAAGGAACAGGAAAACCTTGGTAATTTTTAATGAATAATAACAAAAAATAAACAATGAATTTAAATCGACTAATAAAAGGAATTTTATGTTTGATGATTCCTTTTTTTGGATTTTCACAATCTGATGTAACCCCTGAAAATGCTTTAAAGAAATATATTTCTAATGGAGATAATCATTATAAATGGGAATTAAAAGATTCAGTGTCAATAGGTAGCTCTAAAGCCTACCATCTTTTAATGACTTCTCAAAAATGGAGAGACATTACCTGGAGACATCAATTAACTGTGGTTGTACCCGCCACAGTTTCCTTTGATGGAGCTTTGCTTTTCATTACCGGCGGTAGCAATAAAGATGAGCAACCCAATTGGAGTACTGACGATAAAATGTGGCCTACATTGGCAGCCGTTGCCTCTAAAAATAAAGCCATTGTCGCTTTAATAAAGCAAGTTCCAAATCAACCTCTTTATGGAGGTAAAACAGAGGATGAGCTTATTTCTCACACATTACACCAATTCAAACAAGATAAGGACTACACCTGGCCTTTATTATTTCCAATGGTTAAATCGGCCGTCAGAGGCATGGATGCCGTGCAGGAATTTTCCTCTAAGCAATTAAATCTGAAAGTCAATCATTTTGTCATTTCAGGGGCTTCCAAAAGAGGCTGGACTACCTGGTTGTCCAATGCCATCGATGATAAACGGGTTGTTGCTATTGCGCCTATCGTAATTGATATGTTAAATATGCCAAAATCATTGAGTTACCAATTAGAAACATACGGTGAATATAGCATCCAGATAGAAGATTATGTGAAACTGGGTATTCCTCAAAGTACCAATACACCTGAAGGGAAAGCTATTACCACCATGATTGACCCCTATTCATATCGTGAAAAATTTACCGTGCCTAAAATGATTTTTATTGGAACCAATGATGAATACTGGACAGCAGATGCCATTAAACACTATTTTGATGACATTCCAGGTATCAATATGATTCATTATGTTCCAAATGCAGGCCATGACCTCGGTGGTGGCAAGCAAGCATTTGAAGCATTAAGTGCCTTTTTTGGATTAACCCTTAAAAAAATGGATTATCCTGTGCCTACCTGGAATGTTGTTAAAGGACAAGATGGTTTTGAAATTACCGTAAATGCGAAAGCTGATAATCTACAAGACGCCGCTATCTGGGGTACTACTTCCGCAGATCGTGATTTTAGAAATAACTTATGGCTTACCCGCAGGATAAAGTTAGCTGGGAATACAGCGAAATTTACCGTGCCATTTGTTAAAAAAGGGTTTCAGGCCTTTTATGTAGATCTTAAATATAAAGATCCTAACGGTGGTTCCTATACCGTGAGCACCAGAGTATTCACCACTGATACTGAAAAAGTTTTATAAAAAAACTTTTATTTAAAGAGAGGGGCTGTCCATTACTTTTGGACGGCCCTTCTCTTTTTAAAAAAACTTATGCATTAAATCCTTTTACTTCCCATCCTTCTCTATATTTTCTGCTGAGGTGTTTATTTGCTTCTTTCAGATTAGAAAATTTCATTTTTTTATGATTCCATGCAAGTAATTTTCCCGGTTCGTTTAAAGCCACAGTACCTAAAATAATTGCCTCCGCCATAGGTCCTGATTGTTCGAAATGACTTTCTGTTTTTGTTTTACCTAAACAGGCATCCGCAAAATGATGATAATGGTCTCTGTTTTCAAGGGCGGGTTCTTTCACTCCGGCAAATTTACTTTGTGGCAATAATACAGGCATTTTAGTATGAGGAATCAATAATGCGCCTTCTGTTCCAATGAGCATAGCTGATTCAGCTGGATAATCTGTTAAAGAAAATAAGGCTCTTACCTCGTCAGGCGGATAAAATTCGCCGTCAAACCATTCTACCTGTAAGGTATCAGAAGCAGTCATTTCATTTCCAGGAAAAATCCAGGTAATATGATTAGACTGAGGCCAGGTATCAGCCATCCTCTCTGGCGATTGTTGCCATGATTCCTGCACACGAGCTTGAATGGTATTTGGTGCAGTTAAGCTTAAGCCTTTCCAAACGGCATCGAAGATATGACAACCAATATCTCCTGACCAACCTGTACCAAAATCTTGCCAGGCTCTCCATTTCGATGGATGATAAATAGTAGGCGAATAAGGTCTCATTGGTGCCGTTCCAACCCAGAGATCCCAATTGAGTGTAGCTGGTGGGGTCTCGCCGGTGGCAGGTCTTGGCCCCTTATATCGATAGGCTTCAGTAGCACCAGGTCTGTTGCTACAAAGGTAAACATTCTTAATTTTACCAATATGTCCTTCTTTTATCCATTGTACGGCTGTTCTGTCCCCTAATCCGGAAGCATGCTGCGTACCTAATTGACTCACTATTCCTGCTTTTTTAGCAGCTTCTGTCAACACCCTTATTTCAGCGACATCATGACACATAGGCTTTTGGCAATAGACATGTTTTCCCATTTTAATTGCCTGAAAGGAAATGGCAAAATGATTATGATCGGGTACACTCACATTGACTGAATCAAAATTATTTGCTTCATTTTTAAATAATTCTCGCCAGTCAGCATACGTTTTTGCATTTGGCAATGCATCTGCTGCTCTTTTCAAATTTTTCTCATCCACATCACAAATGGCAACAATGTCCACTTCTTGATGCGTTTTAAATTTATTTAAATCGTGCCATCCCATTCCACCTACGCCAATACAAACGTGCCTTAATCTATTGGCTGCAGGAGAAATATTTTTCGCCTGACTGATCAATAGCGGCGCTGCAACTGCAGCAGAAGCTGCTTTCAAGATAAATTCCCGTCTTGAAATATCGTTTTTCTTAGTACTCATACAATTAGGTTTAAATTACCTAAAAATAGCAAATTTTATTCTTTCAAAACAGGTAAAAATAGAATTGCTGATCCTTTTGCTATTTTTATTTCATCTAAGTGACCCATTTTCGTTTTGTCCTCTGTTATTAAATGAATGTGCAAAAAAGTATCGTGATGTGTAAAAATGGTTTTATGTTCTGTTGAAAAAAAACCAACCAGCATAACTTCTTGTTGCTTAATTTCATAATTAGTCTTCCCCACATGTGCTTCATTTGGAGAACGCACCACAGCCCCTTCAGGTAAGTTTACAATATGAAAGAGGGCATTTTCAACTTTTCCTTTTAATTTAAATAAAAAAGGGGGGTTATATTTATCCTTCATGGCAAATAAATATTTTTCCAGCGCAACCAAATCAGTTATTTCATTGGGTAATGCCCATTCTTCCCATTTTTCAATATTTGCATAACTGAAAAAAGGGGCTTTTACCTGATTGACTTCCTCTACCAACATATTATTTTGATCTATAACCGTTGATTTATAAGTAATTCCATCTAAAATAAGTAATTCACCTCTTAAATATTCCATGGGACCAAAGCCATAAAGGCCTTTCTTCTTGGATAGGGTGTCCAGCTGGATTGTACCAAATAAATCTCCTTTCCACATGACATTTTTCATTTGACCAACAATGGTAACTTCGTTTTCCGCCATTTGAGCAAACAAGTAGGAAAAGGGAAGCAGTAAAAATACAAGTGGCAATGTGATTTTTATCATTTGGTTTTTGAACAAATTTACCTGAAAGTATGCTTATATTCAACCCTTAAAAATGGGAATGAGCAATTCAATATATGATGTTATAATTTTGGGAGGTGGACACAATGGTTTAGTTGCTGCATCTTATCTGGCAAAAGCTGGAAAATCTGTTTTGTTGCTGGAAGCAAATGAGGCTTTAGGTGGGGCAACCGCCAGTGTACGTGCTTTCCCCGATTTTGATGCGCGATTATCCCGTTATTCTTACCTGGTATCTCTTTTACCTGACAAAATAGTTCAAGACCTTGGCCTGAACTTTAAAACTATTTCTCGGGAGGTGATGAGCTATACCCCTCTTTATGAAAATGGCAATGAAACCGGCTTGATGGTTGCCAAGTCCTGGAATGAGGAAACGATTGCTTCTTTTGAATCTCTTTCAGACGGTAAAAATGACTTAGCTGCCTGGCAAAAATTTTATGCTGAAATAGCTCTTTTTGCTCAGCGAATTGCCCCAACAATGCTAAAGCCATTGCCAACACGTGAAGAATTAAAAAAGCAGATTAACCTCGATGATATATGGCATTATCTCATCGAAGAACCTATTGGAAAGGTAATTTCAGAGCGATTTAAAAATGATGCCATACGAGGCGTAATTCTTACGGATGCGCTCATTGGGACCTTCGTTTCTGCTTTTTCTATACAGGCAAATATCTGTTTTCTTTATCATTTAATTGGAAATGGAACGGGAGAATGGAAAGTGCCAGAAGGAGGAATGGGTTCTTTGGTTAATGAACTTCATCGGGTAGCCGTCGAATCAGGTGTCGAAATTCGTTGCAAGGCCCATGTAACTAAAGTGACAACCGATTCGGAAAATGTACATGTTACGCTTGAAAATGAAGAGCTAATTCAAGCATCTTATTTACTTTCCAATGCAGCACCTCAAGTACTGGCAAAGCTTCGTGGTACAAAACCGCCTGAAAGTCTGGAAGGGTCTCAAATGAAAATAAATATGTTGGTGAAAAAATTACCAATATTCAAATCAGGTGTAAATCCCAAAAATGCGTTTGCTGGTACCCTACACATAAATGAATCTTTTTCACAGTTAGAGCGAGCCTATCAAGAAGCTAAAAATGGGCATATACCCACTACGCTACCTCTGGAAATATATTGCCATACCTTAACCGATCCAACTATTCTAAGTTCAGACTTACAACAGGAGGGATATCATACAATGACCCTGTTTGGCATACATACCCCTGCATTTTTATTTGACCAGAATCATGATGATCAGAGGAAAGCAGCTATGGATGCTGCTTTAGATTCATTGAACCAATATTTAAAAGAACCTATTGAATCTGTTTTGGCTGTTAGTTCCGAAGGAAAAAAATGTATAGAAGTTAAAACTCCCCTCGATATTGAGGCTGAGATTGCTCTTCCCAGAGGAAATATATTTCATAAAGATCTTTCCTTTCCTTTTAGAGAGGAAAATGAAAAGCCTGGCTGGGGAGTTGAAACCGATGATCCTCGTATTTTTATCTGCGGAGCAGGGGCAAAACGGGGTGGTGGTGTTAGCGGTATTCCCGGTCATAACGCAGCAATGGCTATTTTAGAACTTGATCTATAATTAGCAGATAAGCGATTTCTTCACTTACCTCCTCTTAATCTATTTTTAAAATTTCCACAAAATTATCGAGTTTACCTATTTTAACCAGATCCCCTTCCTTGTTTCCTAAAAGAGAAATAGCCAAAGGTGAGTCCATGCTGATTTTTTGAATGCTATCCTTAAGTTCATTTTTCACCACATGATTAACAATCTGAACGGTAATGATTTTATTCATTTCGAGATATTTAACCCTAACGATGCTATTTAATTTAATAACCGTAGCTGAAACCGGAACCTCTACAACGGTTTGGGTTACTTTTGAAATACCAAAACTATGTTCGAAAATCATCTCACCCTCAGGAAGTCTCCATTGGGCTATTTCATTGATATAGGAAATCAATTTAGATTTTTCCTTTTCCGTATTTCTCCACCAATTCACACTCCATATTCTCAAAAATATAAATCCACTTTTTTCCAGTGTTTTTTTCCTGTGGAGATCATATAAATAGGCTTCTCTTTGATCGTGTTTTTTAGAACCATCACATTCTATAGCCAATTTGGGAGCACCTTCTATTTTAGGGTCATATAAAATATCAATTGTAAAGCCTGCAAACTGAAAAGGAGCCTGCACATGTTCCTCACCAAACTTATCGGCTAAAGCCTGATAAACCGCTTTCCCAAAGGGGAAATGAGTAGATTTATGGTTAGAATTACTATTTTTTTCCGAGGGACTATTTTCATTCAAAGCATGTAATACCGCCATTCTTTCTATATGGTTTCCCTCACTAACTGCTTTACAATAAGCCAGATAGGCAAAAAACACAGCCCCTCTGTTATTTGACGCTTCCCTTTTTAAATGTTCCTTATAATTTAAATAAACTTCTTCCGGCACTGAGGTACAAACAAATACCTTATACTTTGCACGCGTGATGATAACATTCAGTAATTTGAAACCCTTTGTCAAATTGATAGGTCCGAAACGATTGAAAAATTTACCATCCTTGGTTTTACCAAAAGTGGTAGACATAATAATGACATCCCGCTCGTCGCCCTGAATATTTTCCAAATTCTTTAAAAATAAACCTTCAGCTTCCAAAGCCTGCATTTTTTCATTAAAATCACTGTATTTTGATAGTTTCCTTCGATCTATTATTTTACTTTTTATTAAATTCCTTTGCGTAATATTAAACGTTGCAATCCCTACAGATGGGTATTTTCCATTTGGAAATTTTTGAATTTGCTTATCTAAAATATCTAAAATCATTTCGGCCTCCTCCTCATTACAGTAATCTTTATAGATTCCATTCACCTGTATTAATTGAATAGGCTGATAATTATAAGGATTAGGTAAGGGCTGTAACCTTTGATTATAAAAGGCATGATTTGAAAAATCAATTAAAAAAGGGTGTTTTGAACGGTAATGAAAATCGAGGTGGCATTTTTCAAAGCTTAATTCATTACCAAAATCCAGTAAAGACTCACAGGAAAGTAAAATATTATCCTTATCTAGTTTTACCACATCCTCTTCCTCCTCCAATTCATCCTCATCTTCAATTGCTCCATCAAATACTTTACTAAAATAGTTTGACGGAGGCATCTGATTTTCATCTCCGGAAATGATGATTTGCTTACCTTTTAATATAGCGGGTAAATTATCTTCAAGGCGTAATTGACTTGCCTCATCAAACATAACCATATCAAAATATCCGTTTTTTCCTTTAAATAAATTACTACAAACATCAGGCGAAGTTAGAATAATTGGAAAATAAGTAGTAAACAGGTCCATATCAAATTGGACTATTTGCCTAAGCGTTAATCGCTTATACTTAATACTACTTCTTTTATTGTATAAATTTTCAATGGAAAGAGTTGGGTTATTTTTTTCAAATAGATTGGAATATTTTACCCACTGCGAATACCAGTATTCCTTAATATAAGCTAATTGAGTACTATCTAAGTTCTCTAATGTGGTAGATAATTCCTGATGATCAAATTCATTGGAGGGCAACTCCTCACTCGCAATATGATTTAGTAAGGCGTTAAAATAAAAAACCAAAAAAGTTTTTCTCCAGTCCCCACGTGGAATTAATTCATCTAATAATTGTTTAAATTTTAATGGTTGCTTCAAATAAAATTGATACCAGTTAAACTGATGTAAAAATGGATCTTCTTCCATGTTTAAAAACACATCCGTTTTCTGAATTAAACTTTCTACTCCTTTAACAAAATCATCATATGGGTACTTTTCAATCTTAAAAAAGGTCCAGTTATCTTCGTTTAAACGAGTAAAAAGCATTTCCACCAGATCTTTTAATTGAACCAAAAGTTCGTTTGCATGCTCAGGGTGATTATAAAATAACAAATCGATAGCGCTATATTCCTTTTCTATTTTTTCGTTAGGCAAAAGAGGGGCATTTTGGAAATATTTTTCTAAACCTTTAATAAGGGGTGTATTATTGAGGATGGAATCGCTCAACTGAATAGATTCTAGATCTTTAGTCTGATTCAAAAAGATAGCTATACTTTGAAACAGATTTGTAATGGTGCGTTGATCCCGAATCAATTGCCTTTTTGCGCTTGAAAAAATAGCCGCTACCTTAAATCCAAATTGGCTTGTCTTCGCTTCATCATAAAATAAAGGTTCTTTTTCATACTTTCGGACTAAGAAAATAAATTGATCTAAATAAATTCTCAGCGCTTTTAATTCAGATTGGTATTCGCTATTCCTGCATTTGAAATAATAAATTTTATATTGTTTTTCTAATTCTTTTATTTGTTCAATTTTAGATTTATAAAGACTTATTGCCGATTTAATTTGATTATTTAATTGATATGGATTATCCACATGGTACTTTGCTGTATGGATAATATTTAAATCTTTAAAGGGTTTAAATTCATTATATAACAAGATAGCCCGATCTATAACTTGGGTTATTTCGTCAAATTCTTCCGTTGTAAAATTAAAGTTATTTTCATCGTAGTTTAATTTAACATAAGGCTGAATCTGATTGATTTCAATTAATAATTCACCAACCAGATCTGTCCAGTTTTTATTTTTTACATGTTTATCGTTTAACTTTCTATGTCTTTTATTTATACCGTTTATAAAACCATTTGCTTTATCAATCACTTTATTTAAATCATCTTTCGAAAAAGTAAATATTTGATTCCTATAAGCAATCTGATCAATTCTGTTTCGAACAGAATCCACCACTTTTTTCCTGTCTTTGACTATATCCTTTATAAGGATAAAATGATGTTCAAGTCCAAAGTTCATAAGTGTATTTTCCAGCACCTCCAAAGCTGTTCTTTTCTCACAAACTACGATGATTTTTTTATGATTTTCGAGGGCATTAATCAGAATAGCGGTCAAAGTCTGGCTTTTTCCCGTGCCTGGGGGACCTTGAATTAATATTTTACCTCCATCCTCTAAAGCATGTAAAATACTTTGTTGAGACGGATCCGTTTCCATGCTGGAAAGAGACTGAAAGGAATGTTTGATCGGATTTGTTGGTAATAAGTCCAAATGTTCCAAAGCTAACAAACCATTATAGTCATGGATAATATTTTGTTTTTGAACCTCGAAAATAGAGAAAAGACCACTAAAATCTACCCTCCCAGCATTTGAATTTTCTGTTAATTTTTCATAATATTCTTTCTCTTTTATGGGTGAAATTTGATTCATTCCCTGTTGAAAATTGTCATATAAATTATCCGGGACATGGGTATTTATGGCTCTCACTAAATTTAAGCAAATATCTATTAGTTCAGCTTTGGAAATAAGTCCGTCGTCCAGCATTTCATTAGAAATCTGCTCAATCGTTATACCGGCGTCATTTAATAAATGATTGATTAAAACTTCATTTAAATAAATGGGATCATCTTCATTTCTATAGATTTCCCAGGTATTAAACTCTTTCGTTTCTTTAATTTTAAGTGACCAGATTAGTATAGGGGCAACCGTTAATTTTTGATCCAGCCGATCCCTCCTCACCAAGATTGGAAAACCGAATCCAAAAGTATTTATGCCTTTTTCTAACTCGATGGTTTCCGCTTGGTTGATTAAAATTTCCAATGATTTAGAAATTTTAACCAGCTGATTTTTATCTTCCTCGAAAAGGGTATTTAAATCGGGTACATTATTTTTCCAGCTAATTTTAAATTTAAGGGGCAGTTCAGTCAATAAGGATTGAATAAATTTATCGGGTAAATTTTTATCAATGAAGGACAACCTGTGCAAGTCAAATTTATATCTTGATTTCTGAGGGATAGCATTCAGGTGAACCCCTCTGCGATTTCCAATTTTCAATCTACGTTGAAGTTCTGATAATAATTTTATATTTAGTGAACCCGATACCTTGTGCACCTGGGGAGAAATTAATTCCTTTACATTTTTTAACTTTTCCCATTTTGGCATTCCCTTAAACCACACAAAGGTATCATCTGGTAAATTAAGCCCATGAAATTCATTTAAACTAAAAGGACCTAAAGCTTCTCCGTTATTTGCATAAAATATCTTTGATTCCATCTACTATTTTTAATAAAGATAAGCTATTTTCCAAGTTCATGAATAGTTCCTTGAATAGACCCTGTTAAAGGTTCGCCTTTAGCATTTTTAATTTTGTAATCAATCGTTATGACATCCACTTTTTCTAAATTATCAATGCTCAGTCTTAATATTTTACCTTCACTTTTTGCTTGATTTACCTTTAAAATTTTCTGGTCAAGACGATCTGAACCATATTTTTTACTTCTCAATAATTGCCACGTATTTATTTCATAATTTAACAATTCTGAGGCAGAATTTTGATCTAAAACACTATCAAATTCAAGAACAATAGTTTGTTCCTGGACTTTCATTTTAACAGGAACCGGAAGTGATTTACCTGTATAACGGATTCTAAAAAGTCCACCTCCACGCATCATTTGGTTGGTTCCCCATGCTGACATTCCACAGGCATAAAGTTGCCCATCGGCCAGATTAAACCTTCCACGCATTACCCCTGTCAGGAATTTAATGCCAGGCAAGTCAATTACGGCACCCTGTTCTTTTCCGTTAACCGTTTCCTTTAGAACATATTGAATTTTTCCAAAGCCATAAGAAAGGCTTAATAAGCCCCCATTTAGAGCACCCCATTTATTGCTTTCCACCCAGACCATTTCAGAAGGCGAGCGATCGTATTTCATATCTAACCAAACCAATGGCTGTTCCATTGCATTTCTGGATGAATCTTTTGGAGGGTCATAACCCCACATATTACCATAAAAATTACCTTTCCCTTTTACCCAGTTAATTCTGTTCATTGGGTTCCAGTAACCTTGTTGATCCGTAACAATAAAACTACCATCTGGATTTATACAAACCCCATTAGCGGCTCTGAAACCAGAGGCAATAATTTCGGTTTTAGTACCGTCAGCACTAACTTTCAATAGAGTACCATGTTGAGGGATAAGCGCTTCGCGTGCATGTCTTCCACTTTTTGCATAATAGAAATTACCTTCATCGTCTGTTTGTAATCCCATTGCAAATTCGTGAAAATGATCTGTTACCTGGTGGTCATGATTAAAACTTTCATAGAAATCGGTTTCCATATCTCCATTTAAATCGCGTAAGAGCACCAGTTGGTCACGACAGGTTACATATATTTTTTCATTCACTATTTTTATTCCAAGGGGTTGAAATAGTCCTGAACCTATTCTTTGCCAGGTCAACTCTGCATTTGGATTTAAAAGCCCTTTAATTAACCAGACATCCCCATCTGTGGCACATACAGCTGCCACATCTGAATTTTTAAAAAAATCAATCCCACTCAATTTCATACGGCAATTCCAGGGATTTTCAAAGGGTGGCGTTAACTCATCCACTGCGAAGCATTCTTCACCTTTACCTTTTGATACGAAAGTTTTCAGAATTTCCGGATAATGAGGCCGACCCATACCAAGGGTATATTTCATTAATGATTCAGGCTCTGTAAAATATTTATCAGGCAACAAAGCATCTTTTCCTCCTATTAGCAAACAGACTTTTGCGGAACTATTTGCATTAACGAGCATAAAAATTTGTCCATTTTCTGATTGAAGATGCGCGCCATTTCCAAAAATACTTACTTTGGCTGGCTCATTTGCCACATGCATTTTCAAAATAGAAGATGATGCAGAAATATTTAAGGTTCTCGTAAAAAGGGCATCTTCCAAAAATCCAAATTTTTCAAGTACCTCAGATTTTCCGACCGTATAAGAGAGGATTATTTGTCCCTCATGATGGTAAAGACCTTTATAATTAGCCCAGGCTTTAGGTAATGGACCAAAATTCCGTCCATCACGGGCAACAAACCGAGGATCATCAAATTTCCCTGTTTCTGGATTAGCCCAACCTGGTTTGACAGGCGTTTCAAAATGGAGATTCCCAATAGTTCGTGGGTAAGTTTCGTGTTTATCATTTAATAGAATCCCATTCCAATCGATAAATCCTGCTCCGGTATAGGCACCAGCAACCCTTAAGAGATCATGGTCAAAAACAAGCCAGGCTTTTCCCTTAGACACCCCTCCATCTCCTTCGTCTAAGCGAATAGCAATTCCCTTGTAAGCAAAATTATTTTTGGAATAATCTTCATCTTTAAAAGGAGTAGGTCCTGGAGAATGGTAACGTGGAAGGCCTGTTTTTTCATCCACTAATTC
>JBEAXK010000153.1:0-2746 GCA_041159865.1 Bacteroidota bacterium
CACTGAGAAACAATAAAATATCATAAGGATTATAAACAGTATCAGAACCCGTCCAGCTATAACCATTATACCATTTTTTTACCTCTTCAGGGTCACTACCAACGAGATATTCGCTGAAATGTTCCTGTAGATCATTGTCTGTATATCCACAAATAGAGGAATTGGATTTACTTATCGTTATATCCTTTAGCTGATTCACACCGCTAAAAAGGCTAACTTTTGAGAATTTGGTCACCCCTGTCATAAATACAAACTGCAGATTGGCGTCCTGACTTTTTAAAACGGAATAAAGATTTTTCAATCCGGATCTTATCTTTTTCGCTATATGTGAATCATGTAAGTTATCAAGCAAAGGTTTGTCGTATTCGTCAACCAAAACCACTACTCTTTTTCCATATTTTGAGGCTGTTCCTGAAATAAGATCACTAAATTTACCCGCTAAATCTGTTGAATCCATCCCGATACCAAGCCTTTGCCCATTCTCTCTAAACATATTCAAAATGCGAACATCTAATTCCTCCCGATTCCTAACCTCTCCTGCTGCAAAATCAAGTTTGATGACTGGATATTTCTTAGTCCAGTCCCATTTGTCGTGAATATACAGACCCTCAAACAATTTCTGATTCCCCTCAAAAATCTCCTTAAGCGTATCCACAAACAAACTCTTGCCAAATCGGCGGGGACGAGATAGGAAGAATGCCCCAGATTGACTTGTTAGATTATGCGCATATTCTGTTTTATCAACATATACGCAGTTGTTTTCTAAGAGTTTACTTAAAGTACTTATCCCTAGGGGAAGATTTTTTAGGGCCATTTTTAATTATTTACTTAAAGATACGGGATAATTAGCAAATCCTGAAAATGTAGTTTTGGGGAAAAGACGCGAAGCATCACGTCTCTACAAATAACCCTCAAATTTAAAACCAAGACTTCCTCTCTAATCCTATAAATCCTGTAAATCCTGATTCAAAACCGAGTAGAGATAAATTTCACTATAATACCTACCGTAAAAATCTAATATCTGTCGGGGAAAATCCTATTTATTACCTGGTAAAATATAAAATACAGTATCAATAAAATAAAGCATTCCATGCTGTGTTATTACATTTTCATCGTGAAGGTCTTCTAAAATTAAACAAAGTTCTTGATTAAATTAATCATGATTTCTTGTATTTCGAAAGCCATTATTTTCAAGAAATTTCTTTACAATATGTAAATCTGTTTTTTCTGTAGACTTAACAAATGGCTGTTCAACCACGGCATAAGTAACATCCAGATGATTATAAAATCCTAATAACTTATACGCAGTATCAGGGAAAAATAAATTGTTTAGTAGAAGATTGTGAAAATAATCAATCCAAGTTGCATAATAAATGGAGTCATTTAATTTAAGTACAGTAGAACTGTCTTTTAAATATACTTTTTGTTCCGCTCCCTCAGATATATATAATTCTATATTAATATTATCAACCCAAAGATTATTATCATTTACAAACTGCATTAACCTCTTTGTTTCTTCCTCTTTTCGCTGCTGTTGGTTTTTATCCATTGAGCTTGCTCCCTGGCTTCCTTTAAGGTAACTGCAGGTTGTTTGGATAAGATGATGATGCTTAACTTGGCTCGTTCCAGAAAGGATATGTTGGATCTCATTTGTCATAATTTATTTGGTTCTGTAAATTTAATAAATTTTTTCATTAACCCAATCTGATTCCATACAATATCCCTTTGCGGTAGGTTCGAATGCTATTCACCCCTACAATAATACGTTAAATCATATAATCCATAAAAATCCGTGATTCATAACATTTAATTTCGGGAAATATTACATTGGAACCTGTCGGGGAAAAGACGCAAAGCATCGCGTCTCTACGGGGTGGTTACATAATCGGCTTGCACCAGATTACGTTCGGTTTTGTTGAAAACAAGGCCTACCTCATGTACAGATATCCCCTCTCTGTTTCGATATTTTTCCGCGTAATTCCTTTGGATAATTTGCTGCAGCGCTATATTATTTCCCTCAGGCAGGTTGTCCACCACTTTTATTTCCAACACATAAATATGATGGCTAAGGATAATAGTTATATCAGCCTGACCATGATTGTTGCTGTCTTCCGGGATAACCTTTACTAATAGCGAAGCGAAAAAAGCAAAAAGAACCGAGGCGTAATATCCCTCATATTCGGCCAGGTCGTTATTTGTGAAGTTACGCCAGGGAATGCTAGCGAATAGACGCTTTATGGTGTCAATCAAAGATGGCACATCACCCGAAGACAACTCATTCCGTAAATGAAGCTGGAAATCCAGTCTATTTTCCAACAGACCCGTATAGGCAAAAATAAATTTGTTATACAGCGCTTGCCTCACCTCCATATTTGGGATCTTCAAGGTAAAGATTAACTGATTAAAATCAATATGGGTATCTACGATGGTCAGATATCCGCTCTGAAAAAGAAGGGTGATAGGAATGATAGTCTCAACATCGAAAGAATCTAACACATCTTCCGTAACCTGAATTTTTTCCAGACCGGGTAAAAAGTACTGGTTTTTCTTGAAGAGTTCCATAAGAAACGTGGGGTTACCAGTCTCAAACCAATAATTTCGAAATACTTTTCCTTTATCAAGAAAAAGCAATATGTCGAAAGGATTATATACGGTTTCTGGGCCAGTCCAATTATAACCGTTATACCATCGTTTAACCTCCTCTGGGTCAGTACCTTCGAGGTATTCTCTGAAATATTGTTTAAGG
>JBEAXK010000114.1:0-20568 GCA_041159865.1 Bacteroidota bacterium
TCTCTGGAATACCGAAGGGGGAAGAAATTTGTTTTATTCGGGAAAATGATCCGCAAAAACTTAGTGACCTCGCCCGTTCTTATCTGGCTGGGCAACTTTATTGCCTTCCTCATATTTTACCTATGTTCGCCCCAACCATAAATAGCTATAATCGCTTGGTGGAAGGAGCCTGGGCGCCAACTACCCTTACCTGGGGCATCGATAACCGGACCGTTGCTCTTCGTGTGTTGGCTGGCAGTGCCTCGGCTACAAGAATTGAAACGAGGGTTATTGGCAGCGACGTGAATCCCTATTTAGCTATGGCGGCCTGTCTGGCTTCCGGACTATATGGCATCAAAAATCAACTACATTTACATCAGCCACGAACGGTTGGCAATGGCTACAAAGAAACGGGGAATGAAAATATTCCAGGCACATTGATTGAGGCTACACGGAAAATGAAAGATTCTCCCGTAGCCCGTGAATTGTTCGGTGATACCTTCGTTGACCATTTTACTATGACCAGAGAATGGGAATGGAAACAACATCTCAAAGCAGTCACTGACTGGGAGTATAAACGCTATTTTGAAATTATATAAAGACAGAACAGAAGTTAAATCTTATGGTGCAATTCAATTTTCCAACCATTATTCGATTCGGTGCAGGTGCCGTTAATGAACTTGCTGACTATCTGAAAAGTAAATATATTAAGCACCCTTTATTGGTGACTGACCCTATCATCGCGACCCTCGATTTTACCCATAAATTGATTCGCGATGTTCAGCAAAAAGGTATTTCCATCTCCGTTTTTCATGATATCCATAAGAATCCCGTCAAATCAGATGTACTCAAAGGTCGCGATGCCTTTGATACAAATAAATGTGATGCCATCATTGGTTTGGGAGGCGGTGCTGCCATTGATGTTGCCAGAGCCATTGTCCTAAGTGTAAATCACAGGGAAGATTTGTTCAAATACGATGACCTCATTGGTGGGGATGTTTTTGTCACCAATGACGTTCCTCCCTTCATAACTATTCCCACAACAGCGGGTACAGGGAGCGAAGTTGGCCGAAGTGCCATTATTGCGGACGATGAAACGCATCAGAAACGCATTCTTTTTTCCCCCAAGTTATTAGCGAATATTGTTTTCGCAGACCCTTTGTTAACCATGGATTTACCAGCTGCCGTTACTGCAGCTACCGGTATGGATGCTCTAACCCATAACATGGAAGCGTTTCTGGCTAAAATGAGTCATCCTATTTGTGAGGGAATCGCTTTGGAAGGTATCGTGAAAATCAAAAATGCTATTGAAAATGCAGTCCATAAACCCGATGTATCATCCAGAAGTGATATGTTAATAGCTTCCATGATGGGTGCGATTGCCTTTCAGAAGGGCTTAGGCGTTGTCCATTCTTTGGCTCATCCGCTCTCTTCCCTTCTAGATACTCATCACGGTTTGGCTAATGCTGTGAATTTACCTTATGGGATGGAATTTAACATGTCGGCTTGTGAGGAAAAATTCCGACGCATTGCCCGTACTTTAGAACTTAAGGAGGAAAATGGTGCTGCTGTCGTGCAATGGCTGAAAGATTTAAATGAAAAACTAGGTATTCCAGGAAAATTAAGTGATATAGGTGTGAAAGAAGAACACATTGATATCCTTGCCGATCTGGCCTTCGCGGATTTTGCTCATCCTAATAATCCAATTTCTGTAAGTCGCGACGATTTTAAACTTTTATATACCAAGGCTTTTTAAAAAATGAAGAAATTAGGGATAACGCAAACGTTGACAAACTACGATTTTTATCCTAAGTGGTTTACCATATATGATTTAGGGGAAGATATCCAATTGGTTCATCTTTCTTTTAAACATTTTGATCTTCCTTTATTAGCTACCCTCGATGGGGTTTTACTCACCGGTGGCATCGATATTTATCCAGGTTGTTATACCCAATTTGCTCCCTATCCTAATGCTCCTTCTGACTTTCAACACCAAAGAGATTTGTTTGAATCCTTAGTTTATCATTATGCTAAATGCATGAAAATTCCTCTATTGGGCATTTGTCGCGGTCATCAATTGATTAATGTTTTAGAAGGTGGAAAACTCATACAGGATTTGGATTTATCAGGAAATCTGACACACCGGGCCGACGGAAAAGATAAGGAACATGGTATAAAGGTCTTAGAAGGAAGTTATTTTCATTCTATTATTAAGCAATTAAAAGGAAAAGTAAATAGCGCCCATCACCAGGCTATTGATCCTGAACATATTGGAAAAAATTTAATCCCAGTTGCCTGGTCTGAAGAGGACGGGGTTATTGAGGCAATAGAGTATAAAAACAAAGCGGATGCGGGCTATATGTTAGCCGTTCAATATCACCCGGAAAGAATGTCAGCAGATTGTTCACCTGCTTTCAGCGAAAATATCAAAAAAGATTTTTTAACCGCCATAAGACAAACAAATTTTATGACATTGGACATAAAAAATCCAGCTACTGGTCAAATATTGACCTCTTTAAAGGTTGACCAACCTGAGAGCATCAGGAAAAAATATGACCTGCTTTTGAAAGGTCAGAAAGCATGGGCAAAAGTTCCATTGGGCGAAAGAATAAGCAAAATAAAGACTTTTGCCGACTTATTGGCAGCGGAAAAAGAAAAATTGGCGGAAATTCTTACCTCAGAAGTTGGAAAGCCATTGCAACAATCCAGAAATGAGATCAATGGTGCCATTGCAAGAATTAACTGGTTATCGGACAATGCTTTAAAGTATCTGACCGACGAAGTAATGTTCCAAGACGAGCATATGACCGAAATAATTCGTTATGAACCCTTAGGAGTTATTGCTAATATATCTGCCTGGAATTATCCCTATCTGGTGGGGGTTAATGTATTCATTCCAGCTCTTTTGTCGGGAAATGCGGTGGCTTACAAACCATCGGAATATGCGAGTCTGACAGGCCTTGAAATTGAGCGGTTATTGGTTAAGGCTGGCATACCCACCAATGTATTTCAAGTGATGCTTGGAGGGGCTGAAACAGGAGAAGAACTGCTTCGCTTACCTTTAGATGGCTATTTTTTCACAGGTTCATACAAAACAGGGCAATATATTTATTCAAAAGTGGCGCCTAAAATGGTCATCTGCCAATGCGAACTGGGCGGAAAAGATCCTTTATATGTTACCGATGATATTGAAAATGTGGGGTCAGTTGCCGCGAGTACGGCAGATGGTGCCTTTTATAACAATGGACAAAGTTGCTGTGCTGTGGAACGTATCTATGTTCATGAAAATATATACGACACTTACCTGGATGCTTTTGTGAAGGAAGTTTCGTCCTGGAAAATGGGAAACCCGAAAGAGGATGGTGTTTATCTTGGCGCATTGACCCGTGAAAGCCAACTCGATTTTCTGGAAAATCAAGTGCAGGATGCCCTCCAAAAAGGAGCGGTTTTATTAACTGGTGGAAAGAAGCTGGACACTGTAGGATATTATTTTGAACCTACCGTCCTGGCCAATGTGACCCATGAGATGATGGTTATGAAAGAAGAATCTTTTGGCCCAATCATAGGTATCATGTCGGTTAAAAACGATGAAGAGGCGCTAAAATTAATGGCAGATACGGAATATGGACTTACCGCCGCGGTGTATAGTACTCAAAGGGATCGGGCAGAAAACTTGCTGTCTCAGTTAAATACAGGTACAGGATATTGGAACTGTTGCGATCGGGTGAGTGCTGCTTTACCCTGGAGTGGCAGACAACAATCGGGCTTTGGCGCTACCCTTTCTCATACTGGAATCAGAACTTTTACCAAGGTAAAAGGTTATCATTTGAGAGGATAAAATGAACCCGCATTTATCTGCATTCCTAATGAAAACCGCTATATTCCATTTATTTATCCTTTTTACATCAGTGACATTGGATGCTCAAAAAGCATTATCCATTTCATTTTTTCCAACCATTGGTCATACATCCATTGTGTTAGATAGCAACTACCAATTAGGAGATATTTCATTGTCCATCAGTAACTTAAAATTTTACATTTCAGAATTAGCTTTATATAACAACGATACTTTTGTTGCCGGTGTAGGAAAAAAGCACCATCTTTTTGATATGGAGTTACCCACCAGTGGATTCATTTCTCAAGAGATGGCAGAACCAAATCCATTTAACAATATTCGTTTTAATATCGGCATAGACAGTTTAACGCATTCAGCAGGTGCATTTGAAGGAGATTTAGACCCTATACATGGCATGTACTGGTCTTGGCAAAGCGGTTATATTCATTTTAAACTGGAGGGTACATCTCCAGCTTGTCCCACAAGACAAAATAAATTTCAAATTCATGTGGGAGGTTATCAGGCAACGAACAATACCATTAGAAGGGTAACCTTACCTGTTGTGGCAAGCAGTACGTTAAATATTGAGATTGCGTTGGATAAAATCATCCAGCGAATGTTTGGGCGACAGCTTTTCCAAATGATGAGTCCTGGACCTAATGCGGTAGCAATGGCAGATTTATTCCCTCAAATTTTTCAAATTAGAAAATGACTTTAAAATCCATTGTATTCTTAACCTTTATTTGGGGATTAATGTCATTTACAGACATTACGGATCTTTGGCTGACATACCCCGCCCATTTTCCAAATCCTACTTTTGATTTTCAAAAGACCCCTTTAGACAGTACAAAGATTTTACTTGGGAGAATCCTTTTTTACGACCCAATCCTATCAAAAGATAATAGTATTTCCTGTGCTTCCTGCCATTCACCTTACAATGCATTTGCCCATACAGATCATGAATTGAGTCATGGAATTTTCGATGCCATAGGCACCAGAAATGCACCCGCCTTATTTAATTTGGCCTGGCAGAAGGAATTTATGTGGGACGGAGCCATTAATCACATTGACATGCAGGCATTGGCGCCCATTTCTCACCCTGGTGAAATGGGTAGTAGCATCAACGAAGTGGTATCTAAATTGAATGAATCAAATGCATATAAAGACTTATTTCAAAAAGCATTTGGTGAAAAAACTATTACCGGCGCCAAGGTATTAAAAGCATTGACACAATTTCAGCTGACCTTAATTTCTGCCAATGCAAAATATGACAAAGTCAAAATGGGAAAAGATTCATTTTCTTTACAAGAGAATAATGGGTATATTTTATTTAAAAAAAATTGTAACACCTGCCATCAGGAGCCCCTATTTTCCACTTATCAATTTGCAAATAACGGCCTTCCAGTGGATACCTCCCTCAATGATTTTGGACGATGGCAGGTTACTGGCCAAACGAAAGACAGTTTACATTTTAAAATACCAAGTTTAAGAAACCTTTCTTATAGTTATCCGTATATGCATGATGGCAGATTCAAAACACTTCGAGAGGTATTGAATCATTATACGGAACAAATAATACCTTTAACTTCAAATGAAAAGGCAGATATCATTGCTTTTTTACTCACTCTAAATGATGCTGATTTTGTATTTGATAAGAATAATAAATATTACAAAATAATACATTAAATATTATTTTTGGGGTACCGCAATTTAAATCGTTATTATGAAATTACTATTTTGTCAGTTTTATGTATTTTTAATTATTGCAACCTTTTATTCTAAGGTTAATGCACAAACTAATCCTATCATAACCTCGTGGTTACAAAACACAACTAAAACTGGAACTTATTACGTTTCTGGAAATTCTACTGCTATTTCAAATGGCATATTAGTTAATTGTCAACAAGTGAGGTATTCAGCAAACTGGGTATATATAAATGCGACAGGAATACCCTCCTATCCAGTAGGCCCCTTCAACGGGGATGGAAATCCTGGCCAAGCTGGAAATCAAAATGTTATCTATAAATTACCACTTAATCCTGTGGAAAACAAGGGAACCAAGACCCTGTTAGGATTTAGTACTCAGGCTATTTTTATCAATGGTGTGAGTATGTTTGACTATCGGGATGGCGTAGCTTGGAATACCAGTACGAATTCATTTTGTGGTGGTCCAGGAAGGACGGCTTGTCCGGGTGGCCCTTCCACCACACAGGCATGGAACCGTGATGCCATCGTTTATGAACGTTTAGGGTTTGATTGTTCAAAAGGACACCCAGCAGGAACCAATTATCACCATCATCAGAATCCAAGTGCCTTCAAGCTCGATTTAAAGGTTATTTCTACTATTTGTAATCTTTATGCCTCAGATGGATTATATACGATTGACCCGACAAAACATTCTCCTTTAATAGGTTATGCTCTAGACGGATTTCCTATTTACGGAGCTTATGGTTACGCCAATGCAGATGGCACGGGAGGAATTAAACGAATTAAATCGGGTTACCAGCTTCGAAATATTACGGTAAGAACGCATCATGCGAATGGCACCGATGTATCTGATGGACCACCAGTGAGTAACACTTATCCTTTAGGTTCTTTTGCCGAAGACTATGAGTGGGTGGCGCACCCAACAGACCCAAGTTACCTGGATATACATAATGGCCGGTTTTGTGTAACTCCGGAATATCCAAAAGGCATTTATTGTTATTTTACCACTGTCGATGCAAATCATAACTCTGCATTTCCTTATGTAATTGGCCCTTCTTTTTATGGAGTAAAATCGGGAAGTACCGTCACTAGTGTAACAGAAACAACGACCACTTATAAAAGCACCACAACTTCTGTTACAGACAATGAACTAAAAAAGTTATCGATAGAAGTATTCCCCAATCCTTCTCAAGATCTCATTGCCATACAGGTCAACGGATTAGTTCCCTCTGATCTGCAAGTTACCCTTCTGGATGCAAATGGAAGAAAGATTTACCAAACAGAAATAAGTAAAGGTCAAACCATAGGTTATTTTGACATACAGACCCTTTATTCGGGCTTATATTATGTAACCATAGCTTCCAATGAAGCCATAGAGACAAGAAAGGTAATGATAACGAAATAGTAGTAGAGACGCGATGCTTCGCCTCTTCTCCCCTACAGGTTTTACAGGATAAATTTATACCTAACACGTGGTTTTGAATCATAATTTTTAGGATTACAGAGGACATCTTTGTTTTTAGATGTAAAGAACATTCGTAGATAGATTTTTCGTATATATTCGAAGGGGTATAGTTTGGCATCTTCCAACTAATATTTTTAATGCAACTAAGCTTTTTTAACTACCTATTTTTTAGTAAAGGGAAGATTTAAAAAAATAGTTAAAATTTGAAAGCTATTCACAAGACAAGAAGAATTAGGTTTCTGACATCAGCCATCTTAATAGCTATTGCTCAGGCAAGAGAGGTTTTACCTACCCCTCTATTACCTGTAAAAAACAAATATTTAGTTTTTATATCTCTCACATATTTTTATTAAAATCTTTGGTTCAAATTCTAACCTAAAGGCGAAATAGATCACCTAATAACAGCAAATTCATCGAAATTCATGATGGTTGACGCTACAATGGTATAAGCCGCAGTCATTGCCGGATCTAATTTTTCATTGCGTTTATATTCACCTGTCGTTAGTAAATCTAAAGCCATTTCCTTATTATCCTTAAAATAGGCCCATTGATTTTCATACAATTCAGTTAAAATACTGAGCTCTTCCTTCCTCGGTTTCCGGCTTGTAAGTGCTTGAAAACAATAGGTCAAACGTTTTGATTCCGAAACATCGTCTCCTGTCTCATTGGGGATAAGCTGAATTTTTTCCGCTAGTACCCTGGCAGCTTCCACATACTGGGGATCATTCATCAATACAAGTGCCTGCAAAGGGGAAGCCGTTTTTTGCCTCCTCACCACACAATAGGAACGATCGGTCGCATCAAAATTGAGCATCGATGGGGGTGGTGAACTTCTCTTCCAGATCGTATAAAGACTGCGGCGATATAAACTATCTCCATGATTTTGAATGTATTTCGTTGCATTTCGCGTAGCCAATGCTTCCCAAAGCCCTTCTGGCTGATAAGGATGAACACTTGGCCCACCAATCTGTGGCACCAAAAGTCCACTTGCCGCCAAGGCATTGTCACGAACAAATTCGGCAGGAAGTCGATGCGCTGGGTAACGACTATATAAATCATTGTTAAAATCTACTTCTTTAGCCATTTCTGAAGTATATGAAGATTGCCTATAGGTGGCAGAAAGCACCATTTCTTTTATAAATGCCTTCACGTCCCAGTTTTTCTCCCTAAAATTCAAGGCCAAATAATCCAATAGTTCCGGATGCGTTGGAAATGACCCTTGATTTCCAAAGTCTTCCTGCGTTAAAACCAATCCTTTACCGAAAAGCATTTGCCAAAAACGATTCACCGCCACTCTGGCAAAAAGTGGATTTTTTTCATCCAGGAGCCATTGTGCTAATCCCAATCGGTTTTTAGGGTATTTGTCTTCATCAAAAGGGAAAATTTTTGGGATTGTATTGGGGGTAACCTCTATTTTCGTGGGTGCGTCGTAAGCTCCCCGATCGAGAATATAGGTCTTCCTATATTCAGCCCTATCTGTCATTATCATCACCTCCTCCTCATTCGTCGCGATATAATTTTCTTGATTCCGCAATGAAAGGAGGGAATCCTGGCTCTTATTAAAATCTGATTGATAGCCACGAAGTAAGAAATACGACAAAAGTTGCTTTTGTTCCTCCTCCGATCTTGATTTTTTGCTGATGTACTGAGCAATGATATCTTGCTCTTTATCATAAAGGTCTATCACTTCTAATTCCGATAATGGCCGTTTATAAATGGCCAGTTCGTCCATATCCATATTTTGCAAAGTACGCGGCGAATTAGATCCCAGCGTAAAATTTCTCGTTCCTCTGATGACATTAAAGCGCGCGAATACCATGCTTTTTTGCAAATTATCAACCAGTAATTTGTATTCCGGAACTTTACCATTGAGCCAGAATCGTATACCTGAAGCCTTGCTGCTTCCATCGTATGTGAGAGCTATATGAGTCCATTCCCCAACTTTAAGGGTATCGATAGTAACAAAATCAATGGCATTATCGGGTAGAACATGGGCAAATTGAAAAGACAGGGTACCATTTTTATTTAATTTACAAGCCCAACCACGGAAACCCTCTTCCTCACTATTTGCTTTATTGAAAATGGGACCTTCCTCTCCATGTTTGTTCAATTTCACCCAAATACTTACTGAAAATGGTTGAAAACGGTCATAACTCAATGCTTTTCCCGCTTCAATACTCGCTTCGCCCCTAAAAGAGATTCCCCTCCCCCTTTTACCGGCAACGAGGAAAGGATATTTATCTCTATCCCCTGAAAACCGGACTGCTTTTACCGTAGAATCTAATTTTTCCATATTCAGGAAACCGCTGAATTTCCCAGGAGCTTTTATTTTAATCGTCGTATCTGTTTTACTTCTCTCCAATTCCTTAGCCCGTCGTTCCAACTCTGCCTTTGTTGGTGGTGTAATCATATCACCAATCAGGGTAGTATCTATTTTTTCAAAATCAAGATATAATACACGTCCAACAGGTTTTTTCAAGGAGGAAAAATCGGATGCATTGATATTTGTCAGCCATTTTTCAAGATCGTTTTTATACTGATCTGTCATCTTCGATGCAGCTATATGCGGTTCCATCAAAGCCCTTAAACTGTCCAGACTTTTCTGAGCAGAAGGAGTTGGTAAAAGCACTGTTGGAGACGCTTCGCCATTGTAAGGCACAATACCCGATTCGTTATTCTGATTAAAAAAGGCATATAAAGCATAATAATCTTTGTCCTCGATAGGATCGTACTTATGAGTATGGCATTTTGCACATTCGGTTGAAAGTCCTAAAAAAGCCTTTCCGAAAGTAGCTACGCGATCGCTAACATATTCCACCCGGTATTCTTCCGGCACCACTCCACCCTCTTGTGATTGCTGGTGATTTCTATTAAAACAGGTGGCTATCAACTGGTCGAGAGTTGGATTTGGCAATAAATCGCCTGCCAATTGCCAAACTGTAAATTTATCATAAGACAAATTCTGATTAAACGCCCTGATAACCCAATCCCGATATGGATAGGTATTTCTCATACCGTCGTCCTGATAACCATGTGAATCGGCATATCGAGCTACATCTAACCATTCCAAAGCCATTCTTTCACCAAAATGAGGTGAAGAAAGCAACCGATCAACCAATCGCTCATAAGCCGTTGGAGAATTGTCATTTATAAAATTTTGTACCTCCTCAACGGTTGGTGGCAATCCAATAAGGTCAAAAGACAAGCGGCGAATAATCACTTCTTTGGTTGCTTCATTATTAGGTTTAAGGCCTTTTTCTTCTAATTTTTGTAGAATATAATCATCGATAGTAGTTTTAGACCAAGCCTTATTAATGACTAGAGGAGAAGGATATTTAAAGGGAGAAATAAATGCCCAATGTTCTTGATATTCAGCGCCTTCTGCAATCCATTGAACCAATATTTTTTTCTCTTCGGCGGTTAATTGTAAATTTGACTTAGGCGAAGGCATTACCTCATGGGGGTCGTCGGACATAATCCGACGGACCAATTCACTTTCTTTGGTATTAAAAGGAACGATAGCCCTTTTACCTGACGGCAATAGTGCTGTAGCTGCTTCAAAAGAGGTGAGTTGCAGCTCTGCATCCACTTTTGATTTATCGGGTCCATGACATTTGAAGCATCTGTCAGAAAGAATTGGCTTTATGTGACGATTAAAATCTATTTTTGGTTCTACAGAAACCGGGGTACTCTGCGGTATTTGTTTCTTTATATTTTCAACAAAAAAGGCCGATTTGACTAATAAAAAAATAAAAAAGGCCGACACACTAAAAAATTTATTATCGTAGCGCTTGAACATAGACTGCATATTTAAAAACGTTAGATTAGGCCAATACAGATTTCACTACTTTACCTGCCACATCGGTTAATCGGTACCTTCTTCCCTGCGTTTTAAAGGTAAAACGCTCATGATCGATACCCAACAGATGCATGACTGTTGCCTGATAATCGTGTATATGTACTGAATCTTTTATAATATTGTACCCAAAATCGTCCGTTTCACCGTAGGTAAATCCCTTTTTCACACCAGCACCAGCCATCCAGATGGAGTAGCATCGCGGATGGTGATCCCTACCATAATTATCGACCGTGAGTTTACCTTGTGAATAGCATCCACGACCGAACTCTCCGCCCCAGACAACGAGGGTATCTTCGAGTAAACCTCTTTGCTTTAGGTCAAGAATCAGGGCAGCGGAAGGTTGATCTACATCTTTTGCCAACTTTGAAATTTCGGATGGCAGATTACCATGTTGATCCCATCCCTGATGATAGAGCTGAACAAACCGGACATCATTTTCAATTAGTTTTCTGGCTAACAAGCAATTTGCGGCATAAGAACCTGGTTTACGTGCATTTTTTCCGTAAAGATCAAATACCCAATCAGGTTCTTTACTTACATCAAGCGTTTCGGGCACGGAGGTTTGCATGCGATAAGCCATTTCGTACTGCGCTATTTTCCCATTCAAGTCATCATCGAGCGTTTGTTCAATCTCAAGTTTATGCAACTTCGCTAATGCATCCAGCATGTCCCGTCTTGAAAATTTATCGATTCCTTTAGGATCTTTTAAATATAAAATAGGGTCGTCACCTGAACGAAACAAAACACCCTGGTGTTCAGAAGGCAAGAAAGCATTATTCCATAATTTAGCGTAAAGCGGTTGATCCCCATTATTTGAACGAGAGAGCAAAACACAAAAAGCGGGTAAATTTTTATTCTCGGATCCTAGTCCATAACTTACCCATGAACCGAAACTGGGACGCGCGCCTTGTTGACTTCCCGTTTGAAGAAACGTAACGGCAGGGTCATGATTAATCGCTTCCGTGTGCATGGTTTTAATCACACACATTTCATCGGCAATTTGCTGGTGGTAAGGCAAAATTTCGCTTAACCAAATCCTTCCCTTACCATACTGTGCAAAATTAAATTTACTTCCCGCCAATGGAAAAGATTTTTGGTGAGCCGTCATGCCTGTTACCCTTTGTTCCCCGCGAATAGAGGCAGGTAACTCCTGGCCAAACATCTCTTTCAATTTCGGTTTATAATCAAATAAATCCAGTTGTGACGGGGCACCACTTTGAAACAAGTAAATGATTCGCTTTGCTTTGGGTGCAAAATGAGGTAATTGCAAATCATTGTAAATTACATTATTATCATTCATCAAACCACACAAGGCCGTAGCACCGAGACCTAATACACTTCCGGAAAGGAAGTTCCGTCGGTTCATTTTATGGTTATATTCTTCAAAAATATTCATTAAAGTTCATTTTAGTACATTAGGAAGACGCTCTAAGTTAGTCTAAATTTTTTGTTTTTATGGTATCGGGCTTTGCAAATTGAAGGCCACCCAATTCAACTTGCACATTGGGCAATGACCTTTTCAATTGTTCTATTCCCTTTGCTGTAGTTTTTGTTTGCCAAAGAAAAACCACCTTTAAATGGTCACAATTTGCCAATTCCAATAATCCATTATCGGTTATATTGGTACCATATAGATTTATCTGCTCCAGGTTTGGCAGATTTTTTATATCTTTCAATGCCAGGTCTGTAATAGCTGTTTTTTCAAGATTTAAGCGGGTAATGTTTTTCAACGCACTTAATTTTTTAATATCTGAATCACTTACAGGTTGTTGGCTCAAACGCAATCGAACCACTTTATCACCTAATTTCAGCACTTCATCTATTAAAGCAGAGCGATATTCTTTCACATTCACAAAATTTACCATCAGATAATTTGAATTCGTTCCAAAATTACTGACCGTGATATTTTGTTGTTTTAAGTGATTCAATAAGGATGGCGCAACCGCATCCATTTTATTTTTCAAAATATTTCCTTCAACATCTTGCACAAAAGTTTGCGAGACAGCCGTTTTAGGTGCTGAAACAATGACCGGTTTATTTTCAATCACCTCCTTTTTTTCTTCTTGATGGTCAAGAAATATCTTCATCTCTTCCCGAAAAGAGGCACCTTCTTTTATCCACTGATGAAAAACAGCTATTTCTTGAGGGGTAAGTTGCGGTTTACCTTTAGGCGGCATGTGATTATCGTCGTCCTCGGGTAATAACATGGAAAGATAAATCGAACTATTTTCAGGATTGCCTGCGGTAAAGATTGCCCCATTTTTGCCACCTAAGAGAATAAATTCTTCTGTATCGAGGCGCAAACCACCTTTCTTTTTAGTTGCAGAATGACAACTGAAACACTTCTTTTCTAAAATAGGTAAGACGGCATCTCTGAAAATAAAACTGGTTTTCCTCCTTTGCGCCTTTTCCGTATTTGGCTGAATCTGAACGGAAGTTTTCAGATTAGCCGAAGCCAATTCAGCTGGAGATACCTTTAAAACCTCCTGTTGCATGGAATCTATGGTTGGCATCAATGACAAAGGGACACTTTTCTTTTTTGGAAAAAGATAGTCCTCGCCATGCGTCAAATTACCCCCAAAATGTCCAGTTACCATTAAAGCACAGACGGTTATGGTAGTTAAAATATCTCTAATACGTTTAATAAAATAGGCCGCAAAGCTAAAAATGGCTGTACCAATACCCATCCATTGATGCTGGAACACCAGATCCGCGTCATATTCACCTGATTGTGCTAAAAACCACCCTGTAGCACTGGCAAACACAGCTGAAATAGAACCCAATAATAAGGCAAAAGAAATGGCGACGTCCACTTCAACTTTTTGAAAACGTTGAAATAAAATGAGGGCAAAGGCAAAGAGCAAAATGCCTATAGGCAAATGCACCAATAAGGGATGAAGGCGCCCAAAAAAATCGGTTAAAAACATCATCTTGATTTAATAAATTACCTAAAATTATGGCCATTTTTTGGGATCCAACACCACATACTTTATGGATTTTTCATTATTTCCTTTATTATAAGAATAAGTACAGCGGATGAGCCCGTCACTGGATTGAATTAGAGAGGGGTAAGAAAAACTTCCCTTTCCGGGGCTCTCCTCCTCTACCGGAAATTTAAAATACCAGGTTTCTCCCTCATCTTTTGACAGGTAAAGCCTCAGTCGATAACGACCATCCACAATATCATTTCCCAAAAAGGCCATTCTTCCGTCCTTAAGTCTCAACAATTCTACGCTGGCCGTATTGGGAATAGCTGTTTTTTGGGTAGCTGTCCAGGATTCGCCATTATCTGTTGAAATACTTTGATGCACCATCGGTGGTTCGTCGCCACTATCTCTCATGTAAGCCAAAATATCGCCGTTCTTTTTCTGAATCAATGCGGGTTGTATAGGTCCTCTACCAACAATAGGCAGACTGGGTTTCCAGGTTTCCCCTTTATCATCAGAAATAGCCAGCATGGATAGATTAAATCCGTCAGAATAGAGAGGAAGTAAAATCCTGTTTTCGCCTAACAACAACGGTTTAATTCTGGTCATCCACCCAATACTTCTTTTTGCCGCATCGTTTGCTGCGCTGGATATCATTTCATCATATTTTGGCGCATAACCAGCCCAACCAATGCCGTGTGAGGGTAAACTTTTCAATTTTTCCTTAATTTCCTTAGCAAAAGCATCGGTTGGCTTGAGCAGAATATTGTCTTGCCATTGCCAGATGGGCGGACCGGGTTTTAAAAAATCGATTGAGGTACGCACTTTTAAAATAGATTGCTCCCAAAGATTTGCCTGCACAGCAATCCAGACCAGGAATAGTTTTCCCTCTTGATTTAAGAACAGCACGGGATTACAATCGGGTAAATTCGGCGTATCAGCCATCAGGAAAGGTTCTGACCAGGAAGAACGACCCTTTTCCAACCTGGCACCCATTAATTTCACATCATCAGACGTTCTTTCACCGTTACCATAAAACCATACGCAAAGAAAATCGCCATTAGGAAGAGAAACCAGGCTACTACCATGAACATGTTTTTCTTGTTCGGGAAATATTAATCCTGAAGAAACCAACTGAGACCAGGCTACGGAAGTATTTGCCAACAAGAAAATTAGGCATAAAAAACGAAAATTAAACATAATAAAAAGATTTTATTTAGCCGTTGCGGCAGGACTTTCCTTCACTAATTTTAAGGCTTGTTCCATATAAATTTCAGCCGTCATTTCGCCCAGACTGGTGCGGGTAACGTATTCATATCGTTTAAAACTTAGATAATCTACTTTTGCCAGCATATAGCCAAAAGCATCATTTGTCAATCCAAAAAGAAATGGCATGGTCGTGTTCATATTACGTTTTACATAATAGCCCACATTGGGCATAGCCTCACCTGGGACGGTAAGAATTTGAGCAGGTCCAATATTGATTAGATTAAGCTGGGTAGTAACCTTATTATCCGAAAACGATTTATATTTCATAGAAGATTTCTGAATAATAAAACGCATGATATCGGATTCAACGGGAAAAGTCAGGGGACGGGAGGCAATAAAAACGGCAGGATTATCTAAAACAGGTGCTTTTTGGATAATCCTAAGGGATTCACTGGCAAGTAATTCTCCAATACGAATACATTCCTCCCAGGAATTATCTTCTTTTTGCCCCTGTCCCTCTTTTCCATATTCAAGACGCGTATCGGCGGTGACCATCCCTCCAATGGCACCATTCATAAAAAGCGCCATGCCGCCTGTTTCCTTTTCAATTTTACTATAGAGAGGACCGCAGAGATCCGGGCTTAATATACCCTGTTTATTTCCAAGAACCTCAGGATGAACGGCATAATTTACGAGCGTAGCTATCGGTTGCCCCATCCTTGGCCCGGAAGTAGCCAAGGCCTGAATGACGCCACATCGTGGATCGTATAAGGCTGGCGCGTAATAATTATAAGCAATTTTCCCAACAGCCTCATCCATTGCAATTTTCAAAGAAGCCGGTTGTTTATTAGCTAAGGCCTCATTGACCGCATCGGCTATTAGCTGTACGCACCCATCCAGATATTTAATATCGGCAAAAGTTTTCCCATTCATATCAGGAAATCCATAAGGATCAGGTGCACTGTGCGTATGAGTAGCGCCGATGAGGATGTTTTCTGGAGGAATACCTTTTATGAGAGCACGCGACCGATTACCAAGAATAGAAGTCCAACCCAAAAAATCTACACTTACTATGGCAAAAATGGTCTCACCTTTTTTAAAAACCATAGCCCTTACAAATAAATCTCCTTTATTTTCCTTTACCGGATTTGGCGTTCCGATGCCGCCCGAAATGGGTAAAAGAGGATTGGGCGTAAGGATTCTTTTAGCAGCGCCAACCATTAAAGGCTGGTTAAATGCAACAAAGGGCAGAACCAGCAGCCAGATGATGAATACAGGAAGGCGAAAATTTGAAATTTTCATGTAGGTTGATTATAATTATTTAAAGTTAATCATTTAATTTTTATAAATTGACGGGTAATTGAATTAAATCTGCGCTTTATGACCAATCAAAAACCTACCTTTTCACTTAGTGAAGATTGGACTGTTGTTGTTTTTGGATTTCTGATTATCGGACTTTACCTCTTAGGATTTAAAATTCAACCACCATCCTTTGGATGGAGTGACACCGCTGATTTATTTGGCAAAGTACTAACCTTCAAAAACTTAACTAATATTTTTGCCCTATTCTTATTGGTATATGGGATAGCTATACTTGCATCAGCCGCGTTAGGAAAAGGAATTAGTTCTGTTGTCAAAGGATTTCCAATCATATATATATTAACGGTCGTCGCATTAATATTGGCGGGAAATACCTTTTTGAAAAACTGGAATCTCGAAGCCGTCATCTTTAGTTTATTGATAGGCCTGGCTATTAGTAATTTTTTCATGGTCCCCTTATGGCTTAAAAATACCCTTTCCACCGAACTATATGTCAAAATAGGTTTAGTGTTATTGGGCAGCAGTATCATCTTTGGTGACATTTTAAAGGCAGGGTCCCTGGGTTTGATACAGGCCTTACTGGTGGTTGTCGCTGTGTGGTATTTTGCCTTCTGGCTTTGTAAAAAAATGGGTATTGATGAGGAATTATCCATTATTATTTCCAGTGCCGTTTCCATTTGTGGTGTTTCCGCAGCCATAGCATCTGCTGGAGCCATTAAAGGCGATGCAAAAAAATTATCCTATGTCATTTCCGTTGTTCTCATAACGGCCATTCCCATGATTATATTCATGCCATTCATAGCCAATATCTTAGGCCTATCCCAAGCAGTTTCAGGAGCCTGGCTCGGAGGTACTATTGACACTACGGGAGCAGTTATTGCATCGGGAAGTCTTATTGGAGAAGAGGCTTTAAAAATAAGTACCATCGTAAAATTTTCTCAAAATGTCTTATTAGGATTAGCTGCCTTTTTTATTTCCATTTACTGGATCTATACCAATAATTCATCAGCAACCGCCATGGAATCCAAACCAACCTTGGGAATAATCTTGGAAAGATTCCCAAAATTTGTCCTCGGTTTTATAGGTGCCTCCTTACTTTTTTCTTTTGTCATTTCCCCACAAACGGTCGATTTAATTAAAGGCGACCTGAAAGCACTGCAAGGCCTTTGGTTTTCCCTGGCATTCACCACCATAGGATTGGAAACAAAGTTCTCAGACCTATTCAATAATGAAGGCAAAAAACCATTATATGCTTTCTTATTGGCACAGTTGTTTAATGTTTTTTTCACATTGATTGTTGCCTATCTGCTATTCAACTAAATTCTTTATGGAAAATAAAGACGTATTAGCAAAACGTTTCCAGGACGTCATATTGAATAATTCCTGGGTTGCAAATAATAGTTTTAAGAACCAACTATCTGATTTGCCTTTGGAAACAGCCCTGTATAAATTGGGGACATTGCATACCATCGCCTCATTGACACAACATATTCACTATTATATAGCCGGAATATTAAACGTTTTAAATGGGGGAAATCTTGAAATCAAAGATGCCTTTAGTTTTGATTTTAAACCTATAAACACGGAGGAAGATTGGCAAAATGTTTTAGATGTATTTTGGGCCGACGCGGAAGAATTCGCGTTAAAAGTAGCAGCATTACCAGAAGAAAAGTTGAGTGATATTTTTGTTAAAGAGGAATACGGGACTTATCACTTCAATATAAACACCTTAATTGAGCACAGTTACTATCATTTAGGTCAAATTGTTCTCCTTAAAAAGTTAATCAGCCATCCAACTTAACTACATCCTTATATCAACCAAAGCATGTACCATATCGTTAAACTAAATCTGGATGATCTTTTTCTTTTACAAAAACTGAGCAAACAGACTTTTTATGAGGCCTTTTCTTCTGGAAATTCAGAAGAAAACATGGCCAGATATCTGGAAGAAGGATTTTCCCTGGACAAATTATCCCGGGAATTGAAAGATGAAAACACCTCCTTTTATTTCGTAAAATCAGGGACTGAAGTCATTGGATATATGAAATTAAATGAGGGTGGTGCTCAAACGGAATTACAAAAGGAGGATAGTTTTGAAATAGAGAGAATTTATGTTCTAAGCGATTTTCAGGGCAAAGGAATTGGGAGACAGCTATTGGAAAAAGCTATCCAGATGGCCAAGGAAAAGAAGGCTTCCTATATTTGGCTGGGGGTATGGGAAGAGAATAAAAGGGCAATACAATTTTACAAAAAAAATGGATTCATAGCTTTCGACGAGCATTATTTCATGTTAGGCGATGATAAGCAAACAGATATAATGATGAAGCTAATGGTAAATGTGGAGGCTGAAGAATCTTAATAAATTTCGCTAAATAGGATTATTTAATATTGCTAACATGAATTAATAAAAAATGCTAAAGCCTGTTTTATTGGCCTTATTTCTACCCATTATTTATTGTAATGGTCAAATGAAACCTGCAGCATTAAATTTTATGCAAGAGGTTCAACAGCCATTGAGAAATATCAGAAGTATTTTTCAAGATAAAAAAGGGAATTATTGGTTTGGAACCAATGACTCAGGCGTATTTCGTTATAATGGGAAAATTCTTGAACAGTTTTCTGAAAAGGATGGACTTTCAAATAATCAGGTTCAAAATATCCAGGAAGATCATATGGGTCAACTATGGTTTAGTACCGGTGTCTTTGGGGTTAGTAAATTTGATGGGAAGAAGATTACAACCTGGTCAAAAAAGGAAAATATTGGCACATTTTCGTTTACAAGCAAAGATTGGAAAGTAGAAAAATCTGATTTATGGTTTTTTGCAGGCGGGGGTGTTTATCGGTTACACCAAGATTCTCTCGTCTATATTCCATTGCACAATCCCGAATATAAGGCTAAAGAAGCCCAAAGTTCCCCCTTTATTTTAAATAGTTATGGCGTTTACAGCATTTTAAAAGATACAAAAGGAAATGTTTGGTTTGGAACGCAAGCGCAAGGAGTTTGCCGATATGATGGTAAATCATTTAGCTGGCTGACCGAAAAAGGGTTGCGAGGCCCAGCCGTTCTTAGTATATTTGAGGACAGTAAGGGAAATATTTGGTTTGGAAATAATGGCTCAGGATTATTTAAATACGATGGAAAATCATTGTCACATATTACCAAAGAAAACGGATTAATGGATACCTCTTTTCCTGTTTCTGGTAAATCATTGCCCGGTACCTTATCGCGGATTTACACTATCAATGAAGATAACTACCATAATATATGGATTGGAACGGTTGACAATGGCGTTTGGAGATATGACGGCAAGGATTTTCTCCAATTTACAACCAAAAATGGCCTGAGCAGTAATGCGGTAAATATCATTTATAAAGATCAAAAAGGGGAGCTTTGGTTTGGGACGGACAGTCATGGCATTTGTAAATTTAACGGAAAATCATTTGAAGTCTTTCATTAGGCTTTTACTTTTTAAAAAAAATAGCAATGTCAAAAAATGTATTTGGCGAAGATTTAATGCTTTGCAGCAGCTCACCGATGACGGGTTATTACAGGAATGGCTGCTGTGAAACGGGTGAAGATGATCGTGGTACGCACACTGTTTGTGCTATTATGACCGAAGATTTTTTAACTTTTAGCAAAAATAAAGGAAACGATCTGTCAACACCCAGACCAGAATGGAATTTTCCAGGTCTTAAACCAGGCGATAAATGGTGCCTTTGTGCCTCAAGATGGATGGAAGCTTACAGGGAAAATGTGGCGCCAATGGTTTTTCTCGAAGCTACCAATGAGAAAACATTAGACTATATCGCATTGGAAGAATTGGTTAAATTTGCATTTAAAGGTTGATATGAAATGATAATCAGCTTATTAACAATTCAGTATGATTAAAAAATTTCATACAGAACGGCTCTCTCTCATTCCGCTAAATGTTGATGATGCTTCTTTCATTTTCCACTTAGTGAATACAAAAGGTTGGATTCAATTTATTGGAGATAGAAATATACTGAATGTCGGGCTCAGCAAAATGTATATTCAACAATTGTTGGACAATGATAAGATAAACTATTGGGTTGTACATTTAAAGAAGGAGAAAATACCCATAGGGGTCGTTACCATTATCAAAAAGGATTATCTACCCTTTCATGATATTGGATTTGCTTTTTTGGAAAAATACCAGGGGAATGGATATGCCTTTGAAGCCGCGGAAAGGATTATCAACTATGCAATGAATGAGTTAAAAATGGAAAATATAGCCGCTGTAACCAA
>JBEAXK010000061.1:0-46625 GCA_041159865.1 Bacteroidota bacterium
CCCTTCGTCTTTAGATGAGACATGATTCGTTCCCGCATCTTCTCATCAGGTACTAATTCTTCAAATTTTGAATTTTTACTTCTTGTGCTTTTCATCTCTTCTCTTTTTGGTTCAAAGTTAATAGACACACTTTATTGAACAGTCTCTCCCTAAAAGCACCAAGCACTAAGTACCAATCACTTTTCGTAAGGCGCAATTTTTTAGTACTTAGTGATTAGTACTTAGTACTTAGTGATTAGTCTTTACCGCAAGAGAACTATACCTAAAAGTACCAAGCACCAAGTACCAAGTACCAAGCACCAATTACCCTTAAAGTTATCGAGAAACAGCTGCCCGCAAGAGAACTATCCCTAAATGTACCAAGCACCAAGTACCAATCACCAAGCACCAATCACCCTTAAAGCTAACGAGAAACAGGTGCCCGCAAGGGAACTATCCTTAAAAGCACCAACCACCAACCACCAAGTACCAATCACCAATTACCCTAAAAGCTAACGAGGAATTTGCACCCGCAAGAGAACTATACCTAAAAGTACCAACCACCAAGCACAACATATTAATTTTTTAAATTTCTCCTTTTTATGTAATTTGCATAAACAAAAGTAAACATGAGAAATAAACAAACTAATTCCAGAAGGACTTTTATAAAGCAGGCTGCAACAGCTGCTGTTGGATTTACCATAGTACCTCGATATGTTTTGGGTGGAAAAGGATATAAAGCTCCCAGTGATAAACTCAATATTGCCTTTATAGGTATAGGTGGACGTGCAGAAGACCATATCAGAAGTACAAAAGGTACTGAAAATTTAGTTGCTTTCTGTGATGTTGATACCAAAAGAGCCGAAAATACCTTGAAAGAATTTCCCAAAGTTCCTCTTTATAAGGATTTTCGTAAATTATTTGAAGCAGAACATAAAAATATTGATGGTGTGATGATTGCAACTCCCGATCATACACATACGCCAGCCGCTCTTATGGCCATGGATTTAGGTAAACATGTTTATGTAGAAAAACCCCTTACCCACAATATTGGCGAAGCAAGGCAATTACTCATTGCCGCTCAAAAAAGTAAGGTGGTTACCCAGATGGGTAATCAAGGTGCATCTTTAGACTGTAATGCTGTCATAGCAGAATATATCCAATCAGGAGTTATTGGAAAAGTAGAAAAGGTTCATGTCTGGACAAATCGCCCAGTTTGGCCTCAAGGTGTACCCACTCCAATACAAAAGGAATCAGTTCCCAATACATTAGATTGGAATTTATGGTTAGGGCCAGCTCCATACAGAGATTATAATAAAGCGTATCTTCCCTTTAAATGGAGAGGTTGGTGGGATTTTGGTACAGGTTCTCTTGGGGACATGGGTTGCCACATCTTTCAAGTCCCTTATCGCGCATTGAATCTGAAATACCCAACGGCTATTGAAGCAAGTGCAACAACTGTTTGGTCAGGCGATTTTGTCGAAGCAAATTACCCCGATAGCTGTCCCCCTTCCTCAATGGTTAAATTTACTTTCCCAGGCGTGGATCTTTTCTGGTACGATGGAGGAATCAAACCAATGAGACCCGAGGAATTAGGTGAAAATGAACCATTTGGTTCCTGGGATGGAGGGGCTCTTTTTGAAGGGGAAAAGGGAAAGCTTCTGTGTGATATGTACGGGGAAAATCCTGTGCTACTTTTTTCAGATAAGCAGAAAAAAGTGGCGAAGCCGGAACCTTTTTTACCAAGATATACAGGCTCCCACCAAATGGTTTGGGTAAATGCCTGTAAAGGTCTTGGAAAAGCCTCCTCACCATTCGAAGATGCTGTACCACTAACGGAAACCTTGCTTATAGCTAATTTGGCTATTCGTTGCTATGATGTAAAAAAACTACAAGCTGGTAAAACACCCGATTCATGGGCACCTTATGATTATCCAGGTAGAATTCGTTTGTTATGGGATGCTGAAAAAATGACTGTTCCAAATTATCCTGGGGCAAATGAATTTATTTCAAGGGAAAACAGAGTTTATTAAATAGCTAACATCCCTTTAGGTCATTAGTTTACATTTTACCCAAAGATGCTATTCTTACTTTTATTTGGTAAAAAGGGTATGTTGATTTAAATCAAACTTACCCTTTTTATGTTGTCAATATGCCTTAAAATGGTCTTAATCTAAATGGCTCAATTGAAATGGTGAAAAAGGCTTTATGCCTAAAATAGGGTCAACTATCCCAGCCTGTAGCTCATGAGAACCATTTTTCTCAAAATATTCAATTCTTATAGAATGTTTACCTTCTTGTAAAATGGCCTGTCCTGTTTTTTCTATAGAGCTATGGTTATTATTGTCTATCATTAATTTTCCGTTTATATAAAGTTTTGAACCATCATCAGACTGCAAATAAAAGGTATAGCGCTCAGTTTTAGGAACATCTATATACCCCTCAAAAACAATAGCAAAATAATCATCCCGATGTCCTGTTTCAGTTAGATTGACTTGTTGGGAAATGCCCGTTTTAGTTGGCTGAAGGATTGAAAAATCGGGTAATTTTTCCCAAGGTCCCTCATAATAATTAAATTTAAGACCTTTTTTGTCGTTTTTTACACGAGTAGGAGGCTGGGGAATAGATTTTTCCAGGTTTATTGTGCTATTCCTGCTTGAATAACCTTCTTTTGTATAAGCTTTTGCATTAATTAGGGCACTTTGGTTTATTGAAAATGGCATAGTATATAGTATACTACCTTTGTTAGGAACACTGCCGTCTAAGGTATAACGTATTTCCAGACTATCAAAAGCTGCCTGCATTTGAACCATCGTTTTGTCCTGAAATAAGGTTGCATCAGCTGATATTTTTACCGCAGGAGGTTGAATGATTTTTGCCTGTGCATTTTCTGAAGTATCCTTTTGCATTTGGAAGGTATCAAAAAGACGTCCTTCGTGATCTATAGCTTTAAATATCAACCGATTTTCAAAAATTGAAAACGTACAGTAATGATGTGTATTTTCCAATTCAGAAGTAAACCAGCTCCTAGTTGGGGCAAAATCTTCTAGGCCACCACCTGCACCTCCTGAATTTATGTACGTAACCCCATTTTTAATATTTATTCTGTCATCTAAAACAGGCCAGCTGCGCTCATATAAATGAGTATGTCCAAAGAGGCAAAAATCCAATCCAAATCGCTCGTAGAGAGGAACTAAATTTCTAACGTTTGCAACACCCAAAGTAGATAAACTATAGGCAGTATTTCCATGGTCGTTTGAATCAGACGAATATGGGGGATGATGATGCATGGCAATTTTCCAGGTTGCGGTCGACTTAGACAACTCCCATTCCAACCAATTATATTGTTCTGATCCCTCTTTTAAATCTCGATTACTATCAATCATAAAAAATTGTGTATTGCCATATTTAAAAGTATAGTAATACTCTGGTGGTGGCGCAACCATGTATTGATAGTAAAGAGGAGAATTATCTTCATGGTTACCAATAACGGTATAAATGGGAACACGGCTCATTAAAATGTGCCCATTTGGAAAAAAGTCCTGTAACCAATCACTTTTGCGACGGCCTTTTTCAACGACATCACCTGCATGAACGACAAAATTTGGTCTGTCAGCCCATAATTTTTCTGCAATTTTACCCCAAGCCCAAGGTGTTCTGTTATTTCGCTGGGTATCACCAACCAATCCAAACATATAAGCACTATTATCTTTAACGTTTGTTTTAAAAGAATAAATTTCAGACTGAATGGTATCTCCTTTTTCAGTGACTGACTTTATTCTCCAGAAATAGTTAGTTTCTGGTTTCAGGTTAGTCAATGCCACTTCGTGCATTTGTCTAAAACCAGTTAAAGTCACTTCCTGATCTAAAAGTGCTGATTTGACAAGAGGTCGTGCCTCTCCAAATTCAACCTTTGTTGTTGATGGGTTTTTTGTTTCCCACAAAACAAACATTCCAGTTTGAGACCCAGATTGTAAATAGGGTTTCACGAGGAAAGTCTCTTCACTAATCTGGCTGAAGGAATATTGAAAAATGCTTAAACAGAAAAATGATAAAAAATAACCTTTAACAGAACCCATAAAAAATATTTTGATTTTCGTTTTGAGTATGTAAAATACTTATGAGTTTTTAATTACAAATGAAATAGCCTTTATTTTTATTTAAGTAATTAAGATTAAGTGCAAGTTATGAGTTCATGTTGAAAGGATTTTTCATGAATACAAATTTAACTAAATCAAATTTTAAGGTTTTCCACATATAAAGTAAATGTGGAGGGTCATAATTGGAAATGGATAAGTTAGTAATGAATGTAAGGAATGTATGAATCCAAAGGTTCAGTTAAATGGCTGACAGATTTGTAAAATGGTATTAATTTCAAAAAACCCATAAGTCAAAATGGTTACAAATGCAACGTATTTAAATTCTTATTTTATTGGTTATTAATTTTTTATCATTGGTTAAATTTTAATTAAAAGACTCTTTGTATTCGATCCATATTTTAGAAGTGTATAAATCTGAACTAAGCAGGTTTGGTATTTTTGCACTAAACCTAAGGGGCATACCTGCTTCATCAGGAGTACGGTCTCCTTTTTTTAGATTACAAGGAAGACAACTGGAAATCAAATTATTCCATGTATTTTTTCCACCTCTTGACTTTGGAATAATATGGTCAATGGTAAGTTGTTTTTTAGAACCACAATAAGCACACTCATAATTATCCCGTTTGTAAATACGACTGCGATTAACTTTAAATGTTTTTATTTTACTTTTGATATAATTTAAGAGGCGTATGATGAGTGGTTTTGGATAGGTTAATTTTTCACTTCTTATAAGTTCTTCCTCATTTTTGATTATTTCAGCCTTACCTTTTAAAAGGAGTTTCAAAGCCCTTTTAAATGTTGTTAAATTTAATGGTGTGTAATCTGCATTAAGCACCAAAATAGTTTCCATGTTCATTCATTTTTTTGAAATATTTGTTTAATTTGGACTTTTATTGCCTTCTAAAGGTAGGAATTTATCAAAATAAAAGAAAGCTTTGTTAGCTTTTTTTTTAGCCTTTTTTATTTATAATCAATTATTTAACTTTAAATAAATACTTCATTTGGATACCAAGTCACCCGGTTTTAAGTACACCATAGCATTGGAGCTTTTAGCTTTTTTATTTTCAGTAATTCTTGCTTTTTTAGTGCTTTTACCGCTGACGAATAAGCAGGTAGATTATCCTTTTTTCATTGAAAATACGGTCTTTATTTTTACGTTTGTACTTGTTACCAGGTATTTATTTTTTTTAAAATATTCTTTTCTGGCAAAACAGCAAGTAGCAAAAGTAGGATTGGTTTTTATATTTATTCCCTTTATATTCTATTTAATTAGCAGTTTACATGGATTTCGAACTTTCCTGGATGAGGAGGGTATGTATGTCCCAATGCAAAACTTACCAGCTGACAAGGGTCAAAAACTGGGTGACTATATGTATTATGAAATGGTTTTTTTCGGATCAGGTGCTATAGTAGCCAGTATTATTTTCCCATTTAGATTAATACTTTCAGTCTGGACATTAAAAAATAGAGGAAAGGTTTAAAAACCAATTTTCGCTAAATTTAGCACGGTGGAATTTCATTGCAATGAAGGAATGGGTGATTCGGAGGTAATACAGAAGTACCTCAAATACCAGTCGGAACAGTGTTTTTCTTTGCTTTATAACCGATATGTTAAAAAGGTATATGCGAAATGTATTTCCATTCTTAAGGAAGAAAGTCTGGCAAGAGACGCTACTCAGGAAATATTTTTGAAAATTTTTCTGAATCTAATTCGTTTTGAGGAAAAGGCAAGATTTTCCACCTGGGTTTATGCTATAACGTACAATTTCTGTATTGATTATTTAAGGAGATCAAAAAAGGCAACGGAATTATTTTCTGACGATTTTGATAAAATTTCCGATATAGAAGATGAAGTTTCGGACGAAGTTTTATTGAATATGGAAATTGGCCAGTTAAAAACAGTGCTTGATTCACTGGCTTTAGGAGACAGACTTATTTTATTAATGAAATATCAAGATGATTTATCTATTAAGGAAATATCTCAAATTGTGTCTAAATCAGAAAGTGCTGTCAAAATGCAGTTGAAACGAGCTAAGGCCAAAGCTCAAAAAAATCGAATTTTGTTTGAGGAAAAAGAAAAAAAATCCAAATGAGTCGGAATAATTTTCAAAAACTAATAGAGGAAAATGAACTTTTCTTGGAACCATTTCACCAGGAACTCATAAGAAAAAGTGTTCATAGCAGAATTTCATTGTTTCGAATGGTAGGGCAAATGGTAGATTTATTTGTACCTAATTTCTTTTTGACTTTTTCAGATTTACTGGATATAAATAAATCTATTTCAAAAAACCGCTTTCCTAACCCACCTGAAATGAAGGGTTAAAATTTGTCATTATGGAAAATTTAATGCTAAACATATCTGTAAATTCATTTTGGCTTCGCTGGGAGCAATCGTTAAATCAAACTTTAAATCACATAGTAAATTTATTCCCACGATTAATTTTGGCCACCATTTTGATATTGCTTGGTGCATTGATTGGGAAAATTATGGCTAGGTTAGTTTCTAAGTTTTTTGATAAAATAGGAGTTGATCATTTTTTGGGACGATTGGGGAACATAGAAGTCTTAAATAAAACTCCTCTGCGTTTTAGATCGGGTAAAATAATTGCCAAACTTATTTATTATTTTTTCTTCTTCCTTTTTGTCCTAATAGCAGTAGATATACTTGAAATTCAAGCACTATCAGAAATTATAACGCTGGTTTTTACTTATCTGCCTCGACTTATTTCCGCCATTTTTGTTTTCTTGCTTGGAATATTTCTGGCTGATCTTTTGAGGGGCTTTGTCAGAACAGCTTGCTATTCCATGGATATTCCAGCGGCAAGCTTAATTTCCAATCTGGTATTTTATTTTATTTTCGTCAATATTGCCTTGATTGCCTTAGAACAATCAGGTATTGAAACTGGATTTATTCAGATCAATCTGTCCATTATTTTAGCTGGAATTATGCTTGCTTTTGCACTGGGCTATGGCGCCGCATCTAAACCCATTTTATCCAATATTTTAAGTGGTTATTATAACCGTAACAAAATACAAGTGGGTGATACCATTAAAATAGAAGAAGTTGAAGGTATTATAGTTGCCATTGAATCTGGTTCATTTACGATTAAAACCGATGAAAAAACATGGGTGACGTTACCCTTGCATAAGCTGACTACGGAAAAATATGCTTTAATTAAAACAGATGATTTAAATGAAATGGGTAGTTAAAATATGCCTTTGCGCTTCCTTTTATTTCCTGTTTATGTCTTTAACTAACGCACAAAATAAAGGAGAGGGAAAAAAATCTAAAAAAGATTCCATTTGGGATATTGGTATGGGTTTAGGTGTTGACGGTGCTCAACTTTTACAACTTAACCCACGTGTTGGCTCAGGTCAGAATAGAGTTGGATTTGGTGGTGCAATCAATTTTAGTGCGAAGTATAAAAAAAAGAGAGCCGTCTGGGATAATACCTTTGTTTCTCAATTTGGCGTTCAAAGACTGGGTGCTGGTGTAATTGGTCAAGGAACTTTAACGAAGGTACCTTTTCAAAAATCTATTGATGAAATTAGATTAGATTCCCGTTTAGGAATTAAGGCTTCAGGAAAATCTAAGCTGTCTTATGCTTCGGGTATAAATTTTATCAGTCAAATTGCCCCGACCTATAAAGGTCCAGCGTCATTTCCTGGAAATTTCTTAAAAAAATTAGATGGAAAGGACACCCGATTACAATCCTTGTTTTTTTCACCTGCGCAAATAAGTATTTCAGCAGGAATGGATTATAGACCAAATGATAAATGGGCTATATATTATTCTCCTTTGGCAGGGCGCTTTATCATTGTAGAGAATGATGAAATTGCTTTATTAGGCGTTCATGGTAATCCAGTTGAAAAATCTTCGTCTGGTACTATAGTTTCAGCAGAAAATATAGATAAACAGTTAGGTACTCTACTGAGATTAAGTTACAAAGCAAAATTTTGGGAAAATAAATTTACGTATGCTTCTGTAATCCAGTTATATTCAAATTATTTAAAAGACTTTAAATATGTCGATTTACAATATTGGACCAATGATTTAAGTATGAAAATAGTTAAGGGCTTTCAACTCTCTTTAACCGTAAATGCTTATTATGATCGTGATGTATTAGTTCAGATTACTGATTACAGCCAACCCAATGGGGTTCGAGGTTTGGGAAGAGCCATTAGTATAAATCAGCAAATGTTGATGAAATATGCCTTAACATTTTAAAATGAGTCAAAAACACCTGAAAAAAATTTGAGGATGAACGAAAAAAAATTATTCCTATTGGATGGACATGCGCTGGTTTATCGAGCTCATTTTGCCTTTATCACCAGACCATTAATTAATTCAAAAGGTTTGAATACTTCTGCCATAAATGGATTCACAAGAATGCTTTGGGATTTATTAAGAACAGAGAAACCTACCCATATTGCTGTGGCATTTGACCCCCATGGACCTACTTTTAGGCATGAACAATATCCAAAATATAAAGCAAACAGAGAGGAACAACCAGAAGATATCGGTATTGCAATTCCATGGATTCAGAAAATATTAAAGGGATTTCATATTCCCATTCTTTGTATTCCAGGTTTTGAAGCAGATGATGTCATAGGTACCATAGCAAAAAAAGCAAGTAAAGAGGGTTTTACCGTTTATATGGTAACTCCTGACAAAGATTATGGACAACTTGTTTCACCCAACATTATTATGTACAAACCTTCCCGGCAAGGTAACGGTATCGAGTTGTTAGGGGAGAAAGAAATTTGTGAAAACTGGGATATACAAAATGTAAATCAGGTCATTGATATCCTTGGTTTGCAAGGTGATAGTGTGGATAATATTCCAGGTGTTCCAGGTATTGGACCCAAAACGGCGGCGGCATTATTAAAGGAATATGGTACGTTGGAGAACATTTTAGCCAATGCAAAAAATATAAAGGGGAAAAATGGGGAGCGCTTAATTGAATTTGCAGAACAAGCCCGTTTGTCTTATCAATTGGCAACCATTGATATCAATGTACCCATAGAATTTAATGTAACAGATCTGCACCTCGACCCACTTGACAGGAATGTTTTGGCAGAACTTTTTAAAGAATTAGAGTTTCGTTCTATTTCTATGAATATTCTGGGACCTGACCCTACCATAAAACCTATTCCTGCAAATACTTCAGCCCAGGGTTCGTTTGATTTTCCAGAAGAAAAGGAAGTTGAACCTGCTCCTGAAAATATAGATGAAAAAACAGTAAGAATAGCCAATTTTAATATTGAAAATACGCCCCATACCTATTATTTGATTGAGGAACATACAGAAATAAAAAAGTTGGTAGAGGACTTTTTACAACAAGATACCCTCTGCTTTGATACAGAAACAGATAATATTGACGCTACCTTAGCCAATCTGGTAGGTATTTCTTTTGCTTACAAAAAGGGCATCGCCTGGTATATTTCTATTCCGGAAGATAGAAAAATCGCCATGGAAATCGTTGACATATTAAGACCAGTGCTGGAAAATAATCGCATAATATTGGTCGGACAAAACATTAAGTTTGATGCTATGGTGATGAAAAATTATGGTGTAGAAGTTACAGGACCATTTTTTGACACCATGATTGCGCACTATTTATTGGAGCCTGAAATGAGGCATAATATGGATTATCTTTCAGAGTCGTATCTTGATTATAAACCTGTATCTATTACTTCACTCATAGGTAAAAAAGGAGCTGGCCAAAAAACAATGCGAGAGGTTTCAAAGGAGGTGATAAAAGAATATGCTGCTGAAGATGCCGACATTACCTTACAGCTAAAAAATCAACTGGAACCATTATTAATGAAAGAAAACTTAATTGAACTTTTCAATAAACTGGAAGCCCCATTACTAAAGGTTTTGGCAGACATGGAATATGAGGGCATACGGGTAGATGTTGATTTTTTAAAGGCCTATTCCATCCAACTTAAAGAAGAGATAAAATTATTGGAAAATAAAATTTACGAACTGGCCGGTTCAGCTTTTAATATTGCCTCTCCAAAACAGGTCGGAGATATCCTGTTTGACAAATTAAAAATCCCTTATAAATGGAAAAAAACTAAATCGGGGCAATACGCAACAGATGAGGAAAAACTTACTGAACTAGAGGGACAACATCCAATCATTAGCGAAATCCTTAATCATAGGGGGCTTTCAAAGTTAAAGTCAACTTACGTTGATGCGTTGCCTAATATGGTTAATCCAAATACAAAAAGAATTCATTCTTCATTTAATCAGGCTTTGACAGCAACTGGCAGGCTGAGTTCCAATAATCCTAATCTACAGAATATTCCTATTCGAACAGAGGAGGGAGCAAGAGTAAGAGAGGCATTTATACCCCGAGATGAAAATCATGTGCTGATGGCAGCCGACTATTCACAGATAGAATTGCGGATTATTGCAGAGATAAGTGGAGATGAAGGTATGCTTGAAGCTTTTCAAAAAGGGCAGGATATTCACAGAGCTACCGCTGCCAAAGTATTTGGCATTCCTTATGATGAAGTTTCAAAAGAACAGCGATATAAAGCTAAAACGGTAAATTTTAGTATCATATATGGTGCTGGATCAACAAATCTTTCCCGTCAATTAGGAATTTCCAGGAATGAGTCGAAAGAATTAATTAGTGCCTATTTTTTACAGTATAACGGATTGAAAACATACATGGACAAAACCGTTGAAATGGCTCGTAAAAAAGGGTATGTTACGACTCTGATGGGACGTAAGAGAATTTTAAGAGATATTCATTCGAATAGCTCTCTGGAAAAAAGTAATGCGGAAAGAATGGCTATTAATACGCCTATTCAAGGGTCTGCCGCAGATCTGATTAAGATGGCTATGCTCTCTATTCATGAAGAATTAAAAAATGGGAATTGGGGGGCAAAAATGATCCTACAGGTTCATGACGAATTAGTTTTTGATGTACCAAAATCGGAAATTGAAAAATTAGAGGTAGTCATACGAAATAAAATGTGTCATGCCATGCCCTCTTTAAAAGTGCCCATAGAAGTTGAAGTAAAAAGCGGAAATAATTGGTTAGAGGCGCATTAACGGTTATTATCCTTATTTTTGTGTTATATGGGAAAATGATGAGTTAAAAATGAAATTTTCAGAGGTTGTAGGTCAGGAAAAAGTTAAGGATAATATTCAAAATATGATAATGCAGCAAAAGGTTCCTCATGCTGTATTACTTTTAGGTCCTTCAGGAGTTGGCGCTTTGCCTTTAGCAATTGCTATGGCTCATGCTATGGTTTGTCCAAATCCAGTTAAAGGAGAAGCCTGTGGCGTTTGTCCGTCTTGCCATCGTTCCTTTAAATATCTTCATCCCGATGTTCATTTTGCATTTCCTACTGTGGGTAAAGATGTTACCAGTGATATGCTAATGGCTACATGGCGAAATTTATTGCTTAAAAAGCATTATTTTACTAAGGATGACTGGATAAACGAAATTGCAGCTGATAATAAGCAGGCCAATATCAATAAAGAGGAATGTTTTAATATAAGGAGAAAATTAAGTCTTAAATGCGCAGAAGCAGAGGTACGGGTTATGATTATCTGGTTGCCCGAATATTTAGGTAAAGAGGGAAATAGGTTGTTGAAAATACTGGAAGAACCACCTCCTGATACTCATTTTATTTTGGTAGCAGAACAATCAGATCAAATTTTGCAAACAATTATGTCTCGTTGCCAATTGATTAAAGTACCTTTGGTAACAGACGAAATACTGGAGAAAACAATTAAGAATATTTATCCTTCTGTGACACCATTGCAACTAAATACAGTTATTCAACTCGCGGGAGGAAGTTTTTCGGAGGCAGTTTCCCTGATGGCCGAGCAGGAAGACCTTAATGCAGGTATCCTCATCGACTGGATGCGAAAATGTTATAAGGGAAATGGATTAGAAATGTGTCGCTGGGTCGATGAAATATCGGTTTGGTCAAAAGAAAAACAAAAAATATTTATCAGATATAGTTTACATTTTTTTAGGGGGCTTTTAGTTCTGCCTATTTTAGGACAGGAAAAATCTAGTATACCCAGAGAAATGTTAGCTACCGCAGAAAAATTAAGAGCTATTTTGACCGATAAACAATTGGAATTAATGACTCAATTATCAGATGAAAATTTTGCACATCTCGAAAGAAATGCAAATCCTAAAATATTGTTTTTAGATTTGTCCATTAAATTTCATCAGATTATGCAAAATAAAATTTTTAATATATAGGACTTCAGTTTATTTTTCAACATTGAAGACCGTATATTTAACAATATTAAATATAAAACTATGGGTTGTGCAGGTTGTACCGTTTGTAATACAGAGGAGGGGGCAGTAAAAGGATGTAAAAGTAATGGCAGTTGTGCCACAGGTTCATGTAATCGTCTCAATACCTACGATTGGCTTTCTGCGCTGGATGTGAGAGACGCTTATCCGTTTGATTTGGTTGAGGTAAGTTTTAAAAATGGATCGCATAAGGGATTTTTTATATTAGAAAATTTACCCGAAATTTATGTTGGTGCCGACGTAGTCGTAGAAACAGGCACAGGTTATGATATTGGAAGAGTTACGCTGATGGGCGAATTGGTCAGATTACAGTTGAAGAAAAAAAGAGTAAGGGAAAATACTGTTTTTACACCTGTTATCAGATTGGCCAATGAACGGGATCTTGAGCGTTTGGATGAGGCGAGGCAGCTTGATATCCCAACCTTAATTAAGGCAAGAGCTATTTCTCGATCATTAGATTTAGATATGAAGATTGGCGATGTAGAATACCAGGGGGACAAGAGAAAAGCCACCTTTTACTATACAGCCGATGGCAGAGTTGATTTTCGTGAATTAATTCGGATTTTCGCCAGAGAATTTAGAGTCAAAATTGAAATGAGACAAATTGGTGCCCGACAAGAATCGTCAAGAATTGGGGGCATTGGGTCTTGTGGCAGAGAATTGTGTTGTTCTACCTGGCTTTCTGATTTTAAATCTGTTTCAACAACAGCAGCAAGATATCAAAACCTGGCTATAAACCAGGCAAAATTATCCGGTCAATGTGGGCGATTAAAGTGTTGCCTTAATTTTGAGCTGGATACTTATATGGAAGCTATCGAATCATTTCCTGAACGGGCTGATCGCATAGAAACGCAAAAAGGAAAAGCTATATTGGTTAAAACAGATATCTTCAAAGGTCTTTTATTTTATGCTTATGAGCAAGACCATGGCCGAGGTAAATTATATCCACAAACCATTGATATGGTTAAGGAAATTCAACAATCAGCTGTAAGAGGCAATTTACTCCCTGATTTTAAAGAAATAGAGGGAATAATTAAGCCTGATGAATTTGAAGGTGGCGGTAAGGATTATTCTGATGTAACTGGGGCGGTGGAATTGCCAGAAGAAATTCGCAGAAAGAAAAAGAAAAGCAGCCGTTTTCAGGATAGAAATGAGCCTGATAACCGACCACCCCAATTGACGAACCGACCTGCAGGGTTAAACAGACCTGACAACAGACCTGACAACAGACCCAATTACCGACCGGATATTAGGCCTGCTAACAGACCAGATAACAGAGCCCAACCTGGAAGTCGTCCGGAAGGAAACAGGCCTAACCCAGAGCAGAGAAAGCAGGGAGGAAATAGACCCCCTTTTAGACAGGGTGGTTTCCGGCCAGGAAATAAACCCAATGAGAATCGAAAAGAGGATAATAACCAGAAGGGTGAAGGTTAATTTTTGATTCTTTTGAAAGTTAAATGCGTTTATTGAGGAACAAATTTTAAAATGAGAATGTTAATTCCTTAATAGAATCGTAAGGTTTATTTATAAATTCCAAAAATTATTTGACAGCGATGAAATATGATGTAACAATAATAGGTGCAGGACCAGGAGGGTATGTAGCAGCTATCAGGTGTGCGCAATTAGGAATGAAAACGGCATTGGTTGAAAAATATAATTCTCTCGGAGGTACTTGTTTGAATGTTGGCTGTATCCCTTCAAAGGCTCTTTTGGACTCATCAGAACATTATTTTGCGGCCAAAGAAAAGTTCAGTATTCATGGTATAAACTTAAGTAATCTGAGTGTAGATATGCCTAAAATGATACAACGCAAAAATGAGGTAGTATCACAAACAGTAAAAGGGATTGAATACTTGATGAAAAAAAACAATATAGATGTTTTTCATGGTCACGCTTCATTTTCTGATGTTAATAAAATAAATATTCTCAATGCTGCTGGGGAAACTATTCAGGTAGAATCTAATAAATTTATCATTGCAACAGGTTCAAAGCCAATGATGCCAGAGGCTTTTAATTATGATAAGAAACGAGTTATTACCTCTACGGAAGCTCTGGCTATTCAGGAAATACCTGGTAAAATGGTTGTTATAGGTGGCGGGGTGATTGGTCTGGAATTAGGATCTGTTTATGCGAGATTAGGCACTAAGGTTGAAGTGATAGAGTTTATGGATACCCTAGTTCCCTCAATGGATGCAGAGTGTGTCAGGGAACTTCAAAAATCAATGCAAAAAATGGGCGTTGTATTCCATCTGAGCGCTCAGGTTACCCGTGTAGAACCGAAGAAAAAAGCAGTCCATGTATACTATAAATTGAAAGGCTCTGAAGATGAAATTGCCATGGATGCTGATTATTGCCTGGTATCTATTGGAAGGAAGGCTTATACAGAAAAACTTGGATTAGAGAATATAGGTATTGAAATAGATGCAAAGGGAAAAATCAAAGTAAATGAACATTTGCAGACTTCAATTCCCTCTATATATGCAATAGGTGACGTTATACAGGGACCTATGTTGGCACATAAAGCAGAGGAAGAGGGTGTTTTTGTGGCAGAAATTATGGCGGGGCAAAAGCCACATATCAATTATAATCTTATTCCAAATGTTATTTATACCTGGCCAGAGGTTGCTGGCGTAGGTCAGACAGAACCTCAATTGAAAGCTGCCGGAATTCCATATAAAGCGGGTAAATTTCCTTTTAAAGCATTGGGGCGTTCACGTGCCAGTATGGATACCGAAGGATTAGTTAAAATATTGTGCCATGCTCAAACGGATGAGATTTTAGGTGTACATATAACGGGAGCAAGAGCAGCCGATCTGATAGCAGAAGGGGTAACACTTATGGAATTTAGAGCTTCTGCAGAAGATGCTTGTCGTATGAGTCATGCACATCCGACGTATTCAGAAGCTATTAAAGAAGCAGCCTTAGCGGCTACTGGAAATCGTGCTATTCATATTTAAAAAAGTTTTACTTCAGTCTTTTCCAGCTAAAAGAAAAACAATTTCGCCGCGAATGTGATCGGGATGCTCTTTAAAATATTCTTGAAGTGCTGAAAGTGTTCCTCTGTGAAAAGATTCGTGTATTTTAGATATTTCTCTGCACACACAAGCATTTCTCTCGGGTCCACAAATCAGGGATAGTTCATCGATTAGTTTAACCAATCGATGGGGAGATTCATAAATTACAGATGTTTCGGGTATTTGTTCGACATACTTTAATCTGGTTTGTCTGCCCTTTTTATGAGGTAAAAATCCTTCATAATGAAAACTATCAGTAGGTAGTCCGGAAGCAGCCAGTGCTGGGATTAGGGCAGTTGCACCAGGAAGGCAGGTAACTTCAATATTGGCACGAACACATGCACGTACTAAAAGGAAACCTGGATCGGAAATACCTGGTGTTCCAGCGTCAGAAATAAGGGAAACGGAATTTCCATTTGCTAGTTCCTTAACTATACCTTCTGTTACATGATGTTCGTTAAAGGCATGAAATGGGCGTAAGGGAGTGGAGATACCGTGATAATCCAATAATTTCTTTGAAGTTCGGGTATCTTCAGCCAGTATATAGGCAGATTCCTTTAGGACACGAATGGCACGTAAAGTTATATCTTCTAAGTTTCCAATGGGCGTTGGCACCAAATATAGCATGTGGGATAATTAATCTATCTGTTTGATCTTGAAGGTATAATTTTCCATAATCAAATTAGCGAGTAGTTTTTTACAAGCCAAATCGATTTTTTCACAAGCCTCCGATTCATTTTCAGCCTCGAGTTGTACTTGAATATGTTTACCAATTCTAATATCGAAAACACCCGTTACTGGAATGTAGTGAAGATTTTTTTCAACTGTTTTACCCTGAGGATCAAGTAATTCCTTATGAGGCATGATATCAATTTCTGCCAAAAATTTCATACTGTTTTTTTTGAAGTAAAGTAATGTATATAAACGGACAAGAGAACATAGCTCGTAATCCAGCCAGTGGGTGCCAGTTTAGGTTGCCAAATTAACATTATTGTACAAAAAACGACAAATAATATTTTTAGTTTATTGTTTTTCCAGCCTCCATTTATTTTTAAGCTAAACATGGGCAGATTTGCTTGCATGAGCAAACTCAGGATAATAACAAAACTAATTAAAAATTCGATTTTCAATAAATAGCCTGGAATTGAATTACGGTAAAATAATTGTATGAGAAGAAGTCCTACGGCAAAAAGGGTGCAGGCTGGGGTAGGCAAACCTATAAAATCGGTGCTTTGGCGAGTATCCAGATTAAATCGAGCCAATCGTAGTCCAGCAGAAAGGGTGATTATAAAGGCAGGCATTCCCATCCAATACCAGCTATTTGGCCATATTCCAGTTTGATTTTGAATAAATAGTCCATAAAAAATAATACCTGGAACCAATCCAAAGGAAATCATATCAGCCAAGCTATCCAGTTCTTTACCAAGAGGAGAATGAACATTTAGCCACCTGGCAACAAAACCGTCTAAAAAATCAGCTAAAGCTGCAAATCCAACCCACCAAATGGCCATTTCCAATTGTCCATACAACAAAAAAAGAGATGCGAAAACACCAAACAAAAGATTCAATAAGGTAATGATATTGGGTATATGCTTAAGCATTAATTTCGGATTAGTTTAATCTAGATTATTAAGTTGGTAAATATACTGCTATTTACTCAAAACGGGTAGAAAAGCGAGGAAAGCAACTTCTGAGATTCTTGATATATTATAAAAATGAATACACCTAATATGTTAATTTTACGTTTAACAATCAGGCAATTAATTAAAGAAATGAGAAAAATACTATTTGGCTTCCTTTTTTTTCATAGTTTTTTAAACATTTCTCAGGCGAGTGTTCCTAATGATAAATGTGAGGAAGCAAGAATCCTGACTAATTTAGATAATTGGTGTTCTGATTCTGCAGCCTTTTCAACGATTGGCGCTATGGACGAAGGGGTTATTCCAGCTACTTGTTTTCCTCAAGAAACGCAGCGGGATATTTGGTTTAGCTTTACTTCCAGAGGTACTAATATAAGTATTCAGGTGATAGGTGATACCAGGCTTGGAAAGGGAGGAAGTCTTAGATCTCCACAAATGGCCATTTACAGAGGTGCTTGTGGTGTGTTAACCCAGGTTGCCTGCATTTCTGATAATTCTTCACCTGCTAATAATGTAGTTCAAATATTATCGAGCAGCATGGTAGTTGGACAGAAATATTATATTCGTGTCAGTGCCAGGGGAACGAATAGTGGAACCTTCAAATTATGTATTAATAGCTACACTTCAGCAGGTTCACCATCTGGCGATTGTCAATCGGCTGTTGTTTTATGTGATAAGCGGCCTTTTACGGTTAGCTCTGTGAGAGATAGAGGAGCAGTTTTAGATAATATCAATGATGCTTTTTGTGTAAATAATTTAGGTCAACGAGCTCCTGTGATTGAAGAACAATCCACTTGGTATAAATGGACCGTACAAACGGGAGGCTCTCTAACTTTCACCTTGACGCCAAGTAATCCAAGTGACGATTTAGATTGGGTATTGTATGAATTGCCTGCTATCAATAACTGTAATAATAAAAAAATGTTACGGTATAGTATTGTTGGAGAAAATGTGGGAGAACCTATAAACAGATGGATTGCCTGTACGGGGGCAACAGGATTGAGAGATGGAGAAGCAGACGAATTTGAAAATTGTGGTTGTAATAATGGAGCGAATAGTTTTGTTAAACCTGCCATCATGGAAGTTGGTAAATCGTATGCTTTGGTCATTATCAACTATAGTCAAACTGGATTTGGATACGAATTAAAATTTGGGGGAACCAGTTTATTTAAAGGTCCGGAGGTAAATTTTACAACGGATATTTCTGAGGCATGTGTTGGAAACCCCATTGTTTTTAGTGATAATTCTACAACACCTGGTTCAATACGAACATGGAACTGGTCTTTTGGACCCGCCGCCAGAATTCAAAATAATGTAGGAAAGGGTCCACATGCCGTTATTTTTGATCAGCCAGGAATTACACCAGTATTGTTAAGTGTTACCAGCGCAGAAGGTTGTACAGTAAGTAAAGTACTGGATGTTAAAATAAATTGTTGTAAAGATCATTTTAAAACAAGTACCAGTGTATCAGATATAACATGCCCGGGTTCGCAAACGGGGAAAATTGATCTGGATATTTCAAATGCATACAGTCCTTATGAATATAGCTGGAGCGATGGAAGGAAAGAAGGCTCGCGAACAGGATTATCTCCGGGGGATTATACGGTAACCGTTGTAGATAAAACGACCTGCTCTGCGACTCTTTCTTTTTTTATAAATAGTCCAAAGCAAATTGAGATGGTTTCTGAATCGAAGATGCCAACTTGCAATGGAGGGTTGGATGGATCAATCCGATTAAAAGTTTCAGGGGCAACAGCTCCTTATCAATATAGCTGGAACAGTGGATTATTTAACACTCAAAATACCTTAGCTGGCTTACCCGTTGGGAATTATAAAATTCAAGTCAAAGATGCAAATAATTGCCTTTTTGACACTTTAGTAGCATTGAAAGAGTTAGAACTGGTTTTAGACCCCACAGTGGAGTCCATTACTCCGCCCCGATGTTATGGATTTTCAGATGGCAAAATTGAGGTGAATATTGATAATGGAAATGCGCCTTTTGAATACGACTGGAAAGACAGTAAGGGCTTTCAAACTTCAAATTCGCTGACGAATATAAAATCGGGGAAATATGAAGTTCAGGTAAGAGATAAAAATAAATGTTTAGGAAATTTTTCCTTTGCTGTTGTCGATTTTCCTCCTTTAAAAGTGAATCTTTCTGCTTTAAATGTTAGTTGTAATGGGTTTAAGGATGCCTCAATTCAGGCAAATGGTGTGGGAGGCAATGGTAATTATATTTATAGATGGCAAAATGGAAACAGAGAATCCTTGATTAAAGACTTAGGAGTTGGAAATTATGGCTTAACCATATTTGACAGGAATGGTTGTAAACTGGATACTTTTTTACAGATTACGGAACCCTCCGCATTACAAATAGGTACTATACAAGTAGTTGACAATTTATGCTTTGGATTTAAATCAGGAATCATTGCATCTATAGGAACAGGTGGAACTCCGCCATATTCTTACGCGATTGATGTAGGGGCTTTTCAAACTCAAAATAATTTTAAAGGGCTTCCAGCGGGGGATTATATATTGCGCATTTCGGATGTTTTAGGTTGCACTGTACAACAAAAAGTAACGGTCAAACAGCCGCCAAAATTAACTGTTTTTGCCGGAACAGACACTTTAGTGAATTTGGGAACTTACCTCCAGTTAATGGCTATGGCAAATCAAAATCCGGTAAATTATAAATGGATTCCTCAGGATTTTGTTGTTTGTAGCACTTGTGCAAGTACCCGAACTAAGGAAAGAGTAAATAATCAAATTACGTACAAGGTTTTGGTTACGAATCCTGATGGATGTGAAGCTGAAGATTCTATCCTGGTTTCAGTAGCTAAAAATCGACCTGTTTATATACCAAACGCATTCTCTCCCAATAATGATGGCGTAAACGATTTTTTTACTGCTTTTGCAAATGAATCAGCAAAATTTATTAAGAATTTAACCATTTATGATCGTTATGGTGGTATCATTTATACAGTTGATAATATCAAAGTGAATGACGAAACGAGTGGCTGGAATGGAACCGATTCAAAGGGCGTTACCCTAAACACAGGAAGTTATTTATATACATTCACTATTGTATTTATTGACGATACCGAATTATCTTTGTCTGGAGTGGTAAATCTAATGCGTTAAGAATGAATGAAATGAAATTATTTGGATTCCTTTGGTCAATCGTTTTGTTCTTTTTAAGTTGTGAAAATAAAGAAGAAATAATCCCTTTTACAGAAAATGATTTAAAATTAGAAAAGACAAAGGAAGTTGAGATTCTCTATTCAGACTCAGCTATAGTAAGAATTCGTATCCAAGCACCCGCATTAATTTTTCATTTACTGGCGAGCGACCCTTTTCAGGAATTTTCCGAGGGAATTCAAATAGATTTTTTTAACCCACAGGGCAAAATAACGAGCACCCTTACAGCCGACTATGCAGCCCGGTATCAATCTAAAAAACTTACTTTTTTGAAGAAAAATGTGCGCTGGGCCAGTATCAATAAAGAAGTAATGGAATCACCTGAATTAACATGGAATGAAGAAACGCAAAATCTTTATACCAACAAATTTGTCGTTATTGCAACGCCTAAAGACACCGTATTCAGTCAAGGATTTAACGCTGATCAATCTTTTAATCAAATACAGATGCGCGCGATTGATGGAAGTATGGAGGTGAAAAATAAATCGAAAGATGGTTTTTGATTGATTATCTTTGATTGTCTATTTAATGATTTAGGAGCCAATCAGATGAAACCAAATCGCCCGCCCTCCATATTTGAGGAAATGACCTTATGTCAGGCCCTCGGCAAAAAAAAATTAGCTGTATTGATTGATCCCGATGGTATCGATCCTAAAAATCTATATGCTATAACAGAACAATTAAAACTGCCTGGAATTGGATATATATTTATTGGGGGAAGTTTTATTCAAAAAGATAGATTGGAAAAGTGTCTCCTATATTTAAAAGAAAATACAGATTTACCTCTTATATTATTTCCAGGGCACTATTTTCAGGTTAATTCCTTAGCAGATGGCATTTTATTTCTCTCTTTGATTTCAGGAAGAAATCCTGAATTTTTAATTGGGCAACAGGTAATTGCTGCACCCTACATTAAAGCATCTGGATTAGAATCGATGGCCACTGCCTACCTATTAATAGATGGAGGTAAGCCAAATACGGCAACTTATATGAGTAATACAACGCCTATCCCTGCTGACAAACCAGGAATAGCCGCAAACACAGCTATGGCTGGAGAAATGCTGGGATTAAAATTATGTTACTTAGATGCTGGAAGTGGTGCAAAAAATCCAGTTTCGGGAGAAATGATTAAACAAGTTAGAAGTTTAATATCAGGACCCCTAATTGTAGGTGGTGGTGTCAGAAGTGCTGAACAAGTTTCTTTACATTTCAATGCAGGTGCCGATATTGTCGTGGTTGGGAATGTTTTAGAGGAAAATCCTTCTCTTTTAAGGGAAATGGCTTCCGTTTGTTCAAGTAAAATAATTGTCCGTCAAAAAGTATAATGCATATTTAAATGGCTGAAAAAGGGGTGGTTTTGAAATCAACGGGTAGTTGGTATGTTGTACAAAAAGAGGATTTATCTATGATAGAATGCCGGATGACCGGAAAATTTAGGTTAGATGGGTTACCAACAACCAATCCTATTGCTGTTGGCGATCAGGTTTTAATCATTCCTGATAATGAAGTAGGAAAGGGTACTATTAAAGAAATTTTTCCGCGAAAAAATTATGTAGTCAGACAATCTCCCAGAAATAAACATGAAGTGCATTTACTTGCAAGTAATGTGGAACAGGCCGTTGTTGTCATAACGATGGTTCAGCCTAAACTAAAACAAGGTTTTATTGACAGGTTTTTATTAATGACAGAACCTTATAATATCTCCACTTTAATTGTATTCAATAAGGCTGATCTTTATAAAGAAGGGGATATGAAAATTTTTCATAACCTTCAAAAAATGTATCAAGATATTGGCTATGATTGTCTCTTATTAAGTGCTGAAACAGGTCTTGGTCTGGAAATATTGGCAGACAAATTAAAAGATAAAATATCCCTGATAGGGGGACAATCAGGAGTTGGGAAATCTAGTTTATTGAACAAATTAGATCCTTCTATTGTGCGAAAAACAGGTATTATATCTGATTATTCAGGAAAGGGTCAACATACAACCACTTTTGCAGAGATGTTTCCATTTTCTATGGGTGGATATATCATAGATACGCCGGGAATAAAAACGTTAGGATTTAATTATCTTTCCCCGGAAGAAGTGGCGCATAATTTCAGAGAATTTTTTGAACTATCTGAAAAATGCAGGTTTGGGGGGAAATGTTTGCACAGAAACGAACCCAATTGTGCAGTAAAGGAAGGGCTGGAAAAAACGGTGGTGAGTGAATTAAGGTATCAAAACTATCTTCAAATACTTTCAGAAATTGACGAACAAAATTATTGGGAAAGGCAAAAAGGATATTAGTGCCTTTCCCAAAATTTATTTTATTATTCAGGTTCGAAGCCTAACACAATATTAAAGTCGCCATATTCACGTAGTCCTTTTGCATTTGCTTTGTCGAATCCCAATCCATAATCGAAACCAAGCGTACCGAACATGGGTAAGAAGACACGCAGACCAAATCCAACAGACCTTTTCATATCAAAAGGATTAAAATCTCTAATGGATCTCCATGAATTACCTCCCTGGCCGAAAGCGAGAACATAGATGGTACTGCTTGGGTTTAGGGAGACGGGATAACGCAATTCTATTGTAAATTTATCAAAAATGGGTGTTGCTGCAGTACCAGTTGAGGTATTAGGGCTAACATTTGCCTCTAATTGATTAATTTCATAACCTCTCATTGAAATGATATCAACGCCCTGGAAACCAAACTGCTGATTATTTATACCATCACCACCCAATTGGAATCTTTCAAAAGGAGGTGCTCCAATTTCTCTGTTATAAGAACCAAGAATACCAATTTTTGCTGCTGCTTTTAAGACGAGTTTACCTGTAAGGGTAGTGTACCATTCTGCATCGAAGCGCCATTTATTATATTCCAGGTAGCGGAATTTTTCTGCAACAGGTAGTTCGGAATAATCTTTATTAGGCTGGAATAGAGAATAAGGCAATGTAAATTGGACGGAAAGAGAAATATTTGAACCTTGCTTTGGGAATAATGGATCATTAATAGAACTTCTGGAGACGATCTGGCGTAGAGAAAAATTATTAAATTTCCCAACATTAACAGCTTCACCTTGATCTGTCTGAAATCCTTGCCAGTTTAAAAGAGTTAATGTTTGAATATTTAGAGCTGTACTGGCAACAAAGTTATCATCAGGCCATTTAAGACGAGTTCCAAAACTAACCGAACCTTGTTTAATATTCAGACTTTGATAAGTGCTTGTTCCTCTTTGTCCATAAGCAAAACGATTATAGAAACCTCCAATAGTAAAGGAATTTGGTTTTCTACCTCCTAACCAGGGTTCTGAAAGAGAAAGGTTATAAGATTGGTAAAAGTCACCATTTGTTTGAGCTCTGAGGCTTAATCTTTGTCCATCTCCCATAGGAAGTGGTTTCCATGCTTCTTTATTAAAAATATTTCTAAGTGAAAAGTTATTAAAAGAAACACCTAAAGTACCAATAACCCGATTGAAACCACCCCAACCTGCAGATAATTCTAATTGATCTGATGGTTTTTCCTCTACTTTATATTCAATATCTACGGTTCCACGATCAGGATTCACAGGCGTATTAATGCCCATATTTTCAGGATTGAAATAATTCAGATTCGTAATTTCTCTTTGAGAACGAATGATATCAGAGCGACTAAATTTTTCGGCAGGCAAAGTTCTTAATTCTCTGCGTATCACGTGTTCATGAGTACGGTCATTCCCAGCGATGACTACTTTGTCGATATTTGCCTGAGGTCCTTCAAATATTCTCAATTCAATATCTATGGAATCTTCGATAATAGCTACTTCAACGGGATCTACCTGGAAGAACAGGTAACCAAAGTCCATATATAGGGAGCTGACATCTCTTCCGTCTTGACTAAATTTAAGTCTGTTGTCTAATAATTCCTGATTATAAACATCACCCTTCTCTATGCCAAGAACCGATGTTAATGTTTTATCGTCATAAATAGAATTACCTTTCCAGGTTAAATTTCTAAAGTAATAACGTTTACCCTCGTTAATAAAAAGCTTTATTCTCAAATATCCTTCAGCATCTCGCCAGATACTATCTTTTAAGATTCTGGCGTCGCGATAACCAATAGTATTGTAATAATCGATTAATTTTTTCTGATCTTCTTTATATTCTTTTTCTACCAGTTTAGAAGCTGCCAGCAATTTTTTTCTTTCTTTCGTTTTGGATAATTTTTTCAATAATTTTTTATCGGGTACTTCTACGTTTCCATCCAGAACAATCTCTTCAATCCTAACTTTTTCTCCTCTAGAAATATCAAAAACAAGGTTCACAGAATTTACCCGAGAAGAATCTTTAACCTCTGAAACAGAAACTTTAGTATCGAAAAACCCTTTATTGGCGAAATGTTTTTCTAGCCCTTCGGCAGCATTTACCTTAATATTATCCGTAATAATACCTCCTTTCACTAAAAATTTATTGACTACTTCATTTAAGGATTCATGTTGACTTTTACCAATACCAGTAAAAGAATGAGAACTCAATCGAGGTCTTTCTGCGACTATAATTTCCAGAAAAATAACATCGCCAATATTTTTAGTTTTTACAATTCGCACGTCTGTAAATAGGCGTAGGTTCCATAAATTTTTAATAGCACGTGGAATTTTTGCACCAGGTATTCTCACTTTATCTCCAACGACAAGGCCAGAAATACTAATAATGGCATTGTCATCACTAAATTCAGCACCTGTAACTGAAATAGCTCCAATTTCAAATTCACCAGGTTTTGTATAATCAAAAGTAGGAATGGAGTCATTTGAAATTTGAGCTGACAAAAAGGGTGTACTCAAAGCGACCAGCGCAAGGAATAAACTAAATCGTAAAGAAGTATGGTTAATTTTCATTTTAGTATATCGATAAAAGAGAAAAAAGTGTTTAATGTGGTTGTATGGGTGAGTTATTTATTGCCTGTTGTTCACTGGTTAAGCCAAAACGCCTTTCTCTTTTCTGGTAATCAAGAATAGCATTAAAAAGGTCGTTTTTTCTAAAATCAGGCCAAAATAAAGGCGTAAAGTATAACTCTGTATAGGCAATTTGCCAAAGGAGAAAATTACTTAATCTATATTCGCCACTTGTCCTGATGAGTAACTCAGGATTAGGGATTCCATGTGTACAGAGCGCTTGTTGAAAAACATGTTCATCAATTTTATCTATTGACAGTACGCCATTTTTAACTTCTGAGGCAATTAATTTTGTTGCTTCTAGAATTTCCCATTTTGAGCTATAGTTCAAGGCTAAAATGAGCGTCATTCTGGTGTAATCCTTTGTTTTTTCAATACCATTTAACAAGGCTTTTTTGGTATATTCGGGTAAACCTTCAATATTACCAATAGCTTGTAAACGAATGTTATTTTTATGAAGGGTGTCCAGTTCACGACTTAACGTTTCAACCAATAAATTCATTAATGCATTGACTTCAAATTTTGGACGTGCCCAGTTTTCTGTAGAAAAAGCATAAAGCGTCAGATATTGAATGCCAATTTCAGCAGCTCCCTCGGTTGTTTCCCTAACGGCTTGAATAGCTGAAGTATGGCCAAAAATTCTGGCCTTACCTTGACTTTGTGCCCAGCGTCCATTGCCATCCATGATTATGGCAACATGTTTTGGCAACTTTTCTGGAATTATTTGCGATTTTAAGTCCGTCATTGAAAAAAAAAATAAGTTTTCTTAACCGTTTTTTCTTAAAACAGTGGACAAAGATAATAAAAGAAATTTTACCCCCTTGATTTCATTCTCTATACCTTTAATTTTAAGGTAAATTTGTTGAATAAGTTAGCAAATGGGCAAAATTTTCCTTCAATTTAATGCTATCTTGTTCCGAAAACTTGGTTAATAATGAAAATATGGTTTGTTTTTTTGGGTGGCGGGCTTGGAAGTTTAGTCAGATTTGGGTTTCAATATTATTTGCCTCATTCTCATATTTTATCCATTCCCACTCTGTCAGCAAATATAATAAGTTGTTTAATCCTTGGCTATCTGGCAGGTTTAAAAATGCGGTTACAAATTTCAGACGATGCTTATCTGTTTTTAGCTACCGGATTCTGCGGAGGTTTTAGTACTTTTTCTACCTTGATATTGGAAAACTGGCAAGCTTATCGTATTGGTAAAATAGGTATAGCTTTTTTATACTCGTTTTTTAGCCTGGGGTTAGGTTTTTTATCTTTTGTTGCTGGTTATTTCTTATCCAACAAATAAATATCTGTATTTACAAGAATAGCTATAAAAATAAAAAAGAAAGAACCTATCTTGTCGGTTTCAACTAAGTCATTTATGGTTAGAAAAGCAAGAATAACCATAAAACTGCTTAATGCAGCCATCGGAATCCAGGATGGTCTTTCATTGGAGTAATTATCTACTACCCGCTGACCCGTTTTTAAAACGGTTATTATGAAAAGACCGAATATAAATAAACCAGGTAATCCTTGTTCTACCAAAATCATTAAAAAATAACTGTGAATACCAGATTTTTCTTCATTATTACTGACATAAGTTCGAAATCCCTTAAGGGTATAGGCTTTGTAATGATGCACGAAACTTCCCGGGCCAAATCCAAGCCAGGGTTCTTTCACAGACATGTGTGCGCCTGCAACCCAACGATATAACCGCTCCATGGTACTTATGTCTTCTAATTTGACAGTGGCTTCCAGTAAATGATCAAATTCTGTATGCGAAATGGTTCTGTCATAGTTAGGTGCGAAATCTAAATATTTATTATTCTGCGTAAGCCAAAAAGCCCCTGCCAGAACAATTAAAATACTGGCGTAAACAAAAGGCATTAATACCTTCCATCTTACCAGTAAGCTCCCAACAAAGGCTATTAAAATCGCACCATAAGCAGCTCTTGTATAGCTCAAGTATATTGCAACTAACCAAATTGGAATAAGAACAGATAAAAAATTTCTTAGAAAACTGCCGCTGGGATACTCAAATCTGATTAAAAAAATCCAGGGAAATAAAAGAGCCAGTAACGCAGCATAATTCACATGATTTCTTTGAAACGGATGTAAAACTCTATGAATATCCCCAAATGAAAAGCCATAGAAAGAATGTCTGTACCAGATTACTATGATTGTAAAAATCATGGGCATCAGTACCACCCAAAAAAGTATTTTTATTCTTTTTTCCGTTCTTAATAAGTAACCTGCTAAAAAATAAAATGTACAGACATACCAGATTTTTGCCAGTAAAAATTTTATTGATATAAAAACAGAATAAGAAGTCAGGCTGGTAAAAAAAGTCCATAAAACGTGTAAAAATATAAGAATCGAAAGTGGGTGAGTCAGGTAGGCTGCCCCTGTTTTTTTGAAATGCAGAAGAAAATAAAGAATACCAATACCCATTAAACCAATAATCAGAGGTTCTGTAGGAAGATCTGTTCCAAATCCATTATCAAATGTAATTTCAGTAGAAAGAGGTATAAAAAACAAAAGGAGATAAAAGACAATTTTAAAATCAATAATACTAAAAAATATTATCAGGCTAACAGGAATGGGTAATAACCAAAGCCATTGATTTTCTAGGATAGAAATAAACCAGGAAGTACTAAAAATGAATGCAAAGCAAAGGAATAGATTGCGTTGTGAAACACTTGTTTTTTCGTGAAAAATAGTAAGACCTTTATTAATCATGCAATACTTCCTTCCAGTTAATTTCTTTGTATTGATCTAATAATATCACCAGAAAAAGGCTAAGGAAAAAGGCACCCAAGGTAGCACCCAAAACAATTAATGCACGTTTTGGTCTGCTTTTCATTAAAGGAATTTCAGCATTTTCCATTTCCAAAAGGGCTGGAATATTAGCATTTTGTGCAGAATAAAGTAATTTTAGTCTTTGTTTTTCCTGAGAAATTTGCTCAATATATGAATAGTAGCGCACCTCAAGTTCATTTAAAGTAAGTTGTCCTTCATTCAACATAGACACCCTTTTTTCAAGGGTATCTAATTCTGCTTTTAACCCTTCTGCTTCTGCTTCTATATATTGAATGGTATCTTTTGGGATATTTCCCCCCGTTTTCAGGTTACCTAATTTTGCATTAGTTCTGATATATTCACTTTTCACTACATCAAATTGTTCAGAAATTATTTCCGATTGGGTTTTGGTATTGAAAAGGTTAAATTTTTGTCGCGTTTTGCTTAAACTATCACTTAGTATTTTGATTTCAAATTGCTTTTCCGCAATCCCCGAATTCAAAGAATAAATCATTTTTGAATAGCCATCTTTTATTAATTTTTTTGCTTTCTCATCAATAAGAAATCCTGCATATTGAACCATTTGTGCCGCTAACTCTGGATTTTTATCTTCGATAATTAAAGAGATGGCATCTCTGTCCGTTTTTTCAACTTCATAAAAAGAAGAGAACTTCTTTCTAACTTTGAAATGCGCTTTTGGTAAGGAAGGATTTATATTATAATGCTTATAAAGTTTAAATGAATCCACTATTTGATCAATTATAACATTTGATTCAGCAATAATTAATAGTCTGTCAATGTCTTCTTCCCCTCCATAGTAACGTATTTGTTCTGACCCACCAAATAAATTTTCTGGCCTGGATTGTTCTGGACTGATCGCTAAAAATTTTGCTTCCGCAGCATAAAAATCTGGCATTAATAAGGTAACAACCACTGAAGCAATACTGGTAAAAAAAGTAAATAATAAGATCGGCTTCCGCCACCGGAATAATATGGTTATCAAACTTAATAAGTTTGTTGATTTTGACTCCATAAATTAGCTGATAGTTTCATTATATAAATGTCGCCATTCCTTTTTACTAAGCATTCCTGTTGACACCATGGCTATTCCTGTAAATAATAAACCAATTAAGATAATTATTGGTAAATTAACAGGAGTGAATGGCAAGAAAAATTTAATAGAAATAATGAGTAGGCTTGTTAAAATAGAAAAAATTAATGTTCGAAGAATTAAAGAGATAGAGAACTTTACGACTTGTTTTTTCAAACATAGACTGAGTTGCAAGAATAGCGCCAATGACTGGGTTATCAACGAAGCTAAAGCGACGCCGGGTATAGAGAATATAGGCAAAAGAAGTATAATTAGCACAATATTAATTCCTAAAATCAATACGAAGATACGATTCATTGCCCAAAGGCTGCCTGTAGCCGTTAATAAAGTACCATAAATGTAATTACCGCTCATTGGAATAATGGCTAATATGAGTATGGAAAAGGTTTTAACCATCTCCGAAGAACCATTTTTATATAAAATAGGTATGATGCTTTCAGAAAATACAGAAAAACCAATGGCCAAAGGTATTATAATGGAAAGTAGTAAACGGATTGCCATATCGGCCAATTTTGCAGTTATTTCCAATTGCATGATATTTTTTGAAAACATGGGAAGTAAAAGACCAGCGAATAAATAACCAATAATGTTAATGGCCTCTAAAATTCTAAAACTCCCCGCATAAATAGCAGAGCTATTAAATTTTTCAGCCGAAAAAAAAGGTATAATTAAGGTGTCAATTCTATTGCTGGTGCTCATTAATAATACTAATACGGCATAGGGTAAGCCTTCTCGAAGTAAAATTTTCAATTTTAAAAAATCAAATTTCGGTCTGAAAGAAAATGTATTTTTATATAAAAAAAGAATCGCCACGGTTGAAGATACCCAAAGGCTTAAGAGTTGAACACAGGTAAAAAGGATGATCGTTATTTTGGGCTGTAATGTAGGTGTACAAAGAAAAACACCCATAACAAGGATACTTATCCCTCGGTCTGTAATAGATAAATAGCTGTCAAATCGATAAAAACCAAGACCAGAAATAGTGGCCCGAAGAAAAAGTAATAAGGAATTAATCAGTTGTAAACATAAAATTAACGTCAATAGGAGGGGATATTTATTCCAAAAACCCATAGAAAAGGCAACCATTCCGGTTAAAATCAAATAGAGGAGAGATAATAAGCCTTTTAAGGATAAAAAATAAGGATACTGATATTTTGCTTCTTCTGCTTTTTGTGCACAAGTTTTGGTGAGCCAAGCCTGAAGGCCAAAATCGGCAAAGATTTGAAAAATAAAAGAAAGATTAAACAACGTAAAGTAAACACCGTATTCTTCAGGCGGTATCATATTCTGAACTCCCCGATCAATACCTAATAAATATAATGGTTTAATAATGGCATTTAAAAAAAGAACCAGTATAATATTTCCTTGAAAATCACGGTGTAATTTTTTAGATCCCTCCATATTTTAATAAACCTGCTTGTGCAAGTTATTCATAACGAAGAGATTCTATCGGATCTAATTCTGCTGCTTTCATTGCCGGATAAATGCCAGAGAATAAACCAACCAGCGTACAGGTGAAAACAGCAACCCCAATCCAAAGCCAAGGAATTAAAAAATTACCCCCCATTAATAACGTGACACTATTGCCGATAAGTACCCCAAAAACAATACCTACGATACCCCCCATTAAGCTAATGGCAATTGCTTCAGTCAGGAATTGTATTAATATCACTCGTTTGGTTGCACCCAATGCTTTGGAAATACCTACTTCACGAGTTCGTTCAGTAACGGATACTAACATAATATTCATTAAGCCAATAGCTGCTCCAAGAAGGGTTATCACACCGATAACCACAGCTGCTAATCGCAAATAAAGAGTATTCTCTTTGATTACATCAATTAAACTATCACTTCTTTGGATTTCAAAATCATTGTCATCCCAGGTTCTCAACTTTCGTATGTTTCTTAGTAAGCCCGTAGCGACGGCTATACCATAATCTATTTGAGTAGGTTCATTTACGGCGACGAGAAGTTTATAATTGGTATTGGCATTTGCATAATATTTTTTGCCAGTTGCGAGAGGAATTATGATCCGTCGATCTTCATTTCCACCCATTGCAGAACCTTTAGAAGCCAAAATTCCAATAACTTTAATTTTTAATTTTCCTATGGAAATGAGTTGATTATAGGCTTTCTCTGGTTTTCCGTCAAAAAGCAGATTAACAATATCTGCCCCTATGATGCCTATTGGTAAGCCATCTAAGGTTTCTGATGCAGAAAAATTTCGACCAATAGAAATATCAAATCCTTTGGCTTCTAAATAATTTTCATTTACTGCATAGATGGCCACGTTTGGATTCGTTTTTGTTTCGCCATACCCAACGGCAGCGTTTCCTGTACAATTGATAGAAATGGAGGTTTTAGCTGGAAAAATAAATCGCTCTTTAAAATCAACGGCTTCTCTGTAAGTAAATATTTTACCGCGCTTTTCGACAAATCCACCTCTTCTTCCCCTCGGTCCATCAGATGAAAGCGGGTCGATTTCGAAAACATTGGCGCCAAGATCTGAAAAGCTATCGTTTAACGAATAAATAGTACTGTCTATAGCGGTTAATATACCAACTAAAGCCATAATACCAAAGGCAATAATCATCAGAGTTAATACGGCTCGTAATAAATTTGAGCGAATAGATCTAAGGGCTAAGCGAATATTTTCAAGTAGATTCATTTCTAAACTTATTATTTGAGTGCAATATAAGCATAAGGTTAAAGCGATAACGTTTAATTTAGATAAATACGGCTATTCCTTAGATATATAAATGAAATTTGTCCTTGCATCCCCGATGGACTTACCTATATTTGTCAAAAAAATGTATCGCTTAATCTCTATTATTTTTATACTTATAGGATTTTTATCCTGTTCTACCAAGGAAATAAATTCCAACCCGTCTAAAGTAACCTTTTTCTCTTTAGTTGATTTTGTGTCAGGTGAAAAAAAGAAACTGGTAAGGGAAAAAACCACACTGGTTAAGATTTTACAATTAAATGGAAAAAGGGATACGCTGTTTTTAAATCGGCCAGATTTTGAAATTGAACTGGATGTATTTATAAAAGCAGATATTAACAAACCGGCTCTTTCAGATAAATATAGGATTGATACAATACTTCAAAAGGGTAAATTACTCAAAATTATATATTCCTCAAAGGATAAAAGGTTGCATACGCAAAAGCTTAGTATCCATTATAATTCTTTAGGTAAAGTATATTTAATCGATGCATATCTCTTTAATGGCAGTCCTATAACTAAGAGCGTTCAACACCTTATTTATAAACCTGACTTTGGGTATCAAATATATGATAATCAATATTTTATGGGTAATAAAGACGAGATGAAAGTAGATGGATTCTTTAAATAAAAAAAGGAGTTAGTTTTTACTAACTCCCAGTGTTCAACAGTGTGAAGGGTAATCTATATTTTTTGCTGAAAACGGGAGTAAAATTCGATGACGTAAATATATATTAAACTTACTTAGTATTTGTATTTTTTTTAAAAAAAAAGAGGCAGCGCTAAAAAAAATGCACTACCTCCGCCCTAACCAAATAAAACCAAATTATTTTCAAAGTATTTATTGCTAATTATGAGGATAGCAATTAATTCTTATGAATTTTTAAAATTTTTCATAAAAATAGCAATATGTTTGAATTATTAAAAATTTATAAGGTGGAATGGACATGCTTCTGAAATTTCAAAAATGTTAATACCATATTATTGTTATTTATTGTCTTATTTACCAAATAAAAATTTTAAATTTTCCCTGTTTATGGAATTATTTTTTTTATTCTAAAAAACAAAAACTTATATTTTTTTAACAAAAACTTTAAAATGAAATTATATGGAAAAAATCGGAATACTATTTCTGTTGATATTTATATCAAGCCGGAGCTTATTGGCACAAGCACCAAAAGCGAATAATGAGGATGCCTTTTATATCCGAAAAATCTATGATGAAGCCTTGACAAACAACACTTCTTATGAATGGTTAACTTTTCTTTGTAAAAAAGTTGGAGCACGTATTAGTGGCAGTCCTCAAGCGGCGGCTGCCGTTAATTATACAAGAGAAATATTAGATACATTGTCCTTAGACAGCGTATGGTTACAACCAGTTATGGTACCTCACTGGGATAGAGGTGAAAAGGAAGTCGTTCGCATTGTAGGAACAAAAAGTCAGGGTGATATCACTTTACGAGCTCTTTCATTGGGAAATTCGATTGGAACAGGGCCAACTGGGCTAACAGCAGAAGTATTGGAAGTTAAGAGTTTAGATGAGTTAGACCAATTAGGGAGCAGTCAGATTGCCAATAAGATTGTCTTTTTTAACAGACCTATGGATCCTAGACCACTTAATACCTTTAATGCCTATGGTTCTGCCGCAGATCAACGGGGTTCAGGTGCGGCCAGAGCTGCAAAATACGGAGCTGTAGCTGTTTTAGTTCGGTCATTAACCAATCAACTTGATGGCAACCCACATACAGGCGGAATGAGTTATCAACCAGGTATTCCGCAGATACCAGCTTTGGGAATCAGTACTTTAGATGCAGAAATTTTAAGTGGTTTACTTAAAAAGGAAAGTGTCCATGTTTATATTAGAAATACAAGCAGAATGCTTTCAGAAAAATGGTCCAGTAATGTGATTGGAGAAATAAAGGGTTCGGAATATCCAGATCAGGTGATTGTAGTTGGAGGACATCTCGATTCATGGGATGTTGGGGAAGGTGCACATGATGATGGTGCAGGTTGTGTTCAAGCCATGGAGGTACTGCACCTTTTTAAAAAATTAGGATATAGACCTAAGAGGACTATCCGTTGTGTCCTTTTTATGAATGAAGAAAACGGTTTAAGAGGCGGACGAGAATATGCAGCACAGGCATTATTGGCAAAAGAGAAGCATTTTGCAGCAATAGAATCTGACAGGGGTGGTTTTACACCAAGAGGATTTACGTGCGAAAGTTCAAACCCTGATTTTGAAAAGCAACTTAAAAAATTAAATGAATCATTCTCCTTACTTGAATCTTACGGCTTATTTTTAAAGCCGGGTGGTTCAGGCGCGGATATCGGACCGCTCAAACCTCAGGGGGTATTTTTAGTAGGATTTGAACCAGACTCACAGCGTTATTTTGATTTTCATCATACAGCAACAGATGTCCTGGAAGCTGTGAATCCCAGAGAATTAAAATTAGGATCTGCTTCTATGGCTGGTTTAATTTATTTAATGGATAAATTTGGACTTTAAAAGGTAAATATGCTGGATGAAAACTTGATTGAAATAGGAGATCTTTGGTTTAAACCCATTATTTCCGAAGATAGGATAAAAGAAAAGGTAGTCGAAATGGGTGCCCTACTTGGAAAAGTATTTAAGGGCAAAAATCCTATACTCGCAGGGGTACTCAATGGTTGTTTTATTTTTATGGCGGACTTGGTCAGAGCTATGAATATACCTTGTGAAATTGCTTTTTTGAGATTGAAATCGTATGAAGGGTTATCCTCGTCAGGAAAAATGGATTTAGTTTTACCACCAGACATATCCTTTGAGGGTAGAACAGTCTTATTGGTTGAAGATATTGTGGATTCTGGTAAAACGTTGGCTTATTTATATGAAACTTTATTGGCTAAAAAAGTAACCTCTATCTCTTCGGTTGCCTTACTTTATAAACCTTCGGCAGTTAAATACCCCATAACACTTGACTATCATTGCTTTTCCATCACCAATGAATTTGTTGTAGGTTATGGACTCGATTACAATGAACAGGGGAGACAATTAAGTCAATTATATCAACTTACGGAAAAACCTTAAATATGAATGATTTAGAATGGCTGACTACACAGGTTGCCGGATTAGTCAGGGAGACGGGTGTTTTTATTTCTGCAGAATTAGGAAAGGTTGCCAACCATCAGATTGAGACTAAAGATAAAAACAGTTTGGTGAGTTATGTGGATAAAACGGCAGAAATGATGTTGGTAAAAGGCTTGAAGCCTTTACTTTTAGGTGCCTCTTTTATGACGGAAGAAGAAACAGATCAGGCACAAAAAACAAATTCTCCTTATACCTGGATTATTGATCCTTTGGATGGTACGACCAATTTTTTACATCAGTTGCCTTGTTTTGCTATCAGTATTGCCCTTGCCTATCATAATGAAATACAGCTTGGCGTGGTTTTAGAGGTAAATAGAGGGGAACTTTTTAAGGCCTGGAAGGGTGGAGGAGCCTATTTGAATAATAATCCTATTCGAGTGAGTAATACAGTGAAACTGGAAGATGCACTCATTGCTACTGGATTTCCTTATATCGATTTTACTCATTTTGATATTTATATGCCCGTCTTTAACCATCTTCTTCGGAATTGTAGGGGAATCAGAAGATGGGGTGCAGCTGCCGTTGATTTAGCCTTTGTTGCTTGCGGTCGGTTTGATGGTTTTTTTGAAGGTTCCCTCAATGCCTGGGATGTAGCGGCTGGCTTGCTGATTATTGAAGAAGCCGGAGGTTCAAGTTGCGATTTTATGGGTGGAAATTCTCAATGGTTCGGGGGTAAAGTTATTGCTGGAAATAAGGAGATAAATCAACAACTGCAAGACCTTTTTCAAACCATTCCTCCACAACCTTAAAGTATATTTCTTGTTTAAAGCTCAAACAAAGTAAAATGAAAATTGCTGCTTTTAGAAAAGCTCATTTTAATGCTGCTCACCGATTACATAATCCCGATTGGTCTGATGAGCAAAATACCCAAATGTTTGGCTTGTGTAATAATCCTTTTTATCATGGTCATAATTATGACCTGGAGGTAAAAATAATTGGAGAAATCAATCCTCAAACTGGCTATTTGATAGACTTAAAATACTTGAAAGATATCATTAAAGAAGAAATTGAAGATCGGTTCGATCATAAAAATCTTAATCTGGAATGTCCGGAATTTAAAGATTTAAATCCAACGGCCGAAAATATTTGTGTCGTTATTTGGAATATTTTAAGAGCAAAAATGGAATCAAAATATGATATCGTGGTTCGTTTATACGAGACGCCAAGAAATTATGTAGAGTATCCGGCGTAATCTGTTGTTTTTAAAAGTTAAATTTATTTGTAAATAAGAGTATTTATTATTTGATTTAAGCGATGCTCGTAGTCTTTTTTCCTGGTTTATTTTATGGATGTATGTCTTTAGTAATCAAAATAGAAATAAATGATTAAAAAAGACATACACTCCAAAGGTTCAATATTATAAGTTATAGCTCTTTTTAACCATGGAAAAATACAATTTATCAGAAAGTAACTTCCTCAAAATTAATAACATAGGACCAGGTTTCCCAACGGCATATCTCATTTGACTACTACCATCCGTTGCCGCTTTAAAAATCACTTTGGCTACTACATCAGGGCCTTCAGCAACCTTCATCACATTAGCCGCTGCATCATTAAACTTTTGAATGAAACCATCATACTGATTGGTGTCTGTAGGTTTTATAAATTGACGACTTCTACCAAAGAAATCGGTAACAATAGGTCCAGGTTCAATCAGTTTCATTTTAATTTTAAACTGAGCTAACTCATAATGTAAAGACTCAGTAAATCCCTCAACGGCAAATTTTGTAGCGTGATAAATGCTATACAAAGGGAATGTAATCTTACCTCCCATACTTGAAATTTGAATAATCATTCCTCCTCCCTTTGGACGCATCATTTTAATGGCTTCACGTGTTACACGCATCAAACCAAAAACATTTGTGTCAAATTGTTTTTCTATAATCTCGTCGGTCATTGCCTCAAATGCACCATCTACCCCATAACCAGCATTGTTGACAACTACGTCAATGTTTCCAAAATCCTTTTGAACAGCAGACATAGCTTGTTTGATACTTTCCAGATTGGTTACATCTAAAGGATATAATTTCACATTTGGAAACTTGTCAAAATCAGATTCTTTGTCAGGGTTTCTCTGCGTTGCAGCAACATTCCATCCCATTTTTGCAAATTCAAGCACCGTTGCTTTTCCAATGCCACTCGACGTTCCCGTAATTAATATGTTCTTTTTCATCCTTAAAAGTTTTAAATTTGAACAAACATAAAGGTATTATTTTAAACCTACAACATTAGAGTATAGTCTATAGTATATATTTATTTTAAAAAACCCTATCTTTGTTATATGTTAATAAATGAACTTTCAAAAAAAACAGGCATTTCAACTCATACCATCCGCTTCTATGAGAAATCAGGATTGATTGAGGGAAAACAGAATGAATCAGTTAAGTCAAATAATTATTTTCATTATGACGAAGTCACGGTTGAAAAACTGGAATTCATCAATGATGCAAAATCCGTTGGATTTACTATAAGAGAAATTGCCCAGATCATTGATGCTTGGTATTCAAGTAAATACACAAAAGAGCAAAAGCTTGAAATACTAGATGGTAAATTGAAAGATTTGGAACAAAAGATGAAAGAAATAAAAGAAATGAAAAATCAGATATTACAATTTAAGGACGATATAGTTAATGACAGGTGTTAAAATAATTATTTTAAGGAATCCATGCAATACCTAATGACGAAGCGGTTTGCAGATAATCTGTTGAAAAAAATATTTGATGCATATTGTGTTTCAAATATAGGGTAGCATACTTTAAAAAATGCCTTATATTGTGTAACACATATACCTATTATCATGACAGAGTCTCATCCTTGGTTGAAGAATTATCCTGCTGGCATTCCCGCTAATATTAATCCTGATGAATTTCCTAATCTGAATGAGCTTATTAAGGATGCGCTGAATCGTTACGGAAATAAAACAGCCTTTTCCTGCATGGATAAAAAATTAACTTTTAATCAGATTAATAAATATGCTGATCATTTTGCTGCCTTTTTGCTTGGCAAAGGGCTTCAACCGGGAGATCGGATTGCCATCATGATGCCAAATCTTTTACAATATCCCATTGCTTTATTTGGTGCTATTCGTGCCGGGTTAGTCATTGTTAATACCAATCCGTTGTACACGCCCAGGGAAATGCAATATCAATTTGCTGATTCTGGGGCAAAAGCGATTATAATTGTTGATAATTTTGCAGCTAACTTAGAAAAAATAATAGGAGAGACCTCTATTGAGATTGTCATAAAAACAAGTATTGGCGAAATGCTGGGATTTCCAAAGGCTCAAGTAGTCAATTTTGTAATAAGAAATCTGAAGAAAATGGTACCCGCCTATCGTTTACCTCAGGCCATTTCATTCTCAAAAGCTTTGTCAGAAGGAAGCCGGTGTCCGAAACCCGAGGTACACCCTCTCCCTGAGGATACTGTGCTTTTGCAATATACTGGAGGCACTACCGGCGTTTCCAAAGGAGCAATGTTGACGCATAGAAACCTGGTAGCTAATGTATTGCAAAATAGAGCCATTATGCAGCCTTTCCTGTCGGAAGGAGTCGAAGTTGCGTTATGTGCCTTACCGTTGTATCATATTTTTGCTTTTACTGTAAATTGCCTCTCCATGTTACAGTTTGGCGCCCATTCTGTATTGGTAACCAATCCAAGAGATATTCCGGGATTAATCCAAACGATAAAATCAAATTCCCCCAGTTTAATAACTGGAATTAATACTTTATTTAATGCATTACTTCAACAGGACGCTTTTGTGAAACTGGATTTTTCAAAGTTAAAAGCTACCGTTGGCGGGGGTATGGCCGTTCAAAATCCGGTAGCTGTTGCTTGGGAGAAAATAACAGGTTGTTATCTGGCGCAGGGATATGGACTGACCGAAACATCTCCCACTTTGTCTGTCAACCCCATTGATGGCAACGGAAAATTGGGAAGTATCGGATTGCCATTACCTTCTACAAGCATGAGAATTGTTGACGATAATGGGAAAGTACTGGAACCGGGGGAAATTGGGGAAATTCAGGCTTCAGGTCCTCAGATTATGAAAGGATATTATAATCAGCCGGAGGAAACGGCTGTTTCTTTGAAAGATGGCTGGTTTTCCACCGGAGATTTGGGATATATGGAACCTGACGGATTTTTCAGAATCGTAGATCGTAAAAAGGACATGATCCTTGTTTCGGGCTTTAATGTTTATCCCAATGAAATTGAGGAAGTGCTCGTTTCTCATCCCGATGTGTTGGAAGCGGCAGTGGTAGGTATGCAAGACGGCAAATCGGGGGAAGCGGTAAAGGCTTTTGTCGTATTAAAAAACAAGGGAACCAATAAAAAGGAATTATTAGCATATTGCCGGGAAAATTTAACGGCTTATAAAATACCGAAGGAGATTGTTTTTAAAGATGAATTACCTAAAACCAATGTGGGTAAAATACTTAGGCGAGAGCTGAAATCGGAGTAATTAAACAGTAGTTAGCGTCTCTATTAAGTCTGATAAACTTCGTCCGTTATCTTTGCCATATTTTTTGCTACTTTATATATTGGGTTAAATAGCCTTTGTGATGGCAAAGTATAAAAAATGGATGATTTTCTAAGACCTATGCCCTAGATGGATAATAGATTTTTCGACGATAGATTTTATAGGTGAAATTTACCCCTAACACCCGGTTCTGAATCACGGATTTTAAGGATTACCAGATTTCAAGGAATATAACGTATGTCTTCGTTTTAAACATAATGGTTATTCATAGAGTACTGCAAGGTTAGGGTGCTTTCACGCTGTTAGTAGCTTGGGCTGTCTATATGTCATCTGATTTTAGTTCATACTTTGTACTTCGCCCACCTTGGTCACTTTTTATCAGTATTCCTTTTTCTATAAGGTCTTGAATGTCGCGCAATGCTGTGTCTTGCGAACACTTTCCAATTTTAGCCCATTTTGTAGTGTTTAATACTCCATTAAAATCATCCATTAGCATATTTAAAATTTTTATCTGTCGGTTATTGAAATTAAATTTTGAATTTTTCATCCAGAAATAATGCTTGTGAATAATTTTCTCTAGAATTACATCTGAATATTCAATAGCATTTAACAAAGAATGTAAAAACCATTCTAAATAGCGAGTAATGTTCATTCCTCCTTTCTGAGTATTTTCTAAGATTTCATAATAGGAATTACGTTCCTTGCGAATTTGAGTTGACATACTATAAAACCTGTAAGATTGCTCGTCAGATTGAGAGAGAAGCATATCACTAAGCGCTCTTGATATCCTTCCGTTGCCATCTTCAAGCGGATGTATTGTAACAAACCATAAATGTGCTATCGCTGCTTTAAGAACTAAATCAGTTTTATTTTCTCGATTAAACCATTCAAAAAATAACGTCATTTCATTTTCAATTTGCAGAGCAGGAGGTGCTTGGTAATGAATTTTTTCTTTTCCCAATGCTCCAGATACAACCTGCATAGGTCCTGTTGAATCGTTGCGCCATTGTCCGGCTATAATCCTATACATTCCACTTCTTCCATTAGGAAAAAGTGCTGAATGCCAGGAAAAAAGTCTTTCTTTAGTTAATTCTTTGTCATAATTATTAGTTGCGTCAATCATTAAATCGACCATTCCATCAACATGTCTTTCTGAATAGATTAATCCTGATATATCCAAGCCTAGCTTTCTTGCAATGGATGATCTTACTTGTTCCTTATCTAAGGCCTCGCCCTCAATTTCTGTTGATTTAATAATTTCTTGGGTTAAGATTTCTAGATTTGCTTCGCTTCGTAATTCAAACCCTAACATCCCCATTTTCCCAATTAGCTTGCCTTGTCTGTTTCTTACCATAGAAATTAATGGTAATAACGTCTCGCTATTCCATTCAAATATTGGCCAATTTGATTGCTCGTAAATATACATTTAAGTTTTATCTCCGCTTATCTTGCTTTAAAAGTAACTGTTAATCTCCGCACCGCAAAACTTTCTCCGCATTATTTGCGTGGAATAAACCGGTTATTCTCCGCATAGACATTACTAGCCTTTGCCACTAAGGTTTTTCAGCTATACGTAGGCAGGGATTTTACCACTAAACTATCTACGAAGCACGAGATCCCTGCTTGCGTGTGGGTGCTGCTAGCGGTTCGTTGTTTTACCATCATCATTTTTATATTCTAAAATATCAGCTGGTTGGCAGTCCAAGGCTTTACAAATAGATTCTAAAGTACTAAATCTAATTGCTTTTGCTTTTCCTGTCTTTAAGATGGAAAGGTTTGATAATGTCAAATCAACTCTTTCTGAAAGTTCATTGAGAGAGATTTTACGCTTAGCCATCATCACATCTAAGTTTACAATGATTGGCATGGCTTAAACAGTTAAATCGTTTTCGTTTTGCAATTCAATTCCTTTTTTGAATACCTGTGAGATTACAAATAATATCGCAGCCATCATCAGAAATGCAGCCGCATCGTTCCAGTATTTTTCTACATGACTAACTTCATAACCTCTATGGATAAGTCGTTTAGTATATTGACGAGCAATGACACTGACAATAGCAATAGAGACTACTTCAGAACTAATTTTTTCAATCAGTTTTGCGATTTCAATATCAAACGGTTTTACCAGATTCAGTTTCTGGAAGATCTTCACTACCAGGTAAAACAGGTAAGCCTTTAGCACAGCAAGTGCCACCACAAAGCCCATCAAACCAACAAATTGTGGAAATTGGTTTGCATACATTTCAGAGAGGTCTAAACCATTGTGGATATCTTGGCTGGCAATAGGTTTAAACAAAGAAAACAGGAAATTGAAAATTAAGGCCCCAGCCTCAATACATAGCCCTATAAAAGCAATCCAGGACGCAACATGTAACACTTTTAGAATAGCATCATTTTTCTTTGACATAAGCTTAAAATTATGATGCAAATATTAATAAATAAATATTGATAATCAATAAAATTTTATTAATAATAAATATATTTTTTCAAATGTACTGTTTCAGCCCCCATCATGCTCATACAATGTTAGTGACTTTGTCCTTAATTAGGTTTATTAATTCATATTTGCCACGTTCAGGCTTTTCGCAATGTCAAATAACCACAAATACCACAGAACAGAGAAGCTACAATTACTCCTATTTTGGCTTGAAGAATATACGATGAATCTATAAATGCAAGGTTTGTTACAAATAACGACAAGGTAAATCCAATACCCCCAAGCATGGCAACTCCATAAATCTGTCTCCAATTAACACCTTCAGGAAGTGTTGCCAAATTTAGTTTGATTAAGATTTTAGAAAATCCAACAATTCCAATGAATTTACCTAGAACCAACCCAAATATTACACCCAGGCTAATATTGCTGCCCAAGTCATCAAAAAAGCTATTGGAAAAAGTTATTCCAGCATTGGCAAGAGCAAATATTGGCATAACAACAAAATCTACAAATGGGTGCAAACTATGTTCAAGTCGTTGTAGCGGTGTCATGGCAGCTTTAGAATAATGTCTTATGTCGTCCAGAATATGAAGTTGATCAGCAGTAACAAGAGTAACATTGTTTGGGGTACTACTTTCAAATTTATTGGTAAGGTCTTTCATTTTTTTAATAAAACTTTTATCTTCAATCTTAACATTTGCAGGAATTGTGAGAGCTGCGATTACGCCAGCAATAGTGGCGTGAACTCCGGATAGTAGAAAAGCCAACCATAAACAAATGCCAATTACCCCATAAAACAGAGTATTTCTGACTCCTAATATGTTGGCTATTACCAGCACAGTTAGAAAGCCACCACCGACTAATAAACTAATTATAGAAATATCGGAGGTGTAGAAAAGGGCAATGACCATTACTGCTCCTAAATCGTCAGCAATTGCCAAAGCAGTTAAAAATACCTTAAGTGATTTTGGTACTCTATCGCCTAATAAGTAGAGCATTCCTAATGCAAATGCAATATCTGTTGCCATGGGAATTCCCCATCCATGGGAAGCTTCTCCAGTTGTATTCCACAACAAATATATTAATGCAGGGAATACCATACCTCCTAATCCTGCAAAAATTGGCAGAATTGCATCTTTAGGTTTTGAAAGCTCACCAGCCATTATTTCTCTCTTTAATTCCAAGCCGATTACAAAAAAGAATAATGACATCAGCCCTTCATTAATCCAATGATGGAAGGACCTAGAAACAATAAAATCAGGAAAGCCTATGGTAAAAGTATTTTCCCAAAAATCGTGGAAAACATCTTTAAGGGGAGAATTTGCAAGTATCAAAGCCATTATAGTAGATGCAAATAATAGAATGCTACTTGTTTTTGAATTACTAATGAATCGGTTCATTGGAATTAGCAAATACTTGTCTATTGGATCTAATCTCATGATGGAAGTTTTTTTATTTTTATTATATGATATTCTTCTTGATAAAGATAAGCTATTTAATCCATAAACATTAAATGGACTTGTTATAGAGAAGTTATTGCCTCTCCAGGAGGATATAAAACCAGGTTTTGAGGCGTTTGCCGATAACATGCCGGGGTTCACAGGCTATCGTAATCCTGTGTTGCGTCTGCGGCAGGGTTATGGCGCTTTAAAGAATATTTGGTTTTAAAGCTGACTTATTCCTGTATTCTCGAATAAATTCGCTAATTTCTTTACGAGCACTTTCAGTTAATGGTTCGCTTTTAATAATAAGATCAACATCTTTTGGTTCTCTTATATATTGCATATTCCGGTGATATAGGGTTCTTAGTCACTTTTGGTGAAATTTCATATTTGGTTACTGATAAGAAAAATAGGAATGACCAAGAACTGGGACTAATATTACCAGGAAACTTCATTGAAAATGCTGTGATTGACAAAAAAGTGAGCTTAAAAAAAATTATTCACCAAAAGTGACGAAGAACCCAATGGCAACCGGATTATCCAATTGGCAGATTGGAGCCGTTGGTTTTAGTGTAGCACTGCCAGACTATATCAAAAATACATTTTTTGAGAATGCCGATAATCTAAAAGTAAGACGGAACAATGCTGTTGAATTTTTTGCAAACTACTATTTGCGTCAAGACAGAAAAGGAATTTATGCTGGTGTATTAGGAGGACCAGAGTGGTTTATGTTGGAGGATAAAATTAGCGGTACTAAAGAAACCATTTTGAAAAGTTACGTTGTGCCTAAATTAGGGGTAAGGATTTTTCCATTTAAAAAGATATTTTACGTTGATGCCAGTTTTGGTTGGAGCTTTAACATGAGTGGTACAGAAATTAAAACATTAGGTCAAACTTCTTACAATGCTTCTGCGGGTGGCTTTATTAATTTTCTTCAAGTTGGCGCAAGATTTGACTTAAAAAGACAATAAAAGCAGACGCTAACAGCGTGCAAACATTCCAAAGGGAAGGCGCAAGCTTACTGTTATACAGCATTATCATCGATGGGTTTGATGGAGAAAAGTTTCCTTAGCCAAATGGCAAGCAAGAATATCCAGGCGTTTCACTTCTGGATTTCCCGGTCATAGTAAATCCGGTTTGCCGTGCCATGGCTTTTTGTCGAAATAAAATGTCCTGGAATAAGGGGGGTAAACCAAAGATTTTGCCTTATTAAATGATTTGGATTTTATTATTTAATAATTCAACGTTGAAATAAACTTTTGCTTTTAATGCTCCAAAAACTTTCAAAATTGTTTCCATTGTCACATTAGTTGTGTTGTTTTCAAGTTTTGAAATTTGAGCTCTTTGAACGCCAATTAATTTTCCCAATTCTTCTTGAGTTAAATTTCTTTCAAGTCGAACTTTGCGAATCATTTCACCCAATATTTCAAGTTGTAATTCTTGTTCGTAATGAGTTCTTTTTTCTGTTCCAATTTCACCAATAAATTCGTCCTTTATTTCGTCGAAACTAAACATTTCTAATTCATTATTTTTTGTTGCCATTTGTGCTTTTGTTTTTGAGTTCAAAATATTTTAATCTAATATTTTCTGCTTTTTCAATTTCTTTTTCTGGCGTCTTATTAGTCTTTTTTATGATTCCGTGCGTTGTTAAAACTAAAGTGCGGACTGAATCGGTCTTGTCCCAAAATCCAAAAATTCTGTAATAAGTTTTGTTATATAATGTTCTAAATTCCCATATTTCACCTTTAAGTTTTTTAAACAACTCATTAACCTACTTTACTCTGGCTTTGTCAATATTGAAAATGATTTTGTCCCGACTTTTTTCGTCTAATAACAATAAAAATTCACGCGCTTCTGTCAAGAATATCACTTCAAATTTGGTCATCCATTTTAATTTATTTGTATGCATATAAAAATACAAACTTTCTTTCTTTCAAAATGTTAAAAGAGATAATTAATATTTTCGTTAAAAAAAGACTGGCATAAAAAGATGAAAATTCAGCAAAGTATTATTTGAATAAACGGTTCACAGCTAAAAGAAGTTGGCAATTTTAATCTAAGATTAACGGTTGAGCACTTAATTGCCCCTTTTCTAAATCTTTTTAAACATGATGTTTAAACGCCAAACTGCGTCAAGTGATGGTCAAGGTGTTTACTGAACATTGTGCTCCATTCTTGGGCAGTCAAAACACCAAATGAATGAGATTCTTTTCCGTCAAAATAAGTTTCCCCAAGTTGTTGTGTCTTGTTTAAATAATCAACCAAACGTTTCTTTTCCGTCTCAAACTTCCTGCTATCTTTAATTATAAACTGCGATCCGGTTTGTCCATTCTTTTTGTATGGTTTCGGGCCAACCACAGCATTTTTTACAAATATTTTCAACATTAATTTTACGAAGCCATTTGGTTTGGGATGAATATTTTCATAAACCATTTCGTAAGGAACATTGCAATGGGCCATCATTTTTGCCACATCCATTTTGCCCCAGATTGGGTTTGTGGTGGGTGTTAATTTGTCGATTCGACTTATAAATTCTGCCGTGTCATGTTCATTAAATGAATTTTTCATTTTCTTTATTTTTTCCATTATTTATCATCTAAAAATCGGAAGGAATAGGTATGTCCTTCCTGTAAATCCTGTGGGTCATTGTACAACAGGCAAATGACAACCTTTCCGCGGCCTTCCCTGTGTATGGCGATCAGTCGGCAATAAGCATAATATCCTAACGCTATTTTGGGTGGAAACTGGTAGATTTTGCCATCATCGCATTGGTACCAATCAAATAGCTCATCTTCACTTAATTCTCTGGCAGTTACCACACTATTTTCATCATTTTTACATACATGAAGCACCAAACGATAAACTGTCATGTCAGGGGGGAAATGACTGCTTGAGGTGTCGGGTAAAAACATATAACGAATTTCTCGTTTGTGTTTTCTGTCCGAAAGGATTATATCCCAATGTGGTTCCTCCTCTTTCTCGTTTTTGAAAAACGATGTATTTTTATAATCAGCATCCAATGGAAGTAATATCTCCCCATTCAATTGAGCGATCTTATTTTTTACCGAATCCGGTAACACCACCTGACCTGCCGCATTCAGCGAAAAAAGAAGAAGGAAAAGGACAGGCAATAGGGGCATAAGACATTTAACGATTAAGTATTTTTTCTTTAATAGCCATTATTCGGTGCGCTGCAGGTTGATATTGAGATAAAGATTTTTTGACAAGGTTGGGAATGTCAACTAAATCGAAATCGTAAGTTCCTTCATTATTTTCTTTCAAAGATTCCTCCGATTTTTGTATTTCTGTAGGTTGATCCGAGTGAAATTTTTGATTATTTGTCATAAGGTTAAAATGTTGCGAGTGAAACA
>JBEAXK010000077.1:0-18833 GCA_041159865.1 Bacteroidota bacterium
TATTTAAAAACTATTTCACTTATTAAAAAAATTTATTTAATTTTAAATATTAAATAGAAATTATATATTAAATTTGTTTATTAAAACATCAAAACGTAAAAAATGGCAGAAAATAATCTAACCGATTTTGAAGCTCAAGAACTTTTAAGACAGTATAGTTCAGATTTAAGAAAACTTGAATTTCAGATACAGCAAACTAAATTGGCAATAAATCATCTACAGGGAACAAACACAAATACGGTAAAAACGCCTAAAATTAAAAAAGAAGTTGAAATTGTTGAAAAATCTTTTGAAACTCAAACAGCTCCTGAAATAAAAACTAAGGCTAAGAAAAAATCGGTTGAAAAACCTGTCAAGGTTAAGGTCGCCAAAGAACTAGCCGGTAAAAAATCAACCTCTTCTACTAAAGGAACAGGAAAAAAAGGAAGAAATCCACTCACCACTAAATGGGATTTGGTGATATCAGATAATATTGGGACGAAAGAAAACCCAACTACAAGTCATGATTTATTGCAGGTTCTTATTAATGCGAGAGAAAAGCAATATATTCCTGACGAAGGGAATACAAAACTAATTCAGCGTTTAAATGCTTCTTTGACCAAATTATTCAAACAAAAGAAGATTGGAAAACAAAAGATTGAAGGAAAAAAAGCTTTTGTATATTATAAAAATGCGTAATTAACCTACCAAAATACTTTTATTTTCTTTACTAATGACATTACCAATGGGTTTTAAATTAATGGACTCTTTGGTCTTAATAAGTTGGATAAATTCTTCAGCATGATTTTTATCGATAGCAATTAACAATCCCCCACTGGTTTGAGGATCACATAAAATGTTTATTTGATCCTCTGATTTTATTTCTAATTTATGTCCATAGCTGACATAATTACGTTTAGTTCCACCAGGGATACACCCTTTTTCAATATAATAAAAAACAGCCTTTCTATCCAATAGAGGTAACGCAGGATAATCAATAAAAGCACTTGTATTTGAGGCTTCCATCATTTCTGTTAGATGTCCTGCTAATCCAAATCCAGTAACGTCTGTTAGTGCATGTACATAGGATAAAGTTCCTAAAAGAACGCCAAGATCATTCAATTTAGTCATTGAGAGTAATGCTGTTTCAGCATCTTCTGGAAGCAAAAGATTTTTTTTCTGTGCTGTTGACAGAATTCCTACTCCCAGTCCTTTAGTCAAAAAGAGTAAATCTCCTGGCTTAGCTCCCCCATTTTTTTTCAAATTTTTAATTAGAACCCGTCCATTCACTGCCAGACCAAATATAGGTTCAGGACTGTCAATACTATGCCCTCCAGCCAATGAAATACCAGCACTTTTACAAACTTCTTTGGCACCATCAATCACTTTACCTGCTACGTCAGGGGGTAATTTATCAATAGGCCAGCCAAGAATAGCGATAGCCAAAAGTGGAGTTCCTCCCATCGCATAAACATCACTTATCGCGTTTACTGCCGCAATCCTTCCAAAATCAAATGGATCATCCACGATAGGCATAAAAAAATCTGTAGTACTTATCAAAGCAGTCCCATCTCCTAAATCTAAAACAGCAGCATCATCTTTTTCTTCATTTCCAACTAATAAAGAGGGATTAACTTGATTTTTAACGGTACCTGCTAAAATTTTATCTAATAATGCTGGAGAAATTTTACATCCACAGCCTGCACCATGACTATATTGTGTCAATTTATAATTCGATTCCATTTGAAAATTTTATCAATGATTTAGCAAGATCAATATTATTAAGCGTCTTGTCTGGTGTGAATAAATAACTTCTTGAAAAATCACATTTAGTGTTTGCAAGGGGATATGATTTATCATAATATCTTAAAGCAATAGCTCCTGCATTAGATAAATCTCCTTGTTCAAGAAAACTTATTGCCGCCTGAACATGCTGTCCACCCAGTCTTTTATTAATTTTTATAAAAGACTCTTTAAGTTCCTCTACTTGGAAAGCACCATAATTTTGAACTAAAAACTTCAATCTCTCTTCAAAAGGGATGACCAATCCAATATATTTGGCAGTTCTGAACTGGTTCCAAAACCCTTGAGGTTGAAAAACTTTACCAATCGATTTAGATTCATTTTCCACCCAGGTTCTTTTTGAAGTATCTAATTTAAAGAATTCCTCAAACAGGTTGTTTTCGAATTGTTCTACTGTTGGTTGCGCCATTTCACCCAGCGAACCAAAGGCAGACCCTTTATGATTTGCCAGTTTCTCCAAATCAATGACTTGTTCACCCAGATCTTTAATAGCCTGAAGAATGACTGTTTTTCCTGAACCAGTTGGTCCTCCTAATACGATAAATTTTTGTTTTACTTCTTCAAATTGTTGATGTATAAACTGTCTGTAGGCTTTATAACCACCTGTAATCAGCTGTACATCAAAGCCAGACATCTCCAAAAGCCAGGCGAGACTGGCACTTCTTTGTCCACCACGCCAGCAATGAATAAATATTTTTTTTTCTGGAACAAGTTTATTTGCCAAACGAACGTAGTCTGCCATTTTCAGGCCAACAAATTCTAGTCCTTTTAAAAAGGCAAATTCATGTCCTTTCTTTTTGTACAAAGTACCCACTTCGGCTCTTTCCTCATTTGTAAATAATGGAAAAGATATTGCACCAGGAATATGCCCTTCTTCATATTCTCCGGGACTTCTGACATCAAGTAAAACCCTACTTTCCTTCCTGTTAAAAAACTCAGAAACCGATATTTTCTCCATGGCGCAAAAGTAAGTAAACAAAGGCGAAACTTTTTATTCCTCCGTTCATATATCCTTAAACTTTGTTTTCTTTAAAATGTTTGATAAAGAAAAAACCTTGGAAGTATTTTTTGACACTATCGTAAATAGTTATAAGTCTTATGCCCGATATTTATGGCACGAAGTAAAAAATCCGTCATGGGACAATTACTTTTATTGGCTAATATTTGTATCGTTGGTGTTTTTATTTTTAGAATGGTCAAATCCCTGGAGAAAAAACCAGCCCAAGTTTAGAAAAGACTTCTGGTTAGATATATTTTATTTGTTTTTTAATTTCTTTCTTTTTTCTCTTATCATTTATGCAGCTTTATCCAGAGTAGTGGTAAATGTAGTTAATGATATTTTTTATCAACTCTTCCATGTAGATCTCACCACCCTTAATCCCTTACATGGTGCTCCTTTATGGCTTATATTATTAATTGGATTTATCGTCAGGGATTTTATCCAATGGTGGATCCATCGATTACTTCATAAGGTACCGTTTTTATGGAAATTTCATCAGGTACATCATTCTGTTGAACAAATGGGATTTGCCGCCCATTTAAGGTTTCACTGGATGGAGACTATTGTTTACAGAATGATTGAATACCTGCCACTTGCCTTTTTGGGAATAGGGCTTTATGACTTTTTTATTATTCATATTTTTACGCTAAGTTTTGGCCATTATAATCATTCCAATCTGAACCTTTCTGGAAAATTTTTAGGCTTAATCTTATCTGCATCCGTTGGAATTGCCATATTAACCTCCAGTTTTGATATTACTTTATTAAAAAATGCGACAGATGCAGTCTCCCTGGCAACCTTTTTAATGATTTGTTTATTTGGGTATTTTATCCTTGGTCCAAAAGTAAAATATATTTTCAATAGCCCAGAAATGCATATTTGGCACCATGGATACGAAATGCCAGCAGATAAGCCAAATGGGATAAATTTTGGACTTACGCTTTCCCTTTGGGATTACCTCTTTAAAACAGCTTATATGCCCTATAATGGCAGAGATCTAAAATTAGGATTTCCAGGTGTAGAAAGATTTCCAGCAAGATTTTGGGGACAGTTTATTCATGGTATCTTTGGAAAAAAATAATTAAAACAGCCCCTTTTTCCTTCGGTCAAGAGATTTTTGTTTGACAATTTCCTGAACTGTTTTACCTTTTATTTTACTATCGAGCCACGAAATAATATCCAGATACAGGAAAGGTCTTTTTTCATAAGGATCTAATTCCAGTTGTTCCAATTTGTGCCGTAAAGCGAGAAATTCTTCTTTAATACCAATGGCTTGAATTCTGGGTAATTTTCTTATGAATCTAAATATTTCACGGTGAACAGCACTTAATTCCTCCATTTTACTTAAGAAACGATAAACAGATTTAACTTGATATTCAACTAGTTGTGCATTTCCAAGTTCATAATGAGCAATTAAACTTAAAATTCTGGCGTAAATTTGAATATCGGTTCTATAGTCAGAATTCTTTTCATTTAAAATTAAGTTTAAATAAGTTATAGCATTTTTATTTTCCCCTGCACCAAAATAAAGACAGGCAATTCTATAATAAAAAACCATAATTCGGTGATTATCCCAATTATACTGATCATGCTCAATAAGATTCATTAAATCTGGTATAATCTGGATTCCTTCATCGAAGGTTCCTTCCAGAAAATGTTTTTTTATGATATGGTTGTATTTAAAAAGATAGTAATTACCCTCCATATTCATTTCTCTTTCAAGATTATAAACCTCTGGAAATTTTAATAATTTTTCTAACACGACACAATATTTGTCGTATTGCCACATATTAAATAATGCAGTTAATAAATTATGTAGTCCTTTCAAATAAAGAATGCCATGGATATGAATAATTTCAACATTGTTTTCAAAAATGGCAACCCATCTGGAGGCGTATTTATAACAATATGGAAAATCCTGTGTCATGTGATAAAACCATACATGGGCCTGATCATGATAGATTTTAGACATAAAATCTAGTTCCACATAAGGTGTATTAGGCAATTTCGCATAAAAAAATAGTTTCACCATTTCGTAATCTTTAAAATTACGAACGAAACCAATTTTCAAATAAAGCCCGTAAAGCTGCAGAGACAGGTTAGAAAATTGATGATTATTTTTGATGACCTTCAATAAAGCAATCGTTTCTGTAGTTATGATGTCAGCACGTCCTTCAATGCTTCGAGTAATATACTGTCCCTCAATGTGTTTTTCAAATTCAAGAATTTCCAGGGATAAAGAACTAAATTCTGCTTGTTTTGCCTTTTGTTTTGCTTTATCCAACATATCGAGAGCTTGCCTATAAAGTCCTTTATTGTAAAGGACACGCGCACAATCAAGTAATTCTCTTATATGTATATCCTGAGAAGTTTTAGTACTTAATAACCTCAGGCTTGTAAGTAATTGTTTATAGAGGTGAGCTTTGAGGTTTGAAAGTTGTGTTTTTTTTATTTCTGTTAATTTTTTTAAGATTTGATCCTCATCATACTCCCCTTTTTTCTCTAAAAAATCAAATAGCTGAAGGAAGAGAATATCCTCAGAATTTTGATTTCGTTTAACAAATAATCGAAAATGTCGTTTTTCAGCCCTGGACAGTGAATTTATTAACGTCACCAGGTCATCGGTTTTTTGTTTGGGCATTGTAGAATTTATTTTTACAATTTACACAATTTCAAATTATTAATTACTATTTTTCCCGTTGTTAAGGTGTATTAAAATAGATTATTGAACCTATAACGGCCAAAGAGGTTAGGTAAATTTACCTCTTGCAAACATACAAAATACCAAGAACATGGAAAATCGCATTCATATCTTTGATACAACCCTCCGCGATGGAGAACAAGTTCCGGGCTGTAAATTAAATACATCGCAAAAAATTGAGATTGCCCTGGAACTTGAAAGACTTGGAGTTGATGTCATTGAAGCTGGCTTTCCTATTTCCAGTCCTGGTGATTTTGCTTCCGTTGAGGCAATAAGTAAAGCGGTTTCAAAACCAACAGTCTGTGGTCTTACCCGGGCAGTTGAAAAAGATATTAAGATAGCTGCTGAAGCATTAAAATATGCTAAAAAACCAAGAATTCATACGGGTATTGGTACATCAGATTCCCATATAATTCATAAATTCAATTCTACAAGAGAAAAAATTATCGAACGTGCAGTCTTTGCCGTTAAATATGCAAAATCTTTTGTTGAGGATGTAGAATTTTATGCAGAAGATGCAGGTAGAACTGATAATGTTTTTTTAGCTGAGGTTATCGAGGCTGTGCTTAAAGCAGGTGCCACCGTTCTAAACATACCTGATACCACGGGCTATTGTTTGCCTGAAGAATATGGCCAAAAAATTGCTTATTTGCGGGATAATGTGCCAGGAATTGAAAAAGCAATCCTTTCGACTCACTGCCATAATGATTTAGGTCTGGCAACGGCAAATTCCATTTCAGGAGTCCTAAATGGAGCCAGGCAAATTGAATGTACCATCAACGGAATTGGGGAAAGAGCAGGAAATACGGCTCTCGAAGAAGTTGTTATGATTATGAAACAACATCCTTACCTGAATCTTATCACAGGGATTGAAACTAAATTATTAAATCCTGTCAGTCATTTAGTCAGAGACCGAATGGGTATGCCTGTTCAACCCAATAAAGCAATTGTGGGTGACAATGCTTTCGCTCATTCTTCTGGTATTCATCAGGATGGTGTCATTAAACAACGCGATACGTATGAAATTATGGATCCCCATGACGTTGGCGTCGATACCTCGAAAATAGTATTAACAGCCAGGAGTGGACGTGCTGCTATAGCTTACCGTTTCAAACAAATAGGGTATGATTTGACTAAAGATGAACTGGATTTAGTTTATTCCCTGTTTTTGTCCGTTGCTGATGCACAAAAGGAAGTAATGAACGAAGATTTAGAAAAATTAATTTCAAAAGTAAGGGTGAATACACCTGTTTAATTTTAAAATATTCTTTTATGGCTAAAACCCTGTTTGATAAAATCTGGGAAAATCACGTGGTAAATACAGTTGAAGGTGGAACCGCTGTATTGTATATCGATCGTCATTTTATACATGAAGTAACAAGCCCACAAGCTTTCGATGGTCTGGCATCTAGAAATATCCCTGTTTTTAGAACCGCTCAAACTATTGCTACAGCCGATCACAATGTTCCCACTGTGAATCAGCATTTACCAATTAATGAGCCATTATCAAAATTTCAAGTTGATAAATTGATTGAAAACTGCGATAAATATGGTGTTTCCCTGTATGGTTTAGGACATCCTTTCCAAGGAATTGTCCATGTCATTGGACCAGAATTAGGTATTACTCAACCCGGAATGACCCTTGTTTGCGGTGATTCCCATACCTCAACCCATGGTGCTTTTGGATGTATAGCTTTTGGAATAGGTACCAGTCAAGTAGAACAAGTACTTGCCTCTCAGTGTCTGCTGCAATTAAAACCTAAACAAATGCGGATCAATGTGGAAGGAACACTTCATCATGGTGTAACAGCAAAAGATATTATTTTATATATTATCTCACAATTAACTACCAGCGGCGGAACCGGATATTTTGTAGAATATGCAGGAAGTACCATTAGAAATCTTTCCATGGAAGGAAGAATGACAATTTGTAACATGAGCATAGAAATGGGAGCTAAAGGTGGACTTATTGCCCCCGATGAGAAAACATTTGATTATGTTCAAGGTAAAAAGTATGCTCCTAAAGGCGAAGATTTTGAAAAAGCTGTAACTTACTGGAAATCACTACCAACGGACCAGGATGCCTCCTTTGATGTCGAATTTACCTTTCAGGCCAAGGATATTATGCCCATGGTAACCTATGGTACTAATCCGGGCATGGGTATTGGAGTAAGACAGCTAATCCCTCAACCTACTGATCCAGACAATAGAAATAGTTTTGATAAATCTTTGGCATATATGGGTTTAAATGCTGGAGATTCTCTTCTTGGTAAAGAAATTCAACATGTTTTTATAGGAAGTTGCACTAATTCCAGAATGGAAGATCTAAGAATGGTGGCAGATTATGTTAAAGGCAAACAAAAAGCGCCCCATGTTAAAGCGATGATTGTACCCGGATCAAAACAGGTTGAAGCACAGGTAATCTCAGAGGGTCTTGACCTCGTCTTTAAAGAAGCTGGTTTTGATTTTAGGGAACCAGGTTGTTCCGCTTGCCTTGGAATGAATGAAGATAAAATTCCAGCCAATGAATATTGCGTTTCTACCTCCAACAGAAATTTTGAAGGCAGACAAGGTCCTGGTGCACGCACTATCTTAGCAAGTCCATTAATGGCAGCCGCAGCAGCTATTAATGGAAAAATAATTGATGTAAGCCTTGATTAATCCTGCATAAACTAATTGTCATGGAAAAATTTACCCTCTTGAAATCATCTGCAGTTCCTCTTCCCATTGAAGATATTGATACCGATCAGATTATTCCCGCCAGATTTTTAAAAGCAACCACAAGAGATGGCTTTGGAGATAATTTGTTCAGAGACTGGCGATACCACTCTGATGGAAGTCCAAAAGCTGATTTTGTTTTAAATAATCCTATTTATAAAGGGAAAATATTAGTTGCTGGAAGAAATTTTGGATGTGGATCCAGCAGAGAACATGCTGCCTGGGCTATCGCTGATTATGGTTTCAAAGCCGTTATATCCAGTTTTTTTGCAGATATTTTTAAAGGGAATGCCTTAAATAACGGTCTATTGCCCGTTACTGTATCAGATTTGTTTTTAAATAAAATTTTTACAGCAATTGAAACTGATCCTTCCTCAACGATAGAAATAAATCTTGAAAATCAATCCATTTCTATACCAAATACAACAGAATCAGAAACTTTTGAAATGGATCCTTACAAAAAAATATGCCTGATAAATGGTTATGACGACATTGATTTTCTTTTGAGTCAGAAAGAGACCATTCAAAAATTTGAAAATAACAGGCCATTCACCTTTAATTCTATAAAATAAACCCATGGAAAAGAATATAGCAATACTCTCTGGTGACGGTATTGGTCCGGAAGTCATCAATCAGGCCTTAAAAGTATTGTCGGCCATTGAGGCCAGATTTAACCATAAATTTAACACCCGTTTTGGCAGTGTTGGAGCGGTTGCTATTGATTTAACAGGTGATCCACTGCCTCAGGAAACCCTCCAGATTTGTCTGGATAGTGATGCAGTTCTTTTTGGTGCCATAGGACACCCAAAGTACGACAATGATCCCAGTGCTCCTGTCAGACCAGAACAGGGATTACTTAAACTTAGAAAGAGTCTGGGTTTATTTGCCAATGTCAGACCGGTAACCACTTATCAGACCCTGCTATCTTTATCTCCATTGAAAGAAGATAAGATTAGAGGAGTAGATTTTGTCATCTATAGGGAACTGACAGGAGGAATCTATTTTGGTGAAAAAGGAAGGAAAGAGGATATAGCTTATGACCATTGTGTTTATTCCAGAGAGGAAATTGCCAGAATCACCATTCTTGCCTTCGAGGCAGCCAGACTTAGAAGAAAAAAAGTTACTCTCGTAGATAAAGCAAATGTTTTGGAAACTTCAAGACTGTGGCGTGATGAGGTAAAGCGAATAGCGGTACAATATCCTGATATTGAACTCGATTTCTTATTTGTGGATAATGCAGCAATGCAAATTATTCAGTTTCCATCTCAATTTGATGTGATGCTTACTGAAAATATGTTTGGTGATATTTTGAGTGACGAAGCGAGTGTAATAACCGGATCTATGGGTTTACTGCCTTCAGCGTCAGTAGGCTCAAAAACCTCCTTATATGAGCCTATTCATGGTTCCTATCCACAAGCAACAGGATTAGATATTGCAAATCCTATGGCTACCATATTATCGGCAGCAATGATGCTCGATTCTTTTGGATTGCATAAAGAAGCTGACTTAATTCGTGAGAGTGTGACTCAATTGCTTGAAAGTGGTTATGGTACAGCGGAATTACAATTGGTAAATAATTGTAAATGTTCTGAAATCGGGGACATGATAGCTGCAAAAATCACTGCCTCCTAAAAATTATTCAGGCTTAGCTCATTTTCCTGTTGTTTATTTTGAACGAGTTGTTATTTTTTTGCGTTTATGGATAAAATACCCTGATATGGAAATAGATTCAAAGCAGATTTGCCTAAATAATAAAGATGTTCAACTTGCAAGAATTGCTCAAAAAGTATTTAACAAAGAAAGGATTACTGAAGAGGAAGGACTGTATTTATATGAAAAAGCATCTTTAGGTTATTTAGGTACCCTTGCAAATTTCATCAGGGAAGAGAAAAATGGTATTAAAACCTATTTTAACCGCAATTTCCATATTGAACCAACCAATGTTTGCCTCTATACTTGTACTTTTTGTTCTTATTCCCGTTTGATTAAAGAGCGAAAAGATGGCTGGGAATACACTTTGGATGAAATGATGGAGATTGTTTTTAAATACGACAATCAACCTGTTACAGAGGTGCATATTGTAGGAGGTGTTCTTCCTAAATATGATGTTAAGTTTTATACCGAATTATTTAAAACCATCAAAAAGCACCGGCCCGAATTACATATAAAAGCCTTAACCCCTGTTGAATACCACTATATTTTCAAAAAAGATAAAATAAGTTACGAAGTAGGCATGGAGCTAATGCTTGAAGCAGGATTAGACTCAATGCCTGGTGGTGGTGCAGAAATTTTTCATCCCGAAATAAGAGATCAGATTGCCGGAGGAAAGTGTTCTGGTGAAGAATGGTTGCGTATTCATGAAATATGGCATGGACTTGGAAAAAAATCAAACGCAACTATGCTTTACGGTCATATCGAATCTTATTTTCACAGGATTGACCATTTAGAAAAATTAAGACAACTTCAAGATAAAACTCGGGGATTCCAAACTTTTATTCCACTTAAATTTAGAAATAAAGATAATCAACTATCTCATTTGAGGGAAGTTAGCGCCTTGGAAGATCTTCGAAATTATGCTGTAAGCCGTATTTATCTAGATAATTTTGATCATATTAAGGCCTATTGGCCCATGATTGGCAGAAATATGGCACAGTTATCACTTTCCTTCGGTGTCGATGACATAGATGGTACTATAGACGACACTACAAAAATATATTCGATGGCAGGTTCAGAGGAACAAACACCTTCATTATCTACCCGAGATTTAGTAAATCTGATAAAAGCAGTAGGAAAACAACCTATAGAAAGGGATACCCTTTATCATGTAGTGCATGATTTTACCCACGAAACTTTTGAAGAGGATGAAATCATTAAAGGATATATTTCCTTGCCTGTCATTAATGCACAATAAATGCTAAAAAACATATTTATACTCCGTCATGGTGAAACGGAAAACAATCGTCTAGCTATTGTTCAGGGTTCTGGTATTGATGGTATCCTGAATGAAACAGGAAAACAACAAGCACAAGCATTTTACGAAAAGTATCAACACCTTCCTTTCGAACTGGTCGTTACTTCTACGCTTCAAAGAACACATCAAACCGTAAAATCCTTTATAGATAAAGGAATCCCTTGGGTTCAACTACCTGAAATAAACGAAATGAACTGGGGTATTCATGAGGGAAAATCTTATGCAACCTGGATGGAACAGTCTTATAAAGAGGCTATTTCAGATTGGCAAAAAGGAATTTATGAAACACGTCTTGAGGCTGGAGAAAGTGCTGCTGAATTAGCTGAGCGTATGGCTGCTTTCATGCAATGGCTTGAAAAGAGACCCGAAAGTCATATTTTAATATGTAGCCATGGTCGTGCTATGCGTTGTATGATGACTTATTTTTTTGGTTTACCTGTTTCTGAAATGGAAAAATTTAGCCATAAAAATACAGGGCTTTATCATTTTTCAAAAGATCAAAATGGTTTTAATCCTGTATTAATCAATGATACAAGCCATTTAAATTTATCAAATGGATCTCCCTTATAAGCAAAAAGTTGATATATTCAATATTGCTGCGGTAAGTTATTTAAATACAAAACCATTATTATATGGTCTGTTAAACAGTTCCATTGCGGAAAGGCTAAATCTGATGCTGGATATTCCCTCTGGTTGTGCATCAAAATTGATTCAGGGTCAAGTTGATTTAGCACTGATACCCACCGCCGTTATTCCTCAAATCCCCGAAGCAGTGCTTTTTTCCAATTATTGTATTGGTGCACAAAATAAGGTTAAGACGGTTGGTATTTTCTCGTACCTGCCCCTAGATCAATTAGATACCTTAATTTTAGATTTTCATTCCAGAACATCTGTTTTACTGGTACAAATATTATTAAAAGAATACTGGCAAGTAAACCTACAGTTTATAGCTGGAAAACCAGGTTTTGAAAGTGGGATAACAGAAAAAACGGGTGGATTAGTTATTGGGGACAGGACGATGGGACTACATGAAAAATACCCTTATTTTTATGATTTAGGGGAGGCATGGAAGCATCATACTGGCTTACCATTTGTGTTTGCTGCATGGGTTAGCAATCACTTTGTGGAAGAATCATTTGAAGAGTCATTCAATCAGGCCATGAAAACAGGTTTATCATCTATTCCTGAACTATTAATGCTATTACCTGATTCTCAAGTGGACTTTGATTTAAAAAGCTATTTTTCAAATAATATTTATTATCATCTGGACGACGAAATGAGAGCAGGCATGTCTTTATTTTTTGAAAAATTAAATCAACATATGAATCATTTATTTAAATAAAATGAAATGAAAGAAATTATTTTAGGGGGTGGTTGTTTTTGGTGTTTAGAAGCTGCCTTCCAGCTATTAAATGGGATACATGAGGTTCAATCAGGTTATGCTGGAGGAACCAAAGAGACCGCAAATTACAGCCAGGTTTGTTCAGGTAAAACAGGCCATGCAGAGGTGGTTAAAGTTACTTATGATCCCGATGTTATTTCTTTAGATGAAATATTAAGGGTATTTTGGCATATTCATGATCCAACAACCCTAAACAGACAAGGTAACGATGTAGGGCCACAATACCGTTCAATCATTTTCTACACATCAGAGGAAGAAAAGGAAGTGATAGAGAATTCTGTAACGGAAAGTGCGAAACCGATTTGGGGGTCTGGCATTGTTACAAGGATAGAGAAAAGAGAAATTTTTTATCCTGCTGAAAAAGAGCATGAAAATTACTTCCAAAAAGTTGGTGATCGCAATCCCTATTGCACCTACGTTGTAAAGCCAAAAGTGATAAAAGTCACAGAAAAATTTAAGGATAAGTTAAAAAACTTATAGGTCAGATTGAATAAAAAGGTGCAAATTTGCATATCTTAGGGAATAAGGAAGTTATCTTTATTCTCTAACCTAAAATTATCTTTGATATTTGTTGAAAAAATTAAAAAATGAAGCTTGGAATAGTAAAAGAGAGCAAAGATCCTCGGGTAGCCATAGTACCTGACACTCTTGCTAAATTATCTGCCATAGGTATTTCCGTAAACATGGAATCCGGAGCTGGAAATGAATCTTATTTTTCTGATAAGGATTATGCTGGTGCCTCCGTTTTAAGCCGCGAAGAGGTATTAAAACAGTCTGAACTAATTGTTTCCTTCAATCCGTTATCCACCGATGAATGGAAACTAGTCTCCAAAGAAGGAATAATGATTTCCCAGTTTGCTCCATTTGCAGATGCTGAAGTGATACCGGCATTATTAAAAGAGGGTAAGAAAGCATTTAGTATGGATATGATACCCAGAACATCTTTAGCACAATCTATGGACGTTTTATCATCCATGGCATCCATTGCTGGATATCAGGCTGTATTAGTTGCTGCTGCAAAACTACCAAGATATTTACCTATGTTAATTACTGCAGCTGGCAGTATTAAACCTTCCAAAGTATTGATATTAGGTGCAGGAGTAGCTGGCTTACAAGCAATTGCAACAGCGAAACGTCTTGGCGCAATTGTTGAAGTATTCGATACCAGAAAGGCAGTTAAAGAGGAGGTACAAAGTTTAGGTGGGAAATTTATTGAAGTTGAGGGTGCCAAAGACGACACAAGTGCCGGAGGTTATGCTGTAGAACAAACCGAAGAATTTCTTGCACGTCAGAGAGCAGAAGTTCAGGCCAGAGCAGTAAAATCAGATATTGTAATTACAACAGCTCAGGTCAGAGGCAGAAAAGCCCCTATCCTGCTTGAAAAAGATACAGTGCATAAGATGCGTGCAGGTTCGGTTATCATAGACCTCGCATCTTCAACAGGCGGAAACTGTGAGCTTTCAAAAGACAATGAGACGATTGTAATTAACGGTGTTACCATCATAGGAAACTCCCAATTAGCTGCACAAATGCCACAGGATGCCAGTTTCTTATACAGCAATAATGTCTTAAATTTTTTAAAGACCCTGGTGAAGGAAGGAACTTTGAAAGTCGATTTCAACAATGAAATCATTAAAGGTGCCTGCATTACGCCTGAATTATTTGCCTAAATAATAAATTATTAAATTTTATGGAAAATTTTTATGCCTTTTTTTTAGATAATTTGCTCATAATTTATCTTTTAGCCTTTACGGTTATTTTAGGTTTTGAAATTATAGCAAAAGTTCCAACCGTTTTACATACCCCGCTAATGTCTGGTTCTAATGCCATTAGTGGAGTGGTTGTTATTGGTGCAATCATTTTAGTTCGCTTGACAGATTCTTCTGATTATCTGACACTTTCTCTTGGTTTTGCTGGAATTATCCTGGGTATGATTAATGCAGCGGGAGGTTTTGTCGTGACAGACAGAATGCTTGAAATGTTTAAAAAGAAAAAGAAATAATATCATGTTACTAACTTTTATCATAGAAACCTTTTTCCTTTTAGGTTCGATTGGCTTTATTTGGGGACTTCGATTATTAAGTTCTCCGGATACTGCAAGAAAAGGAAATATTTATGCTGGTGTGGGAATGGCACTTGCCATCATAGCTTCTTTAATAATGCCTTTTGGAGAAGAAGTTCCAAATAATTATGCCTGGATTATGGTTGCTCTTTTGATTGGTACCGTTATTGGTTATTATTCAGCTGTAAAGGTAGCGATGACTTCTATGCCTCAAATGGTTTCCATATTCAATGGTCTTGGCGGTGCATGTGCCGTCGTTCTTGGACTAGTTGATGTACTACACTATTATGATGGCACAAAAGTAGTTGATACCCTTGGTTTCTTGACTGTATTATTAACCCTGCTCATAGGTGGAGTTGCTTTTACAGGCAGTATTTTTGCTTATGCTAAATTAGAAGATCTCGTAGATGATAAAAAAGTAACACTTCCAAAACATAGCGTTATCAATATGATTATGCTCGTAGGTTTAATAGTCCTTGGTGCTTATATTCTTATCCAAGGTGAAGCTATTGGAATGGAAGCTGCTTTTTTATTCTTAATCATTTCCTTGATTTATGGTGTTAGCTTTGTTGCACCTATTGGAGGTGCTGATATGCCTGTAGTTATCTCTCTTTTAAATTCATTTTCCGGACTATCAGGTGCAGCTGCAGGGATTCTTTTTGACAGTCAGTTTATGGTAGTGGGTGGTATATTAGTAGGTGCTTCCGGAACTATTTTAACAGTTATGATGTGTAACGCGATGAATCGTTCTATCTGGAATGTATTAATTGGCGGTTTTGGTGGAACTTCTGCTATTGGTGCCACGGCAACTGGCGGAACAGTGAAAGAAATTTCTTTAAATGATGCTGCTATTCAACTATATTACTCTCAATCCGTCATTATTGTACCCGGCTATGGCTTAGCAGTAGCGCAGGCACAAAAAATTTGTAAAGAAATTGATGATCAGCTTTCAGCAAATGGGGTTGAAGTTAAGTATGCTATTCATCCTGTGGCTGGAAGAATGCCCGGTCATATGAACGTGCTTTTGGCTGAAGCAGATGTACCATATCCAAAGTTACTGGACTTAGATGAGGCAAATAGTGCGCTTGCTTCGGCAGATGTTGCCATTATAGTTGGCGCAAATGACGTAGTAAATCCTGCAGCTGAAAATGACCCGGGAAGCCCCATTTATGGAATGCCTGTTCTAAAAGTATGGACAGCAAAATCTGTTATTGTGATGAAAAGAAGTATGCGTTCTGGTTATGCGGGTATTGAAAATCCCTTGTTTTTCCACGAGCGGACAAAAATGTTATTTGGAGATGCTAAAGATGTTCTTGGCAAATTAAACAGTGAAATTAAATCGCTATAAATATAAAATCATGGATTGGATTATTACAAATTATTTAATTGTTATCATTGGTGTTTTCGTCTTCATGTCTGGAATGTTTACCATTAAACAGCAGACTGTCGCAATTGTGGAAAGATTTGGGAAATTTCATAGTATCAGAAAGCCTGGATTACATTTTAAAATTCCAGGAGTTGATAAGATTTCCGGAAAAATATCATTGAAAATTCAACAATTAGACGTAATTGTGGAAACAAAAACCAAGGATAATGTTTTTGTAAAAATTAAGGTGTCCGTCCAGTTTAAAGTTTTAGAGGAAAAGGCCTATGATGCCTACTATAAACTCGACAATCCAACAGAACAGATTACAGCCTATGTTTTTGATACAGTCAGAGCCGAAGTACCTAAATTGAGACTCGATGATGTTTTTGAAAGAAAAGACGATATCGCAGTGGCTATCAGAAGGGAATTAGAGGAAGCCATGAATACTTATGGTTATGGGATTGTAAAAGCATTGGTAACAGATATTGACCCTGATCATGCAGTTAAAAATGCGATGAATAGGATAAATGCTGCAGAAAGAGAAAAAATTGCAGCTGAATATGAAGGAGAGTCAGAGAGAGTTAAAATAGTAGCCAAAGCACGCGCTGATGCAGAAAGTAAACGATTACACGGACAGGGAATTGCAGACCAAAGAAGGGAAATTGCCAGAGGCTTAGAGGAATCTGTTCATTTGCTCAATAACGTGGGTATTAATTCTCAGGAAGCATCTGCATTGATTGTGGTAACTCAGCATTACGATACCTTACAATCATTGAGTGAAAAGGTAAACAGTAATCTCATATTATTACCAAATAATCCTACGGCAGCAAGTGATATGCTCAACTCAACAATAACCTCTTTTGCCGCCTCTCACCAGTTAGGGGAACAGTTAAAACTAAATAAACCCTTTCAAAAATTAGAAGAAAAGGTAAAATTGAAAGAATAAATTTTAGAACCGAATTATTGATTTGAAACTAATCTACTTATGCACAAATTTATCATTACGCTTGGTGTTTGTTTGTTATTCCTGCAACTCCATGCACAAGAGGATCCTTCTAAAGATCCAGCTGCGGCACCTAAAAAACCAGCTAAAGCTAAAACATTTTCAGATGTAATCCCTGCTGATGCAGTTACGGATGCTGGATTATTCACCATTCACAGAGTGGGCCAAAAATATTTTTTTGAAATCCCAAAAGCTATTTTAGGCAGAGATATTCTGGTGGCAAGTGTTATTTCTGGTCATGTAAAAGGTTTGAATTTTGGAGGTGCTGGTATGCGTTCCAGACCTCAGCAAATAGTGCGCTGGCAACACCAGGATGATAAAATTATCCTAAAATCTGTTCATTATGATGCGATTGCAGATCCTTCCCTACCAGTAGCAAAAGCTGTTCAAAAAAATAATTTTGAACCTGTAATTATGGTTTTTGATTTTGCAACCTTGTCAAAGGACTCAAGTGCTGTCGTTTTTGATGCGACCAGTCTTTTTACTTCTGATATACCCATGATTGGGCCATTGACAAAAGCAGAAAAAAGATCTTTCGAAATTCAAGCGCTTGATGCTAAAAGATCCTATATAACCAGTATTAAAAGTTACCCGCAAAATACAGAAGTAAGGCATGTTCTAACTTTTACTGGAACCAATATACCTGATAATCAGCTAACGAATACGTTAAGTATTGAAATGAACCAGTCATTTATTCTTTTACCAGAAAAGATATGGCAACCAAGATTTTCAGATGAGCGTGTTGGTTATTTCTCATTAACCCGAACTAATTACGGCCTGGATGAGCAGAAAGCTGCTAATCAAACTTTAATTACCCGCTGGAGACTTGAACCTAAAGATCCTGCAGCTTACTTTAGAGGGGAATTGGTCGAACCTGTTAAGCCTATAGTATATTATATCGATCCTGGTACACCCATGGAATGGCGTCCATTTCTTAAAAAAGGAATTGAAGACTGGCAAGCAGCCTTTGAAACAGCTGGTTTCAAAAATGCAATTATTGCAAAAGATCCTCCAAGTCCAGAAGAAGATCCGGAATGGTCACCAGAAGATGTTCGCTATTCTGTTATCAGATATATTACCACTGACATTCAAAATGCTGTTGGTCCTCATGTTCATGACCCAAGATCAGGTGAAATCATAGAATCTGATATCCTATGGTACCATAATGTGATGAACCTGCTTAGAAACTGGTTCTTTATTCAAACAGCAGCTGCAAATCCTGAAGCCAGAACTCCAAAATTCAAAAAAGAATTAATGGGTGAATTAATCCGTTTCGTGGCGGCTCATGAAGTAGGTCATACGCTGGGCTTACCTCACAACATGGGTTCAAGTTCTGCTTATCCGGTCGACTCACTTCGTGCCGCAGGATTCGTTCAAAGAATGGGAGTCGCTCCATCCATCATGGATTATGCACGATTTAATTATGTAGCTCAACCACAAGATAAAGGAGCGGGATTTTATGCTGCAGTAGGTCCTTATGATAAGTGGTCTATAGAATGGGGATACAGATTGGTGAAAGATGCAAATGATCCTGATAAAGAAAAACCCACCTTAAACCAGTGGATCCTTAATAAAGCAGGAAATCCAGTTTACCGTTTTGGTCAACAACAATTTAATACCATTGACCCAAGTGGACAAACGGAAGATATTGGAGATGATGCCATTAAAGCCTCTGACTTAGGAATTGAAAACCTCAAAGTAATCACTAGCAAATTAATAGACTGGTCAGTGAAACCAGGCGAAGATTTTGCCGAACTAACGGAGCTTTATACGAATGTTGCTGGTCAATATCGTCGTTATATGGGTCATGTAGTCAATAATATTGGCG
>JBEAXK010000130.1:0-5420 GCA_041159865.1 Bacteroidota bacterium
AAAATGTGTGTTTTTTAGGTACATTTTCCCAAGTATAGCGTTATAAATGGGAAAATGTATGAATAATAATCCCTTGTAGGAAAAAAGAAAAAGAGCTTTTAGACGATGTGATGAATTCTGGGCACTGGTACATGTCTTAGCAGCATTAAGACTGGGGGCATTACAACAGAGTATAAAAAAACGGATATAATTATTATTAATCAGCTAATTAAACGAATAGCCTATTCTGATTGGTAAAGAGATAACTTTACTATATACTTGTAGTTGTCAAGTATAAGCTTTACTTTTGTCCTGTAAAAGTCAATATAAAACTTTACTTATGGGCAAGAAATCATTACAACTGCAACAGTTAAACAATAAAATGTGGCATTTTGCCACGCTAAAGCAAGTAGCCACACCACCTACCGGATGGATAAAAGCCATCCGCACTACCCTTGGCATGTCTATGCAGCAATTAGGCAACAAGCTGAATATTACCAAGCAAGCCATACTGGATACAGAAAAGCGGGAAAAAGACGGGTTCATCACCATCAAGTCGCTAAAAGAAATAGCTCGTGCATTAGATATGCAGTTGGTATATGGCTTTGTTCCAAACGACGGATCACTGGACGCTTTAATTGAAAAGCGAGCTACCGAACTGGCCACTAAAATTGTATTGCGTACTAATAATACCATGAAGCTCGAAGACCAGGGTATTACCAACGAGCGCATAAAAAAGGCCATCAAAGAAAGAGCCGAAGAAATTAAAAACGAAATGCCTAAAATTTTATGGGATTAGATTTAGACTACATAAATGGTCAAACGCCTTTTGACGAAGAAGAAAAAGATGGCCTGCTCATTCTTACCACATTGCTCACGAGTTATCCAGCCATTCAGAACAAGTATTATAAGGAAGAAATTCACACAGATGTAATTATGGTTGCTTTTTTCGGGGGTTGAGATGAAATATAAATCCACAAATAAAAATTAGATTTATAAAATCAGGCGATTTAATATACTAAAACACGGTATAAACTGGTAAAGGAGACTATGAAAAAAGCTTTTTTAAATTGTTTTTCCATTGTTTAAAAAGTTATATTATAAAAACCACCATCATTCAAATTGTCCTTTATGCCTTGTAAATATTCCTCTTTGCTGTCAAACTGATTTTCCCAAAAGCTATTAACATAAAACCACATCAATTCTGCTACATCTTCGTGTTGCGTTGTAAGGGTATCCAGATATAATTGGTAGCTTTCACGACAAAAATAGTCTTCATCCAATTCTTCCTCTGGTAGTTGCTCTTTTTCTGTTGGGAAGGCATTAACCAAGAAACCTTTGTCCTCACAATAATCAATAATAAGTTCCTCCGCTTCTGATTCTATAAGTTCGAAAAATACGTAGTCATCAATATTATCACCTGTGGCTTTGTGCTTTTTAGCCAAGTCAGTCAACTTCGAAATTATTTCATCTTTATTTAAGCCCATTCCTTTAAAACCTTAACTAAAGTTTTGGAGCAAATTAAGCGACATTTTTATTTGGATATTTTAAAAATTCAAAATGAATGTGCACCAATTTTTCAATGCTATTTTCATCTTCGGCCAGCTTGTTCAGGAATATTTCCAAGTCAATACCCATTTCAGCAAATATTTCCTGAAAGAGTATTTCAATGATTTGCCACTGCTTTTTTACCATCGTGATTTCTAAAAATTCATTTTTAAAATCTCTGAAAACTTCGCCCATTGTCTCGTAATCATCGAATCTTTTACAAAGGGTGGATAATAATCCTGTTGATATTTATTCTTATTAAATTTTAGTGGGCATATTTCATCATATTTAGTTTTCAATAAGAATTTTTGAAAATAACCATTATCTGGATTCTTTAAACTTGGAAACAACATTTTAAAAATGGCACTATTTACAAAATGTTACTTTGTTAATAGGTGTTATAAAAAAAGTATCTATCTTCATAAAAATTTAATTGAATTGCTGCAAATAAAAGTTACTTGCGCTATCATAATGTTTAATAAGAAGATATTGGTAGTTCAGAGAAGTGAAAATATGAAATTGCCTTTAAAATGGGAGTTCCCGGGAGGTAAAATTGAAAATGAAGAGGGGGAAGAAAATTGTATAAAGAGAGAGATTAAGGAAGAATTAAACATAACCATTGATTTGATTACCAGGTTATCTCCTTCCCATTATGATTATCCAACATTTTCAATTGAATTGATACCCTTTGTTGCAAATTATCTCGATGGCGAAATCAAACTGGCAGAACACAAACGATACCTTTTACTAGAAAAAGAAGATTTAGCAAAGTTAGACTGGGCAGAAGCGGATATTCCGATACTCAACGAATTTTTAAAATTATGAATGAAGGAATTTACGAAGAGTTGGTAACAAAATTGGTTTCTCGAAAGCTTGAGCAAATTGATAAAAATGCTTTTTTTATAAATAAATCCGTTATAGATAAGCAGGAAGCTGCCTCCGTTTTGTCAACACATCTTGCACAAACGATAAGAACCGCTTTAAACTATGTCAAAGCCGAGAATCAAATTGAAGCTCAAATTGACATTGCTAATAAAATTATTTTATTTCTAAAAGAAGAACTGAAAAAAGAAGAATTTGATAATGATTTAATTGCCATTGAGGGTGAAATTTTAAAAGCGGTATTTACCAGAATAGACGCGCATTTTTCGGATTTTAATTTACATCTTACAGAGATTACACCATACACCAGATTGACTCACAGTGAATTATTCACCGGTGGCAATGTTGGACTCTCTCTGGAAAGTGAGCTAAAAAAGGAAATCTTGTCGTCGAATCAAATCGATCTCCTGGTTTCCTTCATTAAATTTAAAGGAATAATTATTTTAGAAAAAGAACTGATGGAGTTTACTAAACGAGGTGGCCAATTAAGAGTAATTACTACCACTTATATGGGTGCCTCGGACTACAAAGCCATTCAACTTCTTTCTAAATTAGTCAACACACAAATAAAAATTTCATATAATTCAGGAAATGAAAGGCTTCACGCAAAAGCATACTTATTCAAAAGAGATACTGGTTTTCATACTGGTTATATAGGATCTTCCAACTTTTCCCGTTCTGCATTAACAGACGGCTTGGAATGGAATTTAAAAATTACAACAAAGGAAGTAGGACATATTATTGATAAATTCCAAAAGACTTTTGACTCATATTGGCAAAGCGATGATTTTGAGTTATTTGATGACTCAATACACAAAGAAAAGTTAATTCAATCACTAAGTCAGGGAAAATCCGGGAAAATCTTAGATTCGAACTTTTCCTTTTTTGATATAAAGCCATTTCCCTTTCAATCTGAAATTTTAGAGAAATTAGAAGTTGAGCGGACTGTTCATCTCAGGAATAGGAATCTTGTTGTTGCTGCCACAGGCACTGGCAAAACGGTTATTTCTGCCTTTGATTTCAAAAGATTTAAGAAAGATAATCCATCTGCCAAACTTCTCTTTCTGGCACACAGAAAAGAAATTTTAACGCAATCCATAACCATTTTCAGAGGCATCTTAAGAGATAATAATTTTGGAGCGCTATGGGTTGACGGCTTGGTACCAGATTCTTATGAAAATGTATTTGCATCTGTTCAAACTATCAATAACCAATTAGATATCATTTCTTTATCTCCAAAATATTATGATTTCATCATTATTGATGAGTGTCATCACCTAACCGCAAATAGTTATCGAGGAATACTTTCCTATTTTCAGCCCCAAATTTTACTTGGTTTAACTGCAACTCCTGAAAGAATGGACGGGGGCGATATTCAAGAAGATTTTCATAATAGAATTGCCGCTGAAATCCGTTTGCCAGAGGCTTTAAATAGAAAACTTTTATGCCCTTTTCAATACTTTGGCATTACAGACAGCATTGATCTATCAGGAATCAAATGGTTTAAAGGACGTTATGTAGCAAGTGAATTATCAGCCGTTTACACTGCTAATGACCGAAGGGTTAGAGAAATTATAGATGCTTTAGAAAAATATACCAAAGACTTAAATGATGTTCGAACTATTGGTTTTTGTGTAACTATGGATCACGCAAGATTTATGGCAGAAAAATTTTGTCTTGCGGGTCTCAAAGCAGATTATTTAACGAGTGATAATAATCATAATAGAGAAAAGGTAAGGAATCAACTTCTTAAAAAAGAAATCAATTATTTGTTTGTTGTAGATATATTCAATGAAGGTGTTGATATTCCCGAAATTGATACCGTCCTTTTTTTAAGACCTACAGAAAGTTTAACTGTTTTTTTACAACAGCTTGGCAGAGGTTTGCGATTATCAGAAAATAAAGATTGTTTAACCGTTTTAGACTTTGTTGGAAACGCCAGACCAGAATATAATTTTGAAAATAAATTTAGGGCACTTATCGGAAAAACCGCCACTACCGTGAAGAAGGAAATAGAAGATAACTTCCCTCATTTGCCACTTGGTTGCTCTATTATTTTAGAAAAGAAAGCTAAAGAGACTATTCTAGAAAATATTACTGCTGCTACTTCATTTAATCGAAATAAATTAATTCAAAAGATTCAAAACTTTCAACATCAAACCACCTTGGCTTTGACCTTAAATAATTTTGTTACGTTTAATAATATTCCTCTTCAAATGATTTATAGAGAAAGAGGGGGTTGGATGAGACTTTGTTTTGACGCAGGAAAAATCGAAAATTTTGATACTACCAATGAAAAAGAAATAGTTAGAACTATTTCAAATAAATGGTTATCGTGCAGTTCAACGAGTTATTTCCAGTTTATACTAAGTCTGGCAAAAAAAGAATTTAAAATTTCAATAACCGAATTTAATGAATCTGAAAGATTAATGCTCTTAATGTTACACTATGATGTATGGCAAAAAGCGGGCGGATTTGATTCTTTAGAAGCAAGTATTCAAGAAATAGGTCGAAATAAGGTGATACTTTCAGAAATTATTGAAGTGTTAGAATTGTTAATTGACGGAATTAATTACAAGGAAATAGATATTAATTTACCCTATTCGCAACCGCTTAAAATTCATGCTCGCTACACAAGAGATCAGATTTTAGCTGCCTTTGGGTTAAGTACTTTCGACAGAAAATCTCCAAGTCGAGAAGGTGTTGCCGAAAATCAAGCCTTGAATACGGAGCTTCTTTTTATAAATTTAATTAAGTCGGAAGAAAATTTTTCTCCCACCACCATGTACGATGATTATGCAATAAATGAAATATTATTTCACTGGCAAAGTCAAAATTCAGCTGGGCCGGAAACACCTAAGGGCCAATCGTATATTAAACATTTAGAGGTAGGGAAAAAAATCATGCTTTTTGTTCGTGAAAAAAGCACAGATGAGTTTGGTAATACTATGGGCTATGTTTTTCTAGGAGAAGGATACCTAAGAGATCATTATGGAACAAAGCCTATGAGT
>JBEAXK010000113.1:0-3595 GCA_041159865.1 Bacteroidota bacterium
TGCACGGAGGTAATAGATCCTTTGCTTGTTGTAGTAATTCTTTCTTGTAGGTTACCCATGTCTGTTGCTAATGTTGGCTGATATCCCACAGCAGAAGGAATTCGACCAAGTAAAGCAGAAACTTCTGATCCAGCCTGTGTGAATCTGAAAATATTATCAACAAAGAAAAGAACGTCTTGACCTTCTTTATCCCTAAAATATTCAGCAAGTGTTAATCCTGATAATGCAACTCGAGCTCTTGCTCCAGGAGGTTCGTTCATTTGTCCATAAACTAATGCAGCCTTAGATCCTGGACCATCAGTTTTAATAACGCCTGACTCTATCATTTCGTGATACAGATCATTTCCTTCTCTTGTTCTTTCTCCGACTCCTGCAAATACTGAATATCCACCGTGAGCTTTTGCAACGTTGTTAATTAATTCCATAATCAAAACTGTTTTTCCAACTCCAGCTCCACCAAACAACCCAATTTTTCCTCCTCGAGAATACGGCGCAAGTAAATCAACTACTTTAATTCCTGTGACCAGAACTTCTGTTTCTGTTGATTGCTCAACATAGGCTGGTGCTGACCTATGAATTGGCCAACTTTCTTTTGTTTTTAATGGACCCTTTTGATCAATTGGTTCACCAATAACATTAATAATTCTTCCTAATGTTTCTGGACCAACAGGAACAGTAATTGGTTTTCCGGTGTTTGTAACCTTATCACCTCTTTTTAATCCCTCTGTTGTATCCATTGCAATAGTTCTAACTGTATTTTCTCCAAGATGTTGAGCAACCTCTAAAACTACTCTTAATCCGTTATTATCGCACTCAAGTGCTGTTAAAATTTCAGGTAAATCTTTATCAAATTTTACGTCGACAACCGCTCCAATAACCTGAACTATTTTTCCAAATTTATTTTCCATAATTCTCCTATAAAGACTCAGCTCCAGAAATAATTTCTATTAACTCTTTAGTAATCACCGCTTGTCTTGTTCTGTTATAATTAATTGTAAGTTTAGCAATTAAATCCCCTGCGTTTCTAGTTGCATTATCCATGGCAGTCATTCTCGAGCCTTGCTCACTGGCTTGATTTTCTAAAAAAGCTGCATAAATCTGCGTTGCAATATTTTTTGGTAAAAGGTTCTCTAAAATTTCATTTTCATCTGGCTCATACTCATATTCACTATTACTTGCTAAAGATTGTTGATTTGATTTTTGTTCAATTGAAACTGGAATTAATTGTTGTGCTTGAGGTATCTGAGAAATAACACTTTTAAATTGATTATAAAACAAAGTACAAATATCAAATTCATTTCTAGCAAATAGATTTAATATTTTATCAGTAATTTCTTGTGCTTTCCCAAAAGAGATAACTTTTTCATCCTTTAAAGATATTTTATCAATAATGTATTGATTATACTTTCTCTTCAATTGATCATTGGCTTTGCTGCCAACAACTATAACTTTTAAATTTTTTCTTTCATTTAATATTTTTTCAAAGAATACTTTTGCTTTTCTGCAAATATTCGTATTAAAACCACCACATAATCCTCGATCAGAACTTAAAACTACACAAAGATGAGTTTCATTCTTTTGATTGCCTACTAATAATTTTGGCGCTGAGTCCATATCGGTTACCGAATTTTTTAAATTTGATATTATAGAATTTAACTTCTCCGAATAAGGCCTTGCATTCTCTGCATTTTGTTGGGCTTTTCTAAGTTTAGCAGCGGCAACCATTTTCATCGCCTTTGTTATTTTTTGGGTAGATTTAACGCTACTAATTCTATTTCTTAAAAACTTTAAGCTAGCCATTATTTTTGAAAACCTTTCTTAAATTCAGTAATAAATAATTTTAACTTCTCTTCATTAGATTCATCAATTTTGCCTGAAGATTTAATATTATTTAATATATCTGGAGCTTCTGATTTTATTTTTGATAAAAGTTTTTTCTCAAAAGATTTAATTTGATTAAGCTCAACATCGTCTAAGAAGCCTTTCACCCCTGAAAAAATTGAAACGACCTGTTCCTCTACCTTTAAAGGTGAGTACTGATCTTGTTTTAATAATTCAGTTAATTTTGATCCACGATTTAATAATTTTTGAGTGGCAAGATCTAAATCTGATCCGAACTGAGCAAACGCGGCCATTTCACGATATTGGGCAAGCTCAAGTTTAATTGAACCAGAAACTTGTTTCATTGCTTTAATTTGCGCTGCAGATCCAACCCTAGAAACTGATATACCGACATTTACTGCAGGCCTTACGCCCTTATAAAAAAGTTCCGTTTCTAAAAATATTTGTCCATCAGTAATAGAAATAACGTTTGTTGGAATATAAGCAGATACATCGCTTGCTTGCGTTTCAATAATTGGTAATGCTGTAAGCGATCCTCCACCATATTTGTCATTCAATTTTGCAGCTCTTTCAAGCAATCTACTATGAAGATAAAAAACATCCCCTGGAAAAGCCTCTCGTCCTGGAGGTCTACGCAAAAGTAATGACATCTGTCTATAAGCAACTGCTTGTTTCGATAAATCATCATACACGATAAGAGCGTGCATTCCGTTATCTCTGAAATATTCTCCCATTGTGCATCCTGTATATGGAGCTAAAAATTGTAATGGTGCTGGATCCGATGCTGTTGCTGCAACAACGATTGTATATTCCATTGCTCCAGCCTCCTCCAATGTTTTTACGATTTGAGCAACACTTGATCTTTTTTGCCCAATAGCAACATAAATACAGTAAAGTTTTTTACTTTCATCATTGGATTTATTAATTTCTTTTTGATTAATAATAGTATCGATTGCAATTGCTGTTTTTCCAGTTTGTCTGTCCCCAATAATTAACTCCCGCTGTCCTCTTCCGACAGGAATTAAACTATCAATAGCTTTTAGTCCTGTTTGCATCGGCTCATTTACTGATTTTCTTGGAATAATGCCTGGCGCTTTGATCTCGACTCTTTTTCGCTCTGCATTTTTATCAATAGGGCCTTTTCCATCTATTGGATTTCCCAATCCATCTACTACTCGACCTAATAAAGATTTTCCAACTGCTACGTCAACGATTGAACCCGTTCTCTTAACTATATCGCCTTCTTTAATTTTTGAGTCATCTCCAAAAATAACCACCCCAACATTTTCAGTTTCAAGGTTTAAAGCCATTCCCTTTGTACCTTCAGAAAACTGAACCATCTCCCCAGCCTGTACGTTATCTAATCCATAAACTCTGGCTATTCCATCACCAACTGTTAAAACTTGACCAACTTCTGAAACCTCAACTTCAGTCCCAAAATTTTTGATTTGATCTTTTAAAATATTAGTAATTTCAGAAGGGTTTATTTTCATTTTTATTTATTAAATAAATTATTTAATCTTGTTTTCGCAGAAGTATCAATCATTTTACTGCCAATTTGCAAAATTGAACCAACTAATAAAGACGGATCCACTGAGAAAGAAATATTGATTTTTTTTTTCAAAATATCGTCTAATTTTTTTGCTATATCAACTTTCTCACTATCTGAGATTGGATGAGATAATTTAAGCGTAGCTAAAACTTCACCTCTTTCATTTAATAGTAAATCAAAAAAATTGTTTACTATTTTTTC
>JBEAXK010000088.1:0-12673 GCA_041159865.1 Bacteroidota bacterium
CCCTTTGCGTTTACATTTTATACCTACAAAAAACATTTTCCCATTCGCTTTGTTACTTTGGCATGTTAGATTCAATCATTTCTATACAGCATTTAGCTAAAAAATTTGGTTCCTTCCAAGCCGTCTACGATATAAATATACAGGTGAATCGCGGAGACGTCTATGGCTTTTTAGGTCCTAACGGTGCCGGAAAAAGTACAACCATGCGTTGTATGCTATCCCTTATAAAACCTGATGCGGGTAAAATTGCTCTTTTTGGCTTGCCGCTTTCTTCGAATCGTTCTGCTATTCTGCGTCAGGTAGGAAGCCTGATAGAAAAACCAGATTTCTACAAATACCTTAGCGCTTATAGAAATTTAGATTTATTTTCACGAATTTCAGGTGCTCCCTCCACAAAGAAAGAAATCTACCAAATGCTCGATTTCGTTGGTCTCTCAGGACGCGAGAAAGATCAGGTTAGTGGCTTTTCTCATGGTATGCGCCAACGCCTGGGCATTGCACAAACGCTGTTGCATAATCCAGATTTAATTGTTCTGGACGAGCCAACCACCGGACTCGATCCACAGGGTATCATTGACATGCGCCATTTAATTTTGCGCTTAAAAAATGAGCAAAATAAAACCATTATATTTTCTTCCCATAACCTCAGTGAGGTCGAAATTATATGTAATAGAATGGTCATCATTCACCAGGGTAAAAGTATGGTTGAAGGAAATGTAAAGGATTTATTAAACGAGGAAGACCAAATTATCCGCATTCAAACGTATACCGATTCGTTAGCAAAAGCATTAAATGTTTTAAGCCATTTCCCACAGACAAATGTCAGGACTATTGGAAGCGATACCATTGAATTTAATATGCAGAAAGAACAAATTCCTGCATTAAATATACAGCTCGTCGCGGCTGGAGTACCTGTTTACTCCATCGAATCGAAACGAAAATTAGAAGATTATTTTATCAACTTAATTGCCTCATGATATTTTTCCATAGCACCAGAAACGAGTTGATTAAAATTGCGCTTAAGCCAAGAAGCTACTTAGGATTAGCAGCTATAACTGGCTTGGTAGGTATCATTTTATTTGCCCTTGTAGCAGATGGTATGACCGTCATTTCATTTGTTACCGCTTCATTCGAACAAACACTGCGTTTTGAAGGAAAAGTTTTGAATGGCAATTTAGTAGCTTTCATCATTCTTCAAATGCTTATCGTCCAGATTCCATTATTGGTAGCCCTCGTAACTGGAGACCTTATTTCGGGTGAGGCAGCAATGGGTACTTTGCGCATGCTTCTGACCAAACCCATTACCCGGACCCAATTGCTGATGTCTAAATTTTTAGCTGGCGGTATTTATACCTTTCTGATCGTCTTGTGGCTTGGATTTATGGCTGTTGGTATAGGCCGGTATCTCTTTGGACCTGGCGATTTAATGGTTTTAAATTCAGACGGACTGGTTATTTTACAGGAAGGCGATATTATGTGGAGGTATTTGTGTGCCTTTTGTGTCGCATTTTTAGCTTTATTCACCATCAGTTCTTTGTCCATTTGCCTGTCATGCTTTTCCGACAATTCCATTGGGCCCATTGTCGCCACGATGGCTATCATCTTGTTTTTCACGATTATTAATGCGTTAGATGTCCCTGTTTTTGACCCTATCAGCCCCCTTTTGTTCACTACGCACATGGCCGCCTGGCGCTCATTTTTTGAAGACCCCGTTCCCTGGCAACAAATCAAACAATCCTCTTTGGTGCTCATTGTACACAATATCCTGTTTATAGGCATTTCCATATTTACTTTTAACCGCAAAGACATTACCGTATAATGAAATATTGGCTATTCGTTTTTTTTCCTTTTATGGCTTCGGCACAGCAAGCCGACGAATTATTTACTAAGTTGACACAAAAATTCAAGCAGGTACGCAACTATGAGGTATCTGCGCAAATTAAGCCAAATATTCCTGCCATAAAGATATTACCTGTCAAAGCGAACGTCCAGTTTACTTACCCTAATACCTTCAAAGTCAAGTCAACAGGTATCTCTATCCTACCGAAAAATGGTTTTTCTGAATTACCCTTGCTCTTTAGTCAACCCAATCAATTCACTGCCATCTCGTCTGGAAATGAGCTTATTCAGGGCATTCGTTCGGAAATTATTACCTTATTACCACTGGCAAACGAGGGAGACTTAGTCCTTGCTAAAATCTGGGTGGACGCCCAGTCTATGGTTATCCTCAAGTCGGTTATTACCAGTCGGTCGAACGGGACCATTCTTAGCGAATATGATTATACAACGGATAAATCATGGGGGTTACCCTCCCGAATTAAACTGACCATCGACGTAAAAAAATTCAAAATACCAAAGGGTGTGTCCACAGATATTCAACGCACAAATCGCCCAACCGACGATGGAAATGGCTCAAAAAAAGGCACTATTGAAGTTCTTTTCGGTAAATACCGGGTAAATTCTTAAGTTCGTATTTTGGATAAATCTTTCTTTTCATTTTATCCATTTTCTTAGCCAGTATTTGATATTTTGAAGGTAGTCATTTATTATAAAGGTCGAAAAATTCAAATTCATTTATTTCCCTAGTTATAATGATTTTAAAATAATCTTATGCAACCGTTCCTTTCTTAACAAGTTCCTCCTAGACATCTAGCCAAGCAAGAATTTGTACTTAAGCAGACCGACATGGGTGAGCAGACACCACCTTTCTACCTAGCAATCATTGTAAAAACTGTACTAACTTGGAATTAACAAAATAATACTGTATTATTGTTGTCTAATTAGATAACACATTATGCCGACAGTAAAAAATATAAATAATATAAAGATTGACATTTACTCGCGTGACCATCCACCGCCACACTTTCATGCTAAATTCGCTGAATTTGAAGAGCTTATTGTCATTGAAACGTTAGCGTGTTATATGGGAAAAATACCTAAAGTACAGAGAAAAAAAGTAACAGACTGGGCGGCAGATAATAAAAAATTCCTTTTGGATATTTTCAACAAATTAAATCCAAGGCCATGAGGCAGAAAGTTAAAATACCTAGAATTGTAAAAATCGAAAAGATTTCTGGACACAAAATTCAATGTATGTTCAACAACGGAGAGAGCAGGGTACTGGACTTTGTCAAGATTTTTAAACAGTGGAATGTTGCCGAAAACGATTTAGAATACCCCTTAATGGACGAAAAAGTTTTTAAAAAAGTAAAACTCATAAACTATACGTTGTCATGGCCAAACCTTAAGATTAAAGTAAATGGAGAAAACGGGGAAGATTTAATCTTGCCGTACGAAATAGGAGCAGATGTTCTTTACGAACTAAGTGAAAGTATTAATGAGCCCTCAAAATATAGGTATGGCAAACTGATAAGAAGTGCAAGATTAAAAGCGGGTATGACACAAGAGCAGTTAGCCCTGAGAAGCGGAACAACAAGATTTTACATTTCAAGGATAGAGAATGATAAAACTGACCTTGAAATATCTACTTTTCGGAAGATAGTGGAGGCTGGACTTGGAAAGAAACTTAAAATGACGATAGAATAAATTAAGATTAGCACAATCAATGCTTAAGTGAACCGATAATAGCATCTGGCATGTCGTCGCTGAAAATATATCATGATTTGTTAACTTGGATTTCTAGATTAAACTCAGCCAAATCAAAGCGGCTGCTTTACCTCGATTTTTATTTTTGTTAGTGACGTTAGGATAAACGTTGAACTGAATTAATCTTCTTGAATATTCTTGATTTCTTTCAAATCTGCGATATCCTGACTTCTTCCAGAGGCAGTTTTTTTAACTATAAAATCTTTTAAACCGATATACTTCACTTCCAATCCATTCACATCCATAAGTAATTTGTTTGGGAAAGCACTTTCAAAGGTAACACCATCAATAGTATTTAAAATATCAATTCTCAAAGGAGGATAACCAATTTGTGTAACATACCCCTCTTTCATAAAATCAGACTTAGATAATCCTAAACTTGCTAATCCAAATTCCTTAATTGCAATGACTAATTTTTCGGCATTAGCTTCAGAACAATTGATCCAAATATCTAAATCCCCGGTATGTCTTGGTTTTCCGTGAAATGCCAAGGCTAGCCACCAACTACCATGTAATCAACTTGGTGTTTATTAAGGAGTTTAACAAAGTCTTCAAAATCCTGAGCTAATGTCATACTTTCAGCTTACTACAGAGACTTATCCATTCTTATAGTTTTATCAAATGCTGGGTTAACCAGTTAACCTAAAGTTATGAAAATCATCGGTTTAAATGGTCAGAAATATCCCGATGATTTTGTTTCTGGCTTTGATTTTTTAAAAGTGTAAAATGTGATTAAATCATATAATTGATCTCTTATTAATTATCCAAAAAAAGGTAAAACCATTCACCCTTCCTGAAAGTCATGATTTATGACCCAATACATCAAAAAAAATGCGGGTTTGCCTCAATTGTCAAGCTTATGGGCATGCCTAGAGCCTGTACCAAACAAGTCAGGAAATAGATGAAAGATTAATAAAAAATTCTGTCTTTGCTTTATATTTGGCTTTTATCATTTGAATATAAGTTTCTTTATCGCCCTTCATAATGTCTATTTCCGGACTGTCTCTCATTATTGAATTTAGTGAAACCGGCAATTGGGCATTTGAGAATGATAAAATGCAGGTTAATTTAACCGGAGTAGGCAGCATAGAATTAAATAATCAAACTAGCACCGTTTCGTCCTCATACAATACTATAATCAGATTAAAAAACCACGAATTGTGGTATTATTATGAAAATGGTGGCGCACGACACGAATTTCATTTGATCAAATAATTTAATTACCGAACCATAGAAGCGCAAGAGGCAAACTTTACCCGAAATTGCTGGGAAGTGCTCGTTTTCATACAATTAATATATTCATTTTTAGGTTTAATAACTTCATATAAAGGGATGGATCACTTAATGTTTCACTATATTCAGATAAGTTGCAATTTTGAATAAAACTGACCAATGGCGGTTAGCAACAAGTTATGTAGCATTAACAACTCCCGCTAAACCTACGTATCAAGAAAAATTTGCACAATTAAAATAAGTTACTTACTTTTAACGTTAGTAACGTAAATCAATATTAATGATAAAGACTTTTGGCGATAAAGAATCCGAAAAAATTTGGAATGGAATTCGGTCGAAAAAATTGCCAAATGAAATTCAGGATGTATTGCGCAGAAAATTAAGGATGCTTAATAATGCACAAGATGTAAATGACTTAAGAATTCCTCCTGCAAACAGACTGGAAAAATTAAAAGGTGACCTTGAAGACTATTATAGTATTCGAATAAATAATCAATGGAGAATCATCTTTCAATGGCTTAATAATGATGCTTACGATGTTAAAATAATTGATTACCATTAAAAAGAAGTTATGGAAAAGTTGAGCAATATACATCCTGGTGAAATACTACTTGAGGAATTCTTAATTCCAATGGAAATTTCTGCTTATCGTCTAGCAAAGTCTACATTTCTGCCACAAACACGCATATCTGAAATAATCAAAGGCAACAGACGAATAACCGCTGATACTGCGTTACGTTTTGCCAAATTTTTCGGAACAAGCGCAAAATTTTGGTTGGGCTTACAAGATGATTATGATCTTGAAGAAGAGAAAAATCAAAAGGAGAAAGAATTAAATAACATAAAACCAATGGAAGGAAACGCTGCATAATAGCGGCCCATGCTCCGTTCCGAGAATATGCTTAGAAGAAAGTATGCCGGTAGCAATGGCTTCATACTTTCTGCGAAGTATTTGAACGTCATTTTGTCTTCAATCAGCATTTGCTTAATGATAACCAACATCCATTTATCCCCAAAGCAAATATAGTTATGTTGGATGTAAGAGATGTAGCAGCAATCCATGTGGCAGCATTAGAAATTGAAAAAGCAAACGGTAAATTGTAGCGGCACAGAAAAGGTCATCAGAATAAATGGCTTTTTATTTGTCTATTCCCGAATTTTAATACTTGTTCAATCCAATCTATGTCTTTGCTTAAATAGACATCAGGTTGCATACCTACTGTTTCATAATGTAAGTCCTTTTTAAACCCTCTCATATCCGTCGGATATACAAATAACCCTTTTGAATTTAATGGTATTTGTTTCCCATAGTTACTTCCATAGGTAACCATACCTTTTGTGCCTTCACCATATAAAGTTACATTTTTACATTTTTTTAATCTGATTACAAATTGTTCAGAATTAATTACCGTGTTCCGATTTATTAAAACTTTAATTTCATTCCCCTTGAATATTTTTTAAATAATTTTAAAAACGGTCTTGATATCATAAACCCTCCTCCATTGTTATTTCTCAAATCCAAAAGAATGGTTTTTTCATTCATTGAAGACTTAAGTTCGTTGAAAAAGGTCTTACTTATTTTCATATTAGAAGCATTTACCATAAAGTCACCCAATCTCACATAACGTGTACTGGAATTGATTTTATAAGTATAAAACTTTTTCACCGTATCAGGAATAAATGGGTATAAAGGTTTATTCATTGTCTTACTTATAATATACCCAAGTAATTCTCCATCTTTAAATTTTTCATTCTTATTGAATTGAAGTGTTTTTTGAATTATCAAATAGTTTATTGAATGAAAATAATTTGGTTTTTTTTCCTTTAGTATAAAACACAAATCCCCCTTTTCCCATAAAGGTGAATTTGATTGAAGAATGGTCCCCTTTAATGTTAAACTATCTATTCGATATACTCCAATCTTAATGGACGAATAAAAATAATATATGCCTTCTACCTCATTAATATTTTTAGTATTTAAGATTTTTTCTAATGAATCAGCGTGGATATTAGTTTTGGGATGATTTATTAAGTAATCCTTTTTATGAAATTGACTTTCATATAATTTGTCTGCCATTTTTCGCCAATCAAAATAGCTATCTGGTATGTAATGTAAAACAAAATGGTTATCATTTATTTGTCCTGCAAGCTCACTTAATATTTCAAAGTGTTCAAGGTTTGTGTTACTTTCAACTACTTTTGTTTTTAATTTTTCAAATAATTTATCAAAGTCCTTTTTTCTCTGACTTTTTATTTGACTTTTATATGATGGTGTCTATTGGATAATATGCTTTAAATCTATTAAATCCATCTGTTTATCCTGACAAAAAGAAAGACAGGGCAGTAAAAGAAATACAAAATGAAGCAAAAACAGATTTGTTTTCATAAATCATTGATTAATCTCTCCAGCAATGCGGTTAAGTAGTATTTTAGCTTTTTCCAGGCTCCTTATATTTTCGTGTATCAACATGAGGTTCGTTGTTGATTTTTTAATCAATAAGCCCTCCTTTTTTCCGGAACCTGCCACATATTGAAGCACTTTTTGAAACTGAGGCGATTCGTAATAAGGCGATTGCGGATTATCTATAAAATAACATCTCAGCTTATTTCCCTTTAAAATAATACGCTCAAAACCTATTTTTTTACAAATCCAGCGCAACCGTAATCCTTCAAAAAGTTCATGGATCTGATGAGGTACCCGTCCAAAACGATCTTCCATCTGGCTAATAAAATCATCGATCTGCTCTTCCGTCTCAATCTGATCAATCTGGGTGTACATGCTTAAACGTTCCTGGACATTACTCACATAACTATCGGGAATGAATAAATCAATATCTGTCTCTATTTGAACATCGCGAACAAACTTCCTGTCCTTTTCTAATTCCTCTCTGAATAAATCTTTATAATCTGTCTCCTTCAGTTCCTGGACAGCTTCCTCCAATATTTTCTGATAGGTTTCATAACCAATGTCTGCGATAAATCCACTTTGTTCGGCACCCAGAATATTTCCGGCACCTCTGATATCCAGGTCTTTCATGGCAATCTGAAAACCACTGCCAAGTTCAGAAAAATCTTCCAGCGTTTTTAACCGTTTACGGGCGTCATCGGTGAGAGAGGACATGGAAGGACTAAGCAAATAACAATAGGCTTTCTTGTTTGACCTACCTACGCGCCCCCTCAGCTGATGTAAATCGCTCAAGCCAAATTGATGGGCATTATTGATAATCATCGTATTTGCATTGGCAATATCCAATCCCGTTTCAATGATATTGGTACATACTAGCACATCATATTTCTTGTCGATGAAGTCCATCAAAGTTGTTTCAAGTTTTGATGATTCCAATTGTCCGTGAGCGAAGCCAATGGAAATATCAGGGCATAATTTTTTTATAAGGACGGACATTTCCTCCAGATTTTTCACCCTATTGTGGACAAAAAATACCTGACCCCCCCTATTCACTTCATAGTAAATGGCATCTCTGATGAGCTCCTCATTAAACGCATGAACCTCGGTTTGAATGGGTTGCCTGTTTGGCGGCGGCGTTCTGATTATAGAAAGATCTCTTGCAGCCATTAAAGAAAACTGTAGCGTTCTGGGTATGGGTGTAGCGGTGAGTGTAAGGGTATCGACATCCGTTTTCAGGCTTCGTAATTTCTCTTTGGAAGCCACGCCAAATTTCTGCTCCTCATCAATGACAAGCAATCCTAAATCTTTAAAATGGGTATCCTTCCCCAATAAACTATGGGTACCGATAATAATATCAACTTTACCTTCGGCCAATTTCGCAAAAGTCTCCTTCCGTTCTTTGGTACTTCTGAAGCGATTGACATAATCGACCGTAACGCCGAAGGGCTCCAGTCGGCCATGAAAAGTTTTGGCATGTTGCAAGGCCAGAATGGTTGTTGGCACCAATATGGCCACTTGTTTACCTGCCACCACCGACTTGAAAGCTGCCCTTATGGCAATTTCCGTTTTCCCAAAACCAACATCACCGCAAATTAAACGATCCATGGGATAAGGTTTCATCATGTCCGCTTTCACATCGACAGTCGCTTTATATTGGTCGGGGGTGTCCTCATAAATAAAGGATGCCTCGAGTTCATCCTGCAAATAACTGTCTGGAGGAAAGGCAAATCCTGGGGCAGCCCTCCGTTGAGCATAAAGTTTTATTAGCTCGGCCGCAATATCTTTAAGCTTCTTTTTTGTCTTATTTTTCAGATTTTTCCAAGCATCCGAACCTAATTTACTAAGTTGAGGTTCCGTACCTTCCTTTCCCACATATTTTGAAATTTTATGTAAGGAATTGACACTGACGTATAGGATATCATTATTCTTATAAAATAATCTTACGGCCTCCTGAAGATTTCCATTAATTTCAATTTTCTGAAGACCTGAAAATTTTCCAATCCCATAGTCTATATGAGATACAAAATCACCTGGTTGCAGCTCTTTTACTATTTTTAACTGTAATGCCTGATCTCTTGAGTAAGTGTGCCTAAGTTTAAAACGATGAAATCTATTAAATATCTGGTGATCCGTAAAACAGGCGATTCCTAAACCTTCATCGATAAATCCTTCATGTAAACCCATTATAACGGGATGAAAGATTAAGTCTGCTTTCATATCCTCAAAAATGGCATGAAAGCGTTCAACTTGCCGCGCATTTTCCGTAAATAAATAGATTTCCTGTTTTTTGGCTTGCCTCTCTTTCCAGTCCGTAATTAACAGATCAAAATTTCTATTAAACTGCGGTTGCGGTTTTCCGGAAAAATCAATTTGATTCGGGATAGGAACAGGCTGGTTTCTTGCACTAAAAAAAAGAATAGATTTCGTAATTAGGGCTGAAAGAAGCACATCAGGTTTTACATAAGGTTTTTCTCTGGCAAATTCGGCTTCCTCACTTTCGTGTAAAATCGAGATTGTTTTACTAAAATCACTTGCTTTTTCCTCACAAATCTTTAATTTTTCATGTAAAAGATTCATATCCCAGACTATGACCAAAGTTTCAGGAAGCAGAATTTCTGTAAAAGCGATTTTATCAGATTTCTCGAACCTTTTATTCATGTTTGGAACAATACTAACCTTAAACAGTTCTTGCTGGGAAAGCTGACTCATGGGATCGAAAGATCTGATTCTTTCCACTTCATCATCAAAAAGCTCAATACGATAAGGTAATTCATTACCAAACGAATAAATATCGATGATACCTCCTCTGATTGAAAATTGACCAGGTTCATAGACGAATTCCTCTCGGGAGAAACCGTAGTCTAACAATATTTCTACAATAAAATCTCTATCTAATTTTTCTCCTTTTGAAAAACTAAGCCGGGTTTTCTCCAGTTCTGCAGGATTTACCACTTTTTCAAAAAGGGCTTCAGGATAAGTGACAATAACCGTGGATCCCGCTTTATCATAAAGTGCTGAAACAACCTCTGTTCTCTCGAGAATATTCGGCTTATTCATTTCTTCGAAATGAGTAGGCCTCTTAAAAGAATCAGGTAGAAAAAAAATCTGTTTTTTATCAAAAAGTAAACTAAGCGTATTCCAAAAATAAGCAGCGGTTTCTTTGTTTTCAGCAATGATTAAAAAAGGTCTTTTTTTTCGTTCATATAATCCACGAACGATAAAACACTCCTGAGCGCCAAAGACCGATGTAGCGCGAAGATAAGCGGGTTGTTGTGTTTCGAAAATACGATCTATTTCTTTTAGTCTGGTATCTTGACCGTATTTGTCAATCAAGCTATTCTTCGCTAACTGGTTCATAAGGTAAACTGTATATATTTGATGGCTTTTCCCTCTCCTAAAAATTTATTTTCATAGCGTGTTTTAGTAGTGAGCAGCGGATTGGGTAGTTCTGCTTCATAAATATCTGCATTAGCGATAAGTACTTTTGCCTGATTTTCTTTGGAAAGAATATCTAAAGTGTATTGATAAAGCGTTGATTCATCTGTTTTTAAATGAACAATACCATCTGGTTTTAACATTTCTCTGTATTTTTCTAAAAAGGCTGGAGACGTTAATCTCCTGTTAATTCGGTAATTTTCCAAAAAAGGATCTGGAAAGGTAATCCATATTTCAGAAACCTCATGATTTCCAAAGAAGAAAGAAATCATTTCAATTCTGGTTCTAAGAAAGGCCAGATTTTTTAAATTTTCTTCCAGTCCGATAGAAGCTCCTTTCCACAAGCGCGAACCTTTACAATCTATACCAATGATATTTTTTTCAGGAAATTGTCTGGCCAGAGCTACTGAATATTCTCCATAACCGCAACCTAATTCTAAAATCAGCGGTGCATCTTTTTGAAAATGTACCTCATTCCATTTCCCTGCGAGCTCTTTTTCTGCGCCAAACGCACCTGCGAGCACAGCACTTCTCCCATCATTATTTTCATAAACATTGGGGAAGGACAGTAAATCGGCGAAGCGCTGCAATTTATTTCGCTTGCTCATTGCTCTTATTTTTCAAAAATGAATAAATTTAAGTGGGCAAAAATAGTACATTTGTAAATAACAATGAATCATTTATGAAACACCTGATCCTAACCCTTTATACCGCGATTTGTTTTAGTTTTCATGTTTGGGCACAAACCCCATCAACACCCGTTGATTTTTATCCGCCAACAGTCGTTCCTGACAGAATAATTGCTACTTGGCACGATGATCCTGCCACCTCTTTTTCTGTAAACTGGCGTACCTCTATCAATGTCCTTAAAGGAGTTGCACAAATTCAAAAGGCCGTTGCCAGTCCCGATTTTGATAGTATCAAACTTGGAGAAGCAAAAACAGAAATGCTCCTAAATGATTTACATGTTGCTCATTATCATTCTGTTAAATTTTCTGGATTAAGCCCGGAAACAACTTATGCCTATCGGGTTGGAGATGGAAATATCTGGAGTGAATGGGTGCATTTTACGACCGCTTCCAAAGGAGTGAAACCCTTTTCTTTTTTATATTTTGGGGATGCTCAAAACGATTTGAAATCAAAATGGTCAAGAACCATTCGCCAGGCATACAGCGATTTGCCCAAAGCTGATTTTATGATTCATGCCGGTGACTTAATTAATATAAATAAAAGAGATCAGGAATGGGGAGAATGGTTCTACGCCGGAGGTTGGATTTATCAAAATATGCCCAGCATTTTAACCCCTGGTAATCATGAATATTCTCGCGTGACCCCAACGGAATCAAAATTAACTGCCCATTGGAGACCTTCTTTCACTTTGCCGGAAAATGGCCCAAGTGGATTGGAAGAGACTGTATATTATACTGATTTTCAAGGTGCAAGAATTATTTCTCTCAATACAACTGCCTTTTTAGCACATAAAAAAGACAGTGCTTCTCAAATGGAATGGTTGGATAAAGTATTGGCAAATAATCCCAATAAATGGACGTTTGTTACCATGCACCATCCTGTTTATTCCCCAGCTGCAGGGAGAGATAATCCCGTTCTTAAAAATAGCTTAAAACTTCTTTTTGATAAATACAATGTCGATTTAGTTTTACAGGGGCATGATCACACTTATGCCCGTGGAGGTAATAATCTGCCAGAAGGAAGTATGGTGATGGATTCGACAGGGCCCGTTTATGTGGTTTCTGTCAGTGGTCCTAAAATGTATCTTTCGAGTATGCTTTCCTGGATTGACCGGGCTGCAAACGAGACACAGCTTTACCAAACCGTCCATGTGAACGGCGATTCTTTAACTTACGCTGCTTATACAACCTTAGGCGATTTATACGATAAATTTAAGATTGTTAAAAAAGCAGGAAAAAGCAAGCAATTTATTGACGAGGAACCTTTTGGATATCAAGAACAAATAAATCTTTCTCAGGCGCG
>JBEAXK010000108.1:0-12863 GCA_041159865.1 Bacteroidota bacterium
TGAAAACTCCATTTACCGTACCTTTTCTTTGATAGTTACAGTCTTATTTATAAATAAAAATCAATTCTTTAAACAACGGACATAGACACAGCCTAATTTGGTGGCTGCTGTCAATTCCACAGACGCAGCGGCAGTTATCAGGGAACGGACATGTACTGCCTTTTTTCAGCGTACTTTAAGTTCTTCCAGATTAAACTGTAATCTACTTTTTATTTCAATCGGTTGTTTTTCACTCGTCGTATTTCCACCCATTGGCCTTTCTCCATTTGAGTTAGATTTTGCAAACCCGAATAAAGAAATTATTAGAAATGGTAAAATTCTTAACATCCTTTTATGATTTTTTAAATTAGTGATAGTACAAATCTGAACCTAAACAACTGATGTAGGAAATATTTAAGCATCAAATTCCTTTGAATTCTGAGAATTCAAAGGAATTTGTTCACAATTCAACCTAAAAATGGGTCAAAAGGGAAAATAATAGCTTTTTTTCAAAATAAAAAAAAAGTAGTTTATGAAAAGGTGTGCTATATACCTCCGGTGATCTATCCAATTAAGAAAAAAAAGCGGATAGTAGAAAACAAAATACTATCCCAAATAAGGAAACTAATTCTTGTGTGAACGGTGATTTTTTTGATTTTTATGCTTAACGGGATGGAACATTAGATGGAACCTATCACGACAGAGACGGTGAATTTCTAGATTATACGATGCATGCATTTCTAGATTAGACGATGCTTAATGCATCTGCGAAAAGAATGTCAAAAAGCAACCATTTTTCAAACTTCCCTACAGATTAAAACGAAGACGTCCTTTGTAATCCTCGAAATTCTGTAAATCGTGATTCAAAAGGTTTAATTGGCGGTAATTTTTACATTGAAAGCTGTAGGAGAGAAAACGATGCGTACATTGCCTCTATGGGTAATGACTATATTTTTAAATCCCTAATATATTCTTTAGGTAATTTTCCAGTTATTTGCTTAAAACTTTGAATAAAAGCAGAATAAGATTTAAATCCACTTTCTTTACCTAAATTTTCAATCGTTTTATCATATCCATCTTTATTTTTCAATAAACTGATTGCATGCTCAATCCTTAATCTGTTGCGCCAATCAATATATTTTTCATCACTTACATTATTAAAAAAATAAGTAACATGATGATTTGGTAAATTAATGTCCTTTGATAAACTATATGTAGTTGATTCAACATCTAAATACTTTTTTTTCTCTATCCAGTTTTTAAGTAATATCCTGATTTTTTCGACATAATCTAAATCAAAAGAAATAACTTCTATTTTACTAGTTTCAGCCCCTGAAACATCCATTACATTTATCCTCGATGAGACTCTTTCTAAAGGTATACCATATAATATTTGTGGGTATGAAACGAGGCCAAGAATAAAGATTAAAAATCCAATAAAAACGAATGAAAATATAAGATTCCCCTCATATTGAAAAGCATTCCTATCTTCAATATTTAGAATAATTAGTGTTAAACTAAAAAAAAGAGTCCCTAAGAATGAAACTATTACAACAAAAAAGTACAGCCAGTTTTTAACTATTTTTGTTTGCCTCAGCTCTTCATTTAATTTGGATATTTTAAATTTTGTATTTAGAATTAAGTACCAAATGGCAGATAAATAAATTAAAAAATGAATCCCCTTAATTGCATAATTTATTCTTAGGGGTAAAAAAGTATTATATTTCGAATATTTTAAACTTCCTCTAAAATTATGGATGATTTCATCTGCCGAAAGTAATTTAGCGTCCCAGCTTTCAAAATTAAAGGGCAATCTTCCAAAAAATATAATAGCGAACACTATAAAATGTACCCAATCTTGTTTTATAAAATAAGTATTATCTTTTAATATGGAACGAACATATAAATAAGCCAAAGGTCCAATAGTAAATGCCAATGCATTAAGAGGTAAACTTAAAAGCAATGCTATTAATTCTTTAGAATTACTGAATGTATAGAAATAATGAGTTAAGGTGACAATATTGAATGTAAATAAAAACAGTCCCAGATAAATATTAGCAGTCTTAAATCCTTTGTTATAAACTAATAACAGGATTGAAAAAAACAAAACCAAACCACTCAATAAAGGCATAAGGAAATTCAATTTACTTTGATAATAAATTCAATGTATTAGTCTATATTTAAATCCTGGAAGCAATTTTCAAAGGAATGAAAAAATACCAAGATTACCAAACTATAACATATATATATTTCAGGATTGTTCAAGGTGCGCTATTAAAATAAAAAGATATATGCATAGAATCATTAAAATTTTGTTCAATTAAAACAGGAGTTGATCAACAAATTAATCCTTATTAAGAGAGAGAAACGATAGTAATCATCGCATTGGAACCTGTCGGGGAGAAAACAATGAGTGATTTTGGAATTAAAAGATGCGTGCATCGCCTCTACTAGTACCCTGGGTTTTGGACCATTTTACCTTCGCTTAAATCAATTTCAGTTTGTGGAATAGGAAATAAATCATGCTTGCCCTTAATAAAATTCTTACCCAGATTTTTCATTGTTTTTTCTACCTGCCCGGTTCTGACGAGATCAAACCAACGCTGCTGCTCCATGGCAAGTTCAATACGTCGTTCCTTCCAAATCCGCTCCCTAAGGGTTACTTTATCAACAGAAACGACGTCTGGTAATACCGTTGTTCTCGTTCCCCTGGCCCTTTGCCTGACCTGATTTAAATGTTTAAGTGCTTCTGTTGGATTATTTAATTCATTTAATGCCTCAGCTGCAATTAATAAAATATCTGCATATCGAAGGATTCTAATATTTCCTGGGCCATTGTCCTGAAGACCAGGATGTGATTCTACCCATGCTTTCTGATTGTATCTTTCATTTTCCATTGAAGGATTATCTTCGATGACCCCTGAACCATCAGGAAGGACTTCGCCTACATATAAAACGGTGGCATCCCTTCTTGGATCACCGGGTTCATAAGAACGAACTAAATCGTCAGAAGGATTATTGAATCCCCATCCCAGATTAGGACTTCCGCGCACGCCTTGCACCATATTAAAAGGTGTTGCAGCTGCATAAGAGGCTTCCAAGGCTGTTGCTTGTATTTCAAAAAGAGATTCCACCCCATTTTCACCTTCACGTCTAAACAACCTGGCATAATCTGGATAAAGAGAATACTCTTTTGAGTCAATGACTTCCTTTGCCCATTTTGCAGCATTGGCAAAATCTGACTGGGTTAAATAAACTTTAGCTAAAAGACCTGCGGCAGAACCCTTAGTCGCTCTTCCTAAATCAACTGGTTCCAAGGTAGATTTAAGCGGTAAATTACTTATGGCTATAATTAAATCGGATTTAATTTGATCATAAACTTTTCCGGTGTTCACTCTTTCCTGGGTATAAAATTCATCTTGTGTTAAAGGTCTGGTAATTAAAGGTATCGAACCAAACCATCTGACCAGATTAAAATAAAAATGGGCCCTTAGAAAATGAGCTTCACCCAGCCATTTTTTTCTAAGTGACTCATTCATCTTAGGAATCTTTGGTATTCCGTCAATGGCTACATTTGCTCTAAAGATACCTTGATAATACCCCTTCCATGTCTGTCTGATATCCTCCGGATTTCGTGAATCATAAGTAAAGTCTTCAAATGCATTGAGACGTTCTGCATCGGCAGGAAAACTCCCCTTTACTGCATCATCTGAGACCATATCTGTCATACCCAGATAAGGAAAAGACACCAGATCCCAGCTTCTCAACTGGTTATAAATGGCATTTACTGCCCAAGCGCCATGCTTTTCTTCCTGGAAAAAATTCTGGGCATTAATTTCACCTAAAGGTTTTACCTGCAAAAAATCTTCCCCACAAGAAGGGTATAAAAGGAGGCCAATGACAAATAAAATCAAACGAAATGGAGGAAATATATTTTTCATATTAACTATTCTACAAATTAAAAATTACATGAAACACCAAAAACAACTGTTTTCGCCAATGGATATATGCCTCTGTCTATACCAACCTGAAGCACATTTTCCGAACCAACCTCGGGCGTATATCCCGAGTATTTGGTCCAGGTAAACAAATTATTTGCCCTGGCATAAATTCGCAATGATTTGATTCCTATTTTTTGAATCAGATTTTGTGGCAAGGTATATCCAATACCCAGAGTACGCAGTCTAAAGAAAGAGCCATCCTCCAGAAAATAATCAGAAACCACAAAATTCGGATATCCCCCATTGGTAATTCTTGGATCGGTTTCCGAGGGATTATCCTTATTCCATCTGTTTAAGAAAGAACTTTCAAAATTAGGAATACCAAATCCACGAAACATTTTTTTGGCATTCAAGATTTTATTTCCGTAAACCCCGTTAAAATCGGCGTTAAAATCAAAACCACCATAGGAAAATTCAAGATTAAATCCATAATTAAAGGTAGGTATTGGACTACCCAGCCAAGTTCTGTCTTTTGCATTGATAATACCGTCCGCATTTATGTCTTCAAAGCGTAAATCTCCTGGTTTTACTGGATTATTATTCGGATATTTTTTAATCTCCTCAGCATTTTGGTAAATACCTGCGACTTTATAACCGAAGAAAGAGCCAATTGGAAAGCCGGGTTGGGTAAGGGTTGCAAAATCACCATTCACAACTACATCTCTAAGCGCATTTCCCGTTGACCCCAGTGAAATAACCTTATTATCTATGAAAGACCCTAAAACACTGAATTTATAATTGAATTTACCTTCTTTATTTTGAAAATTCAGTGTGATATCCAAGCCTTTATTTACCACATCAGCGGCATTTACATAGGGATTTCCCGCAGAACCCACGTAATCAGGAATAGGAACTGGCACTAAAATTTTAGAAGTCAATCTATGATAAACATCAAACTCACCTGTTAGTCTGTTGTCAAAAAACCCAATATCAACCCCCCCATTTAAACTTCTCGATTCTTCCCATTGAAGGAAAGGATTCGCTAATGTAATCAGGGAAGCTCCAAAAATAAGGGCTTCCTCTGGACCAAAAACAGCACTTAGATTATTTGTAACAGTTGGAATAGCGGCACCGGTAGGAATTTTATCATTCCCAAGGATACCCCAGCTTGCTCTAAATTTCAAATTACTTAATCCCTCGAGATTTTTCAAAAAGGATTCTTCTTTGGCACGCCAGGCAAGGGCGAGAGAAGGGAAATTTCCACCCCTTTTTTCACTTCCAAATTTGGATGAACCATCTCTTCTAAAGCTAAAAGTGACTAAATATTTATCTTTAAACGCATAATTTGTTCTAAACAAATAAGATTCATAACGCTCAGGTGTATTTGCCCCCTGGTAATTCGTTGCTGTTTGTGCATCGCCTGCATTCAGGTAATAAAAATCTTCCGTATCTCCAATCAATCTATTTCTGGACCCTCCGAGAAATTCTCCTTGTCTACTTTGAACGGTATATCCAGCCAGCAAGGTAAATCTGTGCTGTTTTAAATCTTTTTGAAAGACCGCAGTATTTTCCCACTGCCAGTCCGAAGATTGAGAATTTCCTACAAATAATCTACTTTCCGGGTTCCTTTGTTTATCGTTTACAAAAAATTCTGGTTCGAAGCTTTTACTTTTATTACTAAAGGAATTAAAGCCAATACTACTTTTCAGGGTAAGACTTTTAAAAGGATTTACATCTATAAATGCATTTCCCGCCATTTGCTGGCCACTCGATCTGTTGTAAGCATTATATTTAAATTGCGCTGCTGGATTACTAACATTGGATAAAACAGAGGTATTTCCAAAATTTCCATCGGAATCAACAGCAGGCACTGTTGGATCAGCAGCATAGGCATTAAAAACGATACCCCCTGGTTCGCGATTTGCAGCAGATTGAACATAAGAAACATTATGACCAATTTTAATAAAGGGAGAGACTTGATAAGTATTATTAATACGAAGGGAATACCTGTTAAAATACGACGATTTAATAATACCATCTTGTAAAAAGGCATCTCCGCTAATACTGTAGGTCATGAGATCAGAACCACCACTTATTTGTACATTATAATTACTAAAAGCGGCGTTTCTATAAATTTCATTTTGCCAGTCTGTGCCTTGCCCCAAAGATTTAGGATCTGCAAAAACGGCTTTATTCGATAATTCATTTACCAAAGTACCATATTCACTGGCATTGGTCAGCAACAATAATTTTGCTGGCTGCTGTAAACCTTGCCAGGCATTGAACCTAACTTGTGCTTTTGTATTTTTTGTACCCTGTCGGGTAGAAATAATAATAACCCCATTAGCGCCTCTTGTTCCATAGATTGCGGCTGCAGAGGCATCTTTAAGAACCTCCATAGAAGCAATATCGGAAGCATTTAAAAAATCGATATTATCTAAAATAAGTCCATCCACTACATAAATGGGAGAAGCACCATTTAGTGTTCCCGTTCCTCTAATTCTGACGACAGGGGCCTCGCCTGGACGACCGCTTCCGGATGTTACCTGTACGCCGGCTATTTTACCTTGAAGTGCCTGCGTTATATTTGCAGAAGCAAATTTCTGAATTTCCTCTGATTTAATGGAGCTGACCACTCCTGTAAGATCGCTTTTTCTTTGAGAACCATAACCGATCACAACAATTTCGTTTAGTAATTCAGCCGATTCGCTTATCATTACATTAAGCTCTGAGTTACCGTCCACCGATAATTCTTTGGTGGCATATCCTACGTAAGAAAACACCAATATGGATTGTTTATCTGGAACGTCAAGAGAGAAACGACCTTCTATATCAGATAAAGTGCCTATATTCGTGTTTTTCACAAGTACATTTACTCCTATTAAGGTTTCCCTATTTTCGCTTGTGATTTTTCCAGATACCCTAAATTGAGCGAAACCATTCATGCAGCCCAGGAAAATGGAAATTATTACGAAAAAACATCTAAGAAAACACTTATTTACGCTTTTATAATTCATAAAATCAAAATTTTAATCAAATCATTTACTTATTGAACCAAGGTAAACCGGGTTTTTAAGGTAGCCAAAGAGCTACCTCCAATGAAGACATCAAAATCACCAGGTTCCCAAATAGGTAAATTCTGTGGATTATAAAATGAAAGATCATCGGAAAACAAGGTAAATTTAACTGTTTTTTCCTCCCCTGGTTTTAGGTAAATTTTTTCAAATCGTTTAAGTTCCTTTACAGGACGCGTAACACTAGCAACTAAATCCCTGATATAAAGTTGAACGACCTCTTCCCCTGAGATTGCACCTACATTTTTTACTTTAACAAATAAATCAAGTGGTTTAACTTTTGTCATTGTAGGACTGCTTCCGTGCAAATCTGAATATTCAAAATGTGTATAACTTAAACCAAACCCAAATGGATAAAGTGGATCATTAGTACCATCTAAATATTTTGATGTATATTTATTTAAGGCATCAAAAGGTCTTCCAGTGGATTTAACATTATAATGGATGGGAATCTGGCCCATATTTCTTGGGAAAGTCATAGGTAATTTTCCTGAAGGATTATACTTTCCAAAAAGAACATCAGCTATCGCATTTCCACCCTCTGTTCCTAGAAACCATGTTTCCAGAACTGCCTGTGCTTGTACTTCCACCTGATCTAAAATTAAAGGCCTGCCATTCATTAAAACGACAATAACGGGTTTCCCTAAAGCTGAAACTGCCTTTAATAACTCCTCCTGGACACCAGGCAAATGAATATCGGATCTACTCGCAGCTTCCCCTGACATTAACCCTTCTTCTCCTAAAGCCATAATAACAACATCTGCTTTTTTAGCAGCCGTTATGGCCACATTAAAGCCGGATTTATCATTTCCAGTGATGGAACATCCTTTTACGAACTGTAACAATGAAGGATTATTCAATTGTGACAATAATCCAGTTTTAAGTGAAACGCAATCGGTATCGAACCCAGCGGCTGACCAAGAGCCAAGCAACTCTTTTTGACTATCGGCTAAGGGACCAATCAATGCTATTTTTTGACCCTTATTTACATCGATGGGAAGGATATTACCTTGATTTTTGAGTAAAACTATTGATTTTTTTGCCACATCCCTAGCCGCAGCTCTATTTGAAGGAGAAAGAATTGTTTGTTTTTCTCTTTCAACATTACAATAACGATAAGGATCTTCAAAAAGACCTAAATCTTCTTTAATTTTCAAGATACGTTTTACACTTTCGTCTATTAAACGCATTGAAATTTGACCAGAGCGAACTTGTTGAAGGAGATATTTATAATAGACTGCCCCTTGCATATCCATATCGACACCCGCTTTTACTGCCATGAGACCTGCATCGGCTTCATTGGCAGCCACCCCATGCGCGACCATTTCATTAATAGAAGTATAATCGGTAACTACGAATCCATCGAAACCCCATTCATCTCTTAAAATCTGTTTCAGCAGATAGTTATTTCCCGTAGCAGGCACGCCAAAAACATCATTAAATGAAGTCATAACAGACTTTGCCCCTGCATCAATGGCGGCCTTATATGGGGGAAGATAAATTTCTCTCAGGGTCATTTCAGACATATCGACCGAATGATAATCTCTCCCAGCCTGGGGTGCGCCGTAGGCTGCAAAATGTTTAACACAAGCGAGCATGGAATTCAAATCTTTCAGGCTGTTACCTTGAAAACCTTTTACTCTGGCTGCGGCAATTTTACTCCCCAGATAGTGATCTTCCCCGGCACCTTCAGCCACTCTTCCCCAGCGCGGATCTCTTCCAATATCGACCATAGGAGCAAAAGTCCAATGTAAACCTGCGGCAGTTGCTTCGTCAGCAGCTACACTTGCTGATTTTTCAATGGCGTTTAAATCCCAGCTGGCAGATTCACCTAAAGGAATAGGGAAAATAGTTTTATATCCATGAATTACATCATAACCAAAAAGAAGAGGTATACCCAATCTTGTTTCATTTACAGCTATTTTTTGAAGTTCTCTTGTATAAGCAGCCGTATGAGCATTAAAAATGGCCCCACAACGACCCTTTTGAATATCCTCTTTATATGTTGCCCGCAACGTCGGTCCGGTAAGTTCCCAATCGCTGGTAAACAGTGTCATCTGTCCCACTTTTTCCTCCAGAGTCATAAGTTGCAAAAGCGAATCTACTAGACCCACGGGTTGTTCAGAGTCAATGACCTGACTGCGAAAAAGTTTATCAAACTGAAGGAAATGGTTTAGTAAGACGATACCTCCCAAGCCCAATAACCGAAAAAATGTAATTTTTGGTTGCATGATTATATCCATTTGAAGTTAAAAAATGCTATTCACTGCAAACTATTGGAGCCAGCCTCCTTTAAATCCAGCTTTAATTAAACCCTTTTTTATATAAGGATTTTTCTTCATTATATTCCATATTAAGCCCGTCTGATAATTTTCCATTTGGAGAAGGATAGGACCCTGATCGATACCCAAATAATCTTTATCGAACCAGCCATCAGGTTGTTTCGGGTTAAAGGAATAGGTTCTATTAAAAGCATCTTTAAAACCAAACTCACCTATTAGATTATCCTGATAGGTATTCCATAAATGAGCGAGCGTTGGGATACAAATTTCAGGTGCATAAGGAATGGATCCACCTGCAGCAGTTGGTGCGATAGTGCCATCATCGACAATACGGGTAGCTGCGGCGCCTCTTGCACTGTATTCCTGAAATTCAATTTCAACTCCATTCCATATTTTTTTATCATAAGCTGGTCCATCACAAGCGGTTAAACCCCATTCCAACGCTGAATAACCTTTAAATTGCCTGGGATTTCTGATACAATAAGCTTGATTTGCAAGAGTAGCTCTTCTGGTATTTTCCGCATAATCGATTCCCTTCTGTTGCATGTAAGGATCTTTAATCCCTTTAAAATCTATAAAAATATGACTATACTGGTGTCCAAAAAGAGGTTCAAAATTCACGTAATCAAATCCCTCAAAGGAATCCCACTGATAGGTTTCGCACCATCTTTCCCAACTTTCAGAAGGAATAGGATGTGTTGGAGACCCCATGGCCATAACCAGCAAAATCATAGCTTCATTATAGCCCTGCCATTTTGATTTAATGAATCCCGTTTCAGGATGCCAACCCATGGACATGTGTGGATTATGATTCATAGCCCAGGCCCAGTCGACCCTTCTATATAATTTATCGGCTAACTGCCGAATTTCTTTCTCAGTTGCATTTGAAGCATCAAAATAGCTCATAACAGTCAGAATTCCTGCCATGAGCAGCCCCGTATCGATTGTTGATAATTCTACATTTTTAAAGCGTTCTGCTTTATCTAAAGTTAAAAAGTGGTAAAAAAAGCCCTTAAATCCGCTTACCCCTGAAGCTTCTGGTCCCTGTTTCAGATTATATAAAGCTTTTAATGTTTTTAAAGTTCGCTCAGCCGCAGCGGAACGAGTAATATATTTATTTTCTACTCCCACAATATAAGAGGTGAGACCAAAACCTGTTGCAGCTATACTTGAAAAAGTTAGGGAAGGATACCTGTCAGGTACCTGTCCATAAGTCGGATCAGCTAATTTCCAAAAATAATTAAACGTTCTTTCTTTAAGAATTTCGTAAGAAAATGGAGGTACTGCTATTGACTGTGCCTGAATTGAAAGTAAATCAGAGACAGTAAAAACAATCAGTATGAATAAAATTCTGAAATAAGTCATGATTTGTAAATAAAAGTTTGGAATAAAAAAGAAAAGAAGGGCGATTTCAATTTTAAAAAGGAAACCGCCCCACCCTGTTTATTCTTTCATAAACCTTGCATTTGAAATAAGGCTTCCTTCCTTAGTAAAGCCAGCTAAAATGTATATTCCCTTTTGAAGATGAGAGATATCTAGCGACATAGCTTCCTGCCCAGATACCTGAATAATACCCTGTTGTTGACCCAGTGCATTATAAATAATGAGATTATTCACTTTTTTCATATTTCTAACCTCTAAGCGATCTGCTGCAGGATTAGGATAGATAGTTAATGGATCCAGATTTACCTCTACGGTAGGCGTTGCCGTACCACAAGTTGAATTGCCAATAGCAATATCATCAAAATAATACCTTTTCTCTGTTGTTGGGGTATTATCAAAATTCATAATTAAGGTAATAATCTGATAAACAGCATTATCCGGAACTTTTTCACTGAAATCCCAGGTAAGTGTCTGCCATTGATTAGGTGTTGTATATTTTACCTTGGTATCACCAGTTTGAGGCTCTCCATTTACCCCTCTTTCTAATTTGAAAACCACCTCTGCAGCTTGATCCATCCAGACCTTCATAGATATTTTCTTGCTATTATTAGGAACCACAATAGTAGCTGGAAGGCCTGTTGCAAACATACCAGCAAAAATTTCACCTCCGGGTCTTTCAATAAATTCTCCTACTTTGTTTGACATATTGATGCCTCCTTTTTTAGGATTATTAACCACAAAGTCAACTTGTTTTCCGTCAAGATCCCCATTTGCAAAATACTGGAATTTACCTAAATTATCCAGGGGAGTCTCAAAGGTTGAGATACAACCTGTATAAGGTGCACGAACAAATTCTAAATCGTCTATGAAATAAGAAATAGGAGAAGCAGGAAGTTTGCCCGGATTGAAGAAGATGACGAGTTTTTTATTACCCTTTCCAACAGCACCTTTAAAATCGATCAGATATTCTACCCATTTTTTAGAATTTGCAGCGGTTATTTCTGAAAATATTTCCACTTGCTGACCGCCCTCCAGTTTGAACATAACTGGAACGGCAACAGGTGACCAAATTTTCAACTTAAGTTGATTTAATACACTCAAATCAATCTCCTTTCCAAAATCCCAGACGATGGCACCCCACTCATCTAAAGGATCATTGTATTTTCCTACCTTATCATTAGCAGAAGAATTAATACCAGAGGCATCTGGATTCTTAATAACCTCAAGGAAATTTCCTCCTGTAGTAGAAACAACTGCATTTCTCTGGCAATCAAAGTCATCTATAAAACCTGCTAGCGGAGTAACTCCCTCACAAGGATTAACAGTTGCTTTCGTTTGAGCAAGGTTATCGAAATACCAGGTATCAGCAGCTACTAATGCAGGGTCAAAAATAATTTCAACGGTTTCAAAATCTGCAATAGATTTAAAATTATCAAAATTGAAAGAAAGATCCACCCATTTTTTAGTCTCGGTAATGGGCCTGTTCACCTCTTTTAGACCTTGTGTAGCTGAATTTAGCCTAACGGTAAGCGATTTAGCACCCAAAGGAGCCCAAACCTGCAAATTAAGCTGAGGTAAATCGGTTAATTTAAATCCTGAGGGTAAAAGGGATTTTACGCCACCAAGAGCTGAAGAACCTTTTTTATAGGACCCAACATTGGTGGACGTATTTTCTCCGGTTTTATCGGGGTTAGCGATTAAGCCATTGAATTTACCGAAAACGGCTTCAGCACCAAAAGTTTCCCAGGCTAATTTAGCTTTGGGCTCAAAGTCTTCTAAAATTCCTGAAGGTTGTGCCTCTAGTCTGATATCATCTATGTAATAAATATCATTTGCCCCTGGCAATTTTCCAGCGTTGAAGAAAAGCACTAATTTTTTATGACTGTTTCCTGCTTCTCCGCTAAAATCAACCTTATATTCTACCCATTTATTTAATTGGGTTATAGCTACTGGCACTTCTTTCGCAGGAGAAGTTCCAGCTTCCAGTTTCACCAGTAAGTTTCCTGCAACAGGTGCCCATACTTTAATTTTAAAAATATTTCTGTCTGCTAAAGGAATATTTGCGCCATAATCAACGACTAAGGCATGCCATTCACCCCCAGTATCTTTATATCTTCCAACGTTTTTACTTTCATTTACAGAAGAAGGATCAGGATTTTTTAAGGCAACCACATCATCCAATCCTGGTAAGGAATAGGAAATAT
>JBEAXK010000062.1:0-8448 GCA_041159865.1 Bacteroidota bacterium
CCAGGAATGATAAACCAGTTTTTATCTACTTTGTCGTGTCATATTCTGGTGGCTCCCAGCGGTTATCAGACTAGTTGGAATATCTGCGCTGAAAACAGTGATGCGCCTGATGTTGAGATGATTCAAGATCTGGTGAATAACCTGCAAGGCTATACCAACGTGAATCCTAATAAAATCAGGATTTTAGGTTCGTCAAATGGGGCAGGGCTTGCAAATCGGGTATTTATAGAGAATACAAATCCGGGTATTGATATCATTTGTGCTATCGTTTCTCATTTGAATGAACCCCAATATCATTCGGGGAATTTTTATAAGCCTGGAAATACCACAGACCCGTCTGGTTCTTTTTGTGGATACAATGTATTGGCCTCTCCTTTAAAAACAAGGAAATATTTAAGTATTAGCAATGATAACGACAATCTGATCCCATATTTGGGAGGTACTTCAGTGGTGGGAGTGAGTTTTTTAGCAGCGGAAACGGCAGCATTGACCATTGCAAAATATAAAGGTTACCCAAATAATATATTAGCAACTGGGGTAACCATGGGAGATCCATCGATTTCTGAATTTTCCTATCTGTCAGGAGATGTAGTGCATTTAAAGGGGAATGCAATGCATGGAACGAATGCTACACAAAGGTCTTACATAAAAAAATACTTTTCAGACTGCCAGGCATCCACGAGTACTTCTTCCTTGTTGCCGGCTGAGGTGTTTGAAATTTCCCCGAATCCCGCTTCAGATGATGTGGACATATTGTCGATTAGTGATATTTCTGGAAATGCGACACTACATTTAATTGGATTGAACGGTCAACAGTTATTGACGAAGAAATTTAACGGATTAAGGTCAGGTGAAAGTATCCGACTTCCACTGAATCAGGTTAATTCCGGTTTATATTTCTTACAAATTCGGACAGAAAAGGGGGTATGGGTCAGGAAATTGGAAATCATGAGATAAAATGATTTTTCGTTGATAAGCAATAATAAAACAGCTCAAAATCAGGCTAAAATAAATGGACATTTGGAAAATCTTTATGCAATGCGCAACTTGAATATTAAAATATAAGCCATATTCTCGAAGTTAACGGATTGGAAAACGCATTAACTGTCCTTAAAATCCAGTTTATTTGTTATTAAAATAGCTTACATTTACCAATTAAAACATTGGAAGTATGAATGAGAATTCTGCTCCACTAAACCCAGAGCGGCATCGCTCCACCATATTCGCAAAAGTATGGCCCCGTCGTCCCCATGCCATGCAAATGGATAAATTCTCCCTGATTTTAACAGGAATAACTTTAAGTATAGAGGTTCCAGAAATTATTGGATTAAAAAATTTTTACGACAATGACTGAAGATAATGATTTTATGATGGATGTAGAATACGGAATAGACTCAAGATATAAATCTGGTTTGGAAAGTGTATCTGAAGCTACCGCTTTTAATGGAAGCTCGTTTAAGGAGGATGAAAATGCTTTCCAATGACCAAATAACAAAGGCCAAACTTTTACAATTGAAACTAAAAATGGAGGAATTTCTTAACCATCCGGTTATTTGAGATTCTTTTTCATTTTCCAGACAAATATTCTTCAATAACAAACATTTTTGTATTTACCTTTTTTAGAACGAGTCATGTTAAAAAAAAGAGGTAAATTTAGCAAGCAAAATATTTAAAATGACCATCATAGAATTAGTAGATATTATTAGTTCCGGCGAAACCAGTAAGGTGCAATTTAAAAGGGAATTAGATAGTAACGATGCAATGGCAGCTGAACTAATTGCCTTTTCAAATGCAAAGGGCGGCAAAATATTTATTGGTGTTGAAGATAAAACAGGTGAATTAATAGGTCTGAATGCCGATCAGATTCGAAGATATAATCAACTTTTAGCAAATATTGCGAATGATATGATTAAGCCTCAGGTGTTTATATTTACTGAAGTCATAAATGTTTCAGAGGATGTAGAATCGGTTAAAAAAATATTAGTCGTAGAAATATCAGAAGGTATCTCTAAACCATATAAGGATAAAAATGGAGCTGTGTGGTTAAAACAGGGTTCCGATAAAAGAAGATTAACAGACAATAACGAACTGATTCGGCTATTTCAACAAAGCGGCCTTTTGTATCTTGATGAGATGATTGTTCCACAAACGACTATTGCTGACATTGATATATCTAAAGTTTCATATTATCTTACTTTATTATATAAACGAGAAAGAGAGATAGATTTTGATATGTCAGAGAAACTATTGAATAATTTAAATATTATGAAAGAGGGTCGGCTTACACTGGGAGGACTACTATTTTTCGCTAAAAATCCTCAAAAATACAGGCCTGCCTTTTGTGTTAAAGCGGTTTCATTTGTCGGAAATAGCATCAGTGGTAACACCTATCGAAGCAGCCAGGATATAGAAGGGACTATACCTCAGATATTTGAAGAGACCCTGAGGTTTTTTACTACCAATCTGCTTTATGTTCAGGCGGGTCAAAATTTCAACTCGGTAGGCCAACTCGAAATTTCTTTGATTGCTTTGGAGGAATTATTGCAAAATGCATTAATTCATAGAGATTATTCAAAAAATGCGCCTGTTCGTGTCATGATTTTTGATGATCGGATTGAAATAATAAGTCCCGGTGCCTTACCTAATAGTCTTTCCGTTGAAAATATTAAACTTGGAAACGCTGTGGTACGCAATAATCTTTTGGTTTCTTATGGTTCCAAATGGATGATTTACCGTGGTTTTGGTTCGGGTATCACGCGTTCATTGGAATTACAGCCCAATATTGAATTAATAAATGATGCAGATGGGGAACAATTCAAAGTAATTATTCCAAGACCGAAAAATAGTATTTCTTAATGACTAAAGTTTCGGAATTGTTACTCTAGTTCTACTATTCGTTTTTTGAGTTTCTTAAATTATTCAGAACTATGTTCTTTGTCTTCTTCTTCATTTTCACCTACAAACCATATTTAAAAAGACCGTATTTTTCATCACCTGAAAAATACGGTCTTTTGTTGTGTCATTGTCCTAAAATAGCTTTTAAAACAAGTAAATTTACTACTCCTTCTCTTCTTTTTCTTCCTTTTCGTTGATCTTTAAAAAAGCAGCACGAACAGGTGAAGGTGCCGGTTTTCCTTTAATGCCCTGCCATAAAATTTCGTTCATGACCAAATCCGGAACTTTATCTTCCCTGCTCCAATCAAATTTTTCAGATAATTTTGATACAGCTGAAATACCAGGATTTACTGGATTTTTATCGTTCAGATTTACATTTGATGGTAAATGGTTGAAAGGGGTGAAATCAGGATTTTTCGTGAATGATCGCCACATTGGAGTCGCTCCAGCGTCATATTGGGTCATTGGGGGTAAGCCCAATATCAGTTCCATGGTGCGCAACATGCCTGATGTGGTGTACATGGTATGGTCCACATAATTTCGCTTTACATAAGGGCTAATCAAATAGGCAGTGCTTCGGTGGGCATCGACATGATCTGGTCCATTTTGAGCATCATCTTCTAAGATGAAAACCGCCGATTCTTTCCAAATAGGGCTCTTACTTAAATAATCAATAAACATACCCACTGCCAAATCGTTGTCTGCCACATGGGCATAAGGTGTTGGTCTTCCGGCACGCATGCCCTCCGTGTGGTCATTTCCAAAACGGATAGTTGAAAAATTAGGTACAGCATTAATAGTGATAAGAGAATCAAAATCTTTCTTCCATTGATAATAACGGGTGGTATCCCTGATACCTAAATTATAAGATGCAAAATAGGCCAAATGACCATTCAAGACATCCAATTTAGTCTTTGTTCCCATCAAATCTGCCGTAAATTCACCATAAGACCTGAAGCTCACATTATTTCTAGCACAATTATCCCAGATAAAACCATCCTTATTATTTCCGATTTTAAGAGAAGCAGATGAACCCGTCGTACCTCCTTTACTGCCATACGATGCGGGCCAGTTTTTCTCTACATAATCATTTGCGTAAGCGCCCATACTCCAGTTATGACCGTCAGCGCTTACTTCTGCATCTACATAAAAATTATCAAGTAAAACATAATCCCTTGCAATTTTATGTTGGTTAGGTGTCACCGATTCTCCAAAAAGCAACAGGCTGGTGTCACCATTTCCGCCTTTTATGTCTGACAAGACCTGGTCATAAGTCCTGTTTTCCTTTATAATGTAAAATACATATTTGATTGGCGATTTATCACCCACTTTCATGGGTATTGGGTTACCTACTTCGCCTTCTGCCAATAATTCCTTTTCTTTTGAATAAGGAGAATTTTTATAAACCGCCTCAGAATATACTGCTAACGTTGCTGCTTCCGGTTCCGGAATGATACTTAAGGTACCTCTAAACATGGCTGCAATATATTGTACTGTTGCAGGTTTAGTGCTGTCACCCATTGAATTACGAACTACTTGTGCTTTATTCACCGGATTGGGTCCATAAGGATTCGCATACGATGATAAGCCTTTTCCATTGATAACATAAATGTTTTTACCAACTACTTTCACATTGGTTGGATACCAGCCAACAGGTATGAATCCTTTCGATATGCTCTTTGACAATACCGTTACATCAAACACTGCAAGGCAATTATTATCGGCATTGGCAATATAAAGTGTTTTTTCATCTTCACTTAAAGCTATGCCATTACTGGTAGAACCACTCGGTGAATTAGGAAATAAGGAAGCGTTTAAGGTTTCCTCCACCTTGTTGTTTTTCGTATTGATCACAGAAACCGAATTATCTTGTGAATTGGCAACAAATAGTAAATTACCTTTTTTATTTAATAATAATTCATTCGGATGATCACCAACGGCAATTTCTGCAGATATCTTTTCTGTTGAAATATCGTAAACCAATACTTTTTTATTTCCCCAAAGACTGATATATAATTTTGATTTATCAACGGATAATTTGCAATTGTAAGCTTCAGCTCCAAGATTAACCTTATTGAGTAGTTTTTTTGTGGTCAAATCAAAAACAAATAAACTATTCGCTTCCTTAGTTACGACAAATAACTTTTTGTGTTGCTTCTCATCTACCTCAAGACCAGCAGTGCCAATCATATTTGGCCATGGATTTCCTAAAATAAATGAATCTACAAGGATCATTTTATTTTGTGAAATACCATATTTGTTTACCCTGTTATCATGGCCTCCAGAAGCATAAATGAATTTGTCGTCCTGGCTAAAAGTTAACCCATACCATGCTTTCGCAATAATGATACTGTCCAAACGAATTCCCTTTTCAACATCAATGAGGTCAATGGTATGCGTTGATTGGCCATTATTGGTAATAGCCATTCTTTTTTTATCATGGCTGACAGCCAGATTTAAAGGGAGATCTCCAACAGGTAAATTTTTTCCAACTGGGGTCAATGACCAACCATTTGGCAATAAAATCCGACGGTTATTGAGCGATTCAGTTGTTTGTGCAAAAGAACTGCTGGTAAGAAGTACCGCTGAAATTAAAAATAATAAGGCTTTAAATTTCATTTCATTTTTTTTTGTGGCAAAAGAATGGATGGTTTAGTTTTGAAAATAATAAATTTCCTAAAATTAAGTACCAAATATTAATTGAAAGTGAGGTGAAAAATAAGAAATAGTTAACCAATGAATGGCAAATGTTTTTTATCAAAGAAAAATAATAATCAAACGTGAAACTTTTTTTTAACTCATCACGTTAACAATCTATATTCTTATATTTTTAACAAAGTATCACGAGACCAAAAGGTCACCAACCGAGCACTAACCCTGCTGCGGTGGTAAAATGATGCGGACTTGATGTCAAAAACAAAGGGAAATGAATTTTTTCTTCTTAAAATGCCGTTTTGTTGGCGCTTATCTTCTTGAGGCGTTACTTTTCTCGTTATTTTATGTTTTGATTTTGCCGCAACAGACCCAGTGTTCTTGTCATTTAGGGTCACTTAAATCAAATACATATTATGAACAACCGATTTCAATTTACCAGTGAATCCGTTTCCGCTGGCCATCCCGACAAAGTTGCCGATCAGATCTCAGATGCTATTCTGGATGCATATCTGGCGATTGACCCTTTTTCAAAGGTCGCCTGTGAATGCCTTATTACAACCAATCTGCTCATTATTGCAGGTGAAGTGACCTCCAATGCCAAAATTGATCCCATTGAGATAGCCAAAGGCGTTTTGAAGGGCATTGGATACGATAACGATGCCGTTGGTTTCAATTACAACAAGGCAATCATTCAAAATGTGATGCATACTCAAAGTAGTGAAATTTTTAATAGCGTAGTAGATGGCGGCGCGGGTGATCAAGGTATCATGTTTGGTCATGCCTGTCGCGATACTAAACAATGGATGCCTTTGGCCATCATGCTTTCTCACCAGATAGTTGAAAAACTTCATGACTTTCGTAAAGACAAAATCCTTCCCTGGCTTCGTCCCGATGCAAAATCTCAGGTAACCTTAACTTATGACAATGGGAAGCCAGTTTCAGTGGACAAGGTGGTCGTTTCTACCCAGCATGACGAAAGTATTTCCCAGGCTGATATTCGCACCGCTGTCATTGAGAAGGTGCTCGAACCCTTACTTGGAGATTGGCTAAAAGTAAAAGAACCTGACTATCTGATTAATCCATCAGGTAGTTTTACCATAGGTGGCCCCCATGGAGATACTGGCTTAACAGGTCGTAAAATTGTGGTAGATACCTACGGTGGGAGTTGTCCACACGGCGGCGGTGCCTTTTCTGGAAAAGATCCTAGTAAAGTGGATCGCAGTGCCGCTTATGCAGCGAGATATATTGCTAAACATTTGGTGGCATCTGGTTTGATGGATAGATGTACCGTGCAATTATCTTATGCCATCGGTGTGAGCGAACCGACCTCCATTCATATTGAATCTTATGGTACTCTCAGAGGTGATTTATCAAAAATAGTGGAGGTGATTTATGATTTATTTCCTGTGAGGCCTAATCAAATTATTGAGGTTTTTCGATTGAGAAATCCTATTTACGCTCAAACAGCAGCCTATGGACATTTTGGGAATGAAAATTTCCCATGGGAAAAGCTAGATGACTCAATTTTAATTAAATTGAAGGGATTGTCTAAGTAAGTAAAGCAATAGGTTCAGGTGGAATGGGTCTTTTTGATTTAAAAAAGACCCATTCCACCCTTATATTGGCTTTACAACAACCTGATAATTTACATCTACTTCCAGACAATATTTCATACAGGACATCAAATCCCCTGTATGAAGTCTTAAGACGGAGTCGAAATCATCATCGCGATAACCACCAAAAAGAGCACATGAAACGGGTAAATTTCTTGCTAGCCTGGTAACCATTTCCCTAACCCATTGCCAAAAATAATCAGCACATTTCATCAACCATTCCGTACTGAATTGGTCACCCAGCTGATCATCCTTAGGTGAATCGGCGCAATGACACCAAACCAGGTAATGAATTTTACCTGACAAGAGGGCAGGTTTGAGGTTGTTTATTATAAAAATTTTCAAGCTCTTTAAAATAGGCCGCATCATAAAGCCTATGGTTAAAATTAAATCCGACGGAAATAGCTTTTTCTAAGTCAGGAGCAAAAGATCTGGTATCTTCAATGGAATTTCCAAAATGACCATCAAGATCGAGATAACAGCCTGCCATTTTGAATTCTTCCCAAATCTTCAAAGAGCAGTTTACCTGTCCACTAAAGGTACAAAATGCGGAGCCTCGGTTGGGACGTGCATGATGAAAACCACTGGACGGGCAGAAACTAATTTCGTGAGGATGTACCACCGAATTTCTAATGGCCGTATAAAGGGAAGCATTATTCAATAACACCGTTGCTGAGAATTCCTTACTCCACTTTAAACCATTTGGTTTAGCCCTCTAATTATCGGACTTTTGATTACGTTGGTTACAAAAATAAATAAAAATCCTTATGCATTTTCTCCAGCGAATGTCTCCTTTAGGTTCTTATTCCCCGATGTTCGTATTTATACATTTCAGGTATTTCTTTGATGTCTTGGTATGCCACTTTAACTTTAACTTTAAATTTCGTTCGATTATTCTTCATGGGTATCGTTTCAATTTTTTGCATGTCATACAAAGCTCAGAATTTTGAGGGTGGTGAGCTGGCAATGGAGCCATGACAACGTTCATTATTGTAACTCAAATAAAACTGTTGAAGTCGCTTTTCCAATCCTTTCAGGTCAGGGAATAAATCTTTTTCCAGCGCTTTACCCAATATACTGTGAAAGCTTTCAACAGGACCATTTTCCTCCGGTGTGTAGGGATGGGTGAAAACATGCTTTAGTTGGTTTTCCTTGAAAAAATCGGATAATATATGAGCGCTAAATTGTTTGCCGTTATCGTTTCTTATCTCTACAGATATGTCTTGTGCCTTTATATTGGCGGGTTGTAGATATTCTGCAATAACCTCTTCCCAACATGCCTTTA
>JBEAXK010000049.1:0-9234 GCA_041159865.1 Bacteroidota bacterium
GGCAAACAAGGCTCTCCGCAATGGGCACATTTAGCCTCTACAAGAATATTAGTTGTGTTAATATGATTTAAATGAACCTGTTGTTCTGGCTGAAAAAGAGTCATAAACCTACATTTTATCGTAAAAGTAGGGATATATGAAAAAATTTAGGGGTGACAAAAGTCACCCCTAAATGGAAATTTTTAGAGCAAATCGGGTAATTTATTTTTTTATCAATAAATTTTATCCCAGTTTTTATACATTAAATAGCCTCCTAAAATTGCTAAAAGAGTTGAAATAACTGCCGGGATTACATTGCCATAAATCCAATACCCAGTTGCAAATAAAGCAGCATAAACCAAGGCACAACCAAGAACCATACCTAAAATTTGATTTGGAAGTTTGCCAGGAACGATTTCTTTAGAGTCAAGTTCACCTGATGCTATTCCTTTTTCAATGACAGGTTTCCATCCTCCTGGTGCCGGTTGGATCAACCGGAAAAAACGCAGTAAGGTTTCCTGTGACGCAGGAGCTGTTACCAGGGTGACCAAAATCCAAGAAGCAGTTGTGAGTCCAACTCCCGTTATTAATTTAATATGTTCAGGCATTGGATTTTCCATACCTAACTCAAAATAGAGCGCTAAAAAGAAGGAAACAAACATAGCTGTTATTTCACTATATGCGTTAACTCTCCACCAAAACCAACGAAGAATAAAAATAAGACCCGTGCCTGCACCAATCTGAAGTAATATATTGAAGGCTTGTAAAGCATTTTCTAAAGCAAGGGCTAATAAAGCGGCTAAAATCATTAAAACAACAGTTGAAATTCTGCCCACATTGACTAGTTCATTTTGAGGAGCATTTGGTCTGACAAAACGTTTGTAAAAATCATTTACGACATAACTGGAACCCCAGTTTAAATGTGTCGAAATGGTGGACATAAAAGCTGATAGTAAGGCAGCAATAAGCAGTCCAATCAATCCGGCTGGTAATAAATTTAACATAGCTGAAAAGGCCAGGTCATTTTTAACTACTTTAGGGTCGATATGAGGGAAGGCTGCCTGTAAGGATGCAATATCAGGAAATACAATTAAACTGGCCAATGCAATTAATATCCAAGGCCATGGGCGCAAAGCATAGTGGGCAATATTAAAAAATAAAGTAGCTGTAACGGCATTTTTTTCGTCTTTTGCCGATAACATCCTCTGCGCAATATAACCACCACCACCTGGCTCGGCACCTGGATACCATACACTCCACCATTGAACAGCTAAAGGCATAAGAAACAAGGGAATAAGTTGAGAAGAATCAGAAAAGTCGGGTAAAAAATTAAGTTTTCCAACCACATTAGGGTGAGCTAACATATTACTTAATCCGCCAACTTCTGGCAGATTTACAATATATATTGCTGCTACAACCATACCAGCCATAGCTAGAACAAATTGAAAAAAGTCGGTTAAGACAACTCCTTTTAGTCCCCCAATAGAAGTATAAATGACGGTAATTATGGAAGTTATCAGAAGCGTTTCTACTGGTTCCAGATCTAGCATTACGCCACCAATTTTTATAGCAGCAAGGGAAACAGTGGCCATAATCATGACATTAAAGAAAACCCCCAGATAAATCGCTCTAAATCCACGAAGAAATGCTGCTGGTTTTCCACTATATCTGAGTTCATAAAATTCTAAATCTGTTAAAACGCCCGACCTTCGCCATAGTCTTGCGTAAACGAAGACTGTAAGCATCCCGGTTAATAAAAATGCCCACCAGGACCAGTTTCCTGCCACCCCATTTGTTCTGACTAAATCGGTCACTAAATTGGGTGTGTCGGCAGAAAAGGTAGTGGCCACCATGGAAACTCCTAAAAGCCACCATGACATATCTCTTCCAGAAAGAAAAAATTCGGAATAACTTTTTCCCGCTCCCCGGGAGGCATAAATTCCAATAAATAAGGTGACGGCAAAAAAGGCAATGATGATGCCCCAATCCAACATAGATAAATTCATGAAAAATGCTTTTTAATCAATAATTAATAGATTCGTATCTCATCCAGAAATAACCAGCCTTGATTTCCAGCTCCTGGTTTAGAAGTTGGGATAGTTCCAATGGATGGAATTTTTATCCCGATATAGGATGATTTTAATTTGCAGGGAATATCCACAGTAATCACTTTTTCTTCTTTATTTTGGCTGATTATCGATTCACATGCCTGATTGAAGTTAATGCCATCTTCTGAACTAAATAGGGTTGCTCCTGAAGGCAAATAAATCCAGGATTCCGGGTCGTTATACAGTTGAAATTGAACTCCTTTTATTTTTTGTTTTCCTGCCCAGCTTAATTTGAGGTTAAAATCTTCACCTGGAGTTATACCTTGCCATTCCCCATCCTTAAATTGATCTTTTTTACCTGAAATACCATTAATAAGGCCTCTTTCGCCAGCTCCTTTATACGTCCGTGAAGGAGTTGTGGCTGATAAAACCTTAGCTTGTAATCCTTTATGAGGAGAAAAATCTATAGATACTGGATTTCCTTTGGCCTGGTTTTGTATGAATGATTGAGATTTAAGAATCGTTTTTTGGGTTAAAAGTATAGGATTCTCATAAACTGCAGATTTATTATTAGGTGCTGTTCCGTCCAGCGTATATCTTATTTCTCCCCAGGGTACCAAGGGTGATAGCGTTACCTCCAGGCCCTCATTTTTTGAATTTAACGAAGGTTTAATTTCAAAAAGATGATTGGCAAAATCAATATTTTTAGTTTTCCAATATTCAATATGTTTATTCAGGCGTACCGCAAAAGGCAAGAATTCCTTTTTAGCATTTGGAGTCCAAAGGACTTCAGAAAGAGCAAGCATTCTGGTATATGCCATGTATCTGAGCTTTGGTAGCGTAGAAATATATTCTGTCCATATATTACCTTGACCGCCAAGTATATGCTTGTGGGTTTCTGCGGGCAATTCGTCAGGGATTGGGTCAAAAGAGTATACTTTTTCAACCGTTAACTTTCCCCCAATAGCTAATGGTTCGCCTGGAGCATCAGATTGATAATAATCGAAATAACAAAAAGTATTTGGACTCATAATCACATCGTGACCCAGATGGGCTGCTTCAATACCTCCTTTTATGCCTCTCCATGACATTACGGTCGCATCAGGTGCTAAGCCCCCTTCTAAAATTTCATCCCAACCAATTAGTTTTTTACCTTTAGTTTTTAGAAAGGTCTCCATTCTTCTGATAAAATAGCTCTGAAGTTCATCTTCATTTTTTAGCCCTTCCCGTTTGATAACCGATTGAGCTAATGCACTTTCCTTCCATTGTTTTTTGGGGCATTCATCCCCGCCAATATGTATGTAAGGGCTTGGAAATAAAGGGATTATTTCTGTTAGAACATCCTCTAAAAATTTAAAAGTTGCTTCCGATGGGCAGTAAACATCTTCTTTTACCCCCCAGTCTCTGGGTACTTCGAGGTCTTTACCTGTACAGCCAAGCTCCGGATAGGCTGCAATGGCTGCAGTGGCATGACCAGGCATTTCAATTTCGGGTATGACGGTTATATTTCTCTCCGATGCATAAGCAACGATTTCTTTAATATCAGCTTTTGTATAATACCCACCGTGTTTTTCACCATCATAAACCCTTGGTTTTTGGTTAAGATGGCCAACCAGTGTTTCAGAGCGCCAGGCTGCTTTAGACATTAATTTAGGGTATTTTTCAATCTCTACTCGCCATCCCTGATCTTCTGTAAGGTGCCAATGGAAGGTATTGAATTTATAAGCAGCCATTATATCTAATAATTCTTTAATATAAGACATAGGTTGAAAATATCGGCCAGCGTCTAACATAATACCTCTGTAACCGAATCTTGGCTGATCTGTGATGGTTTGACAAGGGATGGTAATACTACCATTTGTCATGGGTTGATGCTGAAGTAACTGGATTAAACTTTGCATGCCATAAAACAATCCTTTTTCGTCATTCCCAGTTAAGAAAATCTTGTTTGTGGTTATTTTTAATTCATAACCCTCGGATAAACCATTGTTTGAGACAGATAATAAAATCTCATTTTGTATACCCTTTGAATTTAGCGTAGCTTGTTTTTGTTTTAAATAGTTGTTTAAGTAAGTTGGAATAACAATGTTACGGTCTACATTTATATTTGTTACACCTGAAAAATAAAAGAAGCCAGGGGCAGAAATGACCTGAGAGGGAAGGGGAATGATATCTTGACCTACCAGTGAATGGCAGGTCAAAAAGGGCAAAAATAGTATTAGAATTACCTGTTGTAGTTTTGTTTTCATTGCGTAATTAGCGTGCTTTTGAAATTTAATAGTTCCAATATACGCAAAGTAAAATAAACAAGGAAATAATTTGAAAGGGGAGAACTAATTGACTGCTTTTTTGTTTCTGACTTCGCGTGCTCCCAAATGATTAAAGCCATTCTGTCGTTCAAATTGAATCATTTTTTCAGGTCTGAAATTTAAAATGAGGGCTCGACGATGGAAACTAGTTTCATTTCCACTGGAATAGTGAATGGTTCTTCCGTCATGAAAAGTACAATCGCCCGCTTTTAATTTCACCGCTGTTGCTTCTTCTTCCTTTGCCTCGCATTGTAAAGCGCCTTTTAATCCCGTTTGCGTATGTTTTCGAATTTCTAATTTATGTGAGCCTGGCACAAACCACATACAACCATTTTCTTTGAACACTTCATCGAGGGCAATCCAGCAGGTAGCAGCTCTTTTGTCCTCCATTTCAATCCAGTAGGCTTCATCCTGATGCCATGGTGTCGGCGTATTAGTGTAGGGTGATTTATCAATCAGCATATCAAAATCGAGTGCCATATCATTTCCTAACAATGATTTTGCAAGATTTAATGCCTTAGTATATACGGCAAATTGTGCCAGTTCAGGATAAAAATAAGAAGGGCGCATAATTTGCGTTATTTTCTCTGTTTTTTCTTTAGCATTTGATAAACCGCTTAAATCTGATCTTGCATTTCCAACTTCAATTTTATTCTCCAGAAAAAGATTATAAATTTCTCGAATATTTTCTAATTCATGAGTATCCAGAAGTTTTTCACTTACTACATAACCATTTTCAGAAAAAAAAATGGAATCCAGCATACTTAAAAGTTAAATTTCCATCGTCTAAATGCTTCCATTGCCTCATATTCTGCGAAACCTAGGGCATGATAGGTCTCAGCTGTTGCCCGATTCCTTTCTTCAGCTCTTTGCCAAAATTCACGAGGATCATTTCCAGCGAAAGGGGGTGTATCTTTTTGAGATTGGTGCATAAATATGGCTTTCCTTTTACGTACCAATTCTTGAGGACTCAATGGAACAGCCATTTCAATTTCTTCCACTGGCCATTCATGCCAGGCACCCCGATAAAGCCAAAGCCAGCAATCAGATATCCATGTTTCTTTTTTTAAGGCCTCCATAGCTAACAAAATAACATCGAGACATACTTTATGGGTACCATGGGGATCGGCGAGATCACCTGCGGCAAATATTTGATGAGGTTCAATATTTTTTATAAAGGCAGCGGTCTGATTTACATCTGCTTCAGAAAGGGGGCTCTTTTTAGTAGCGCCGGTTTCATAGAAAGGCAGATCCATAAAATGAATATTGGCATCACTTAATCCGCAAAAACGTGCGCCAGCACTTGCTTCACCTCTTCGGATTAATCCTTTTACCTGACGGATACCAGGGTAATCTTTCTCACCTGGTTTTTTAGCTGATAAAATGGCTTTTAAATGCTCATATTCTGCAATTTTTTGATGAATATCTTCATTCATCTCCCCTTTTGCCAACAATTCAATGGTAAACGATAAAAAGCGAAAAGCATCATGGTCATGGACGGCAATATTTCCAGAGGTTTGATAGGCCACATGAACTTCATGACCCTGATCGACAAGGCGAAGGAAAGTACCCCCCATAGAAATGACATCATCATCGGGATGAGGACTGAAGATAATAACCCGTTTTTTGGCAGGATTCGCTCTTTCTGGTCTGGTACTATCGTCAGCTTTTGGTTTTCCACCAGGCCAGCCGGAAATGGTATGTTGTAATCTATTAAAGACTACGATATTTATTTCATAAGCGGTAGCATATTCAACCAGTAAATCACTTAATCCATGTAATTTATAATCCTCAGCCGTTAATTTTAAAATAGGTTTATTAGATTGAAGGGACAGCCAGACGACTGCTTTACAAATGAGGTCGGGTGTCCAGTTACATAAGGCTACTAACCAGGGCGTTTTAAATCGGGTCAGATTTTCAGCAGCTGGTTGATCAATGAAAAATTCTGTATTAGGATGATTTTGTAATAAACTGGCGGGTAAATCATTAGTAATAGAACCTTCTACGGCTTTTTGAATAATAGAAGCTTTACCCAAGCCCCAGGCACAAAGTAGAATTTTTTTTGAGTTCATTACGGTTTTCAAACCTAAAGTAATGGCCCGATAGGGTACATTTTCTTCTCCTCCAAAATCATTTGACGCATCGATTCTCGTAGTAGCGTCAAGGCGAACAAGACGGGTAGGGGAGTTTTCAAACGATCCAGGTTCATTGAAACCTATATGTCCATTTCTTCCAATGCCAAGCAATTGTATGTCGATGCCACCTAATGCACTGATTTTTTCATCATAAGCTGTGCAATAAGCTTCCACTTCTTCTAAAGGAAGGGTGCCATCAGGAATATGAATATTTTCAGGTAAAATATCTATATGGTCAAATAAATGAAACTTCATGAAAGCCACATAGCTTTGAGAAGCATCAGGCTGCATCGGATAATATTCATCGAGATTATAGGAGATGACATTATTAAAGCTTAGACCCTCCTCTTTATGCAGACGAACCAGTTCTTTATAAACTAAAATGGGTGAATTTCCAGTAGAGAGGCCTAAAACAATCTTTTCTCCTTTCTCTTTTTTTTCTTTAATTGCCTGAGCGATTATTTTAGCAATATGAATGGACCCTTGTTTAGCATCCTGCCAAATAGATGTTTTAATCTTTTCTACGTCCCTGAACTGATACTTGATGACACTCATTAATAAGGTTGGTTAAGTTTTTTAAAATTTTCACAAAGATAAATATTTTACCTTTAAATGGCACTTGTAATTGTATAATTGGTTATTACCCATCCCTAATCACCAATCACCAAGTACCTCTAACGCCTTCGAAAAAAGACCAACCGCCAGAGAACCTCTCTCCCTCCCAATCACCAATCACTAATTACCAATCACCTCTAACGCCTTCGAAAAATGACCAACCGCCAGAGAACCTCTCTCCCTCCCAATCACCAATCCCCAATCACCAATCCCCAATCACCAATCCCCAATCACTATTTCTCCAATTTTCGAAAAAGTTCCTTCAGGTTATGATGAATTACTCCGGCAGTTTCAGGGCCAAGGGAATTCACTTCTCCATAAGGAGCCTTTTCACGGCCATAGGTAAAGGGTGGTTTTACATCCCATTGGCTTTTAGGAATGATATACCCAATTTCGTCATTGGCTAAACCAAGGATAAACTTGTATTTTCCAGGCATCAGGTCACGAATGACAGGGACTTCTAAAGGTTGAATACCAAAATCGTTTCCACTGGGCGATTCAATAGGTCCGTTTACCAGTTCGGGATAAATTTCACCAGGAATAGTTACAATGGTTATGGGGCCGATAGTTATCACGGCTAGTTCCGATCTCATTTTCATCCAACCCATCGTTCCGCGTTTCATGACGCCAAGAGCTGCGGCAAGTCTGAAAAGCGAATTATCAATTTTAAAAGGTATGGTTTTTACAACCAGGGAAATAGCAGCAGCATCTATTATTTCTTCAGGTTTTTCCATTGCCTTTAAGGCAATCATCGAGAGCGTATTACCCTGAGCTTTTGTTTTTTCATAGGTTGGTTCAAAAAGTTCAACACCCGTAAATGGGTGTTTTATGGCTAAACTGGGATGCGTTGTCATTAAGCCACCTACAGAACCATTCGCATAGATACAAATGCCACCAATACCTGGTTTTTCCAGTTGATTTTCATTGTAAACACCTTTTTCAACTCCTTCGCGCAAATAATGAGGGAAATCGGAGGAAATAAGCAGATTCTGGCTCCATAGAGTTTCAGGATGGTTACCCCATACTACCATTGAACCTAGGGTTTGTCCATTTTCTTTGTCAACGGCTTTAATTATCCTCATACCTGAGTCAAATACTTCTGGCATTCGGGTGTCCTTTACCATTGGACCTGCATTTGACAAATCCTGGGAAATTTCTAGTCTTGCTGGCTGCATATTTAGCGTAGCTTCTACCACAGATGTAACGATTTGTTTTTTAACGAAGGCAAGATATTCCTTATTAATACCACTTTTAAATGGACTTTTACCCCATAATCCAAGCAAATCAGCCCCTTCATGTGTATGCGTGGAAGCAATTATGGTATAAGTTATCCCGGCCGAAGCAGGAATCATTTTGCGCACATCTACCACATCATCATTCATAAATCCAATAGCGTCAATAATGACTATCGCTAAACGAGTTTTGCCGTCGTCAATGAGCATAGTTCTTGCCCAGACATCATCGTGAACGCCATTGGCAGGTTTACTGTTGCTAAAACCTGCAATCCATACGGGGTCAAACTTCCCATTACAGTTGCCATCGGTGTAGGTATCTCCTTTTTTAGGTTCATATTTGTAATTCCGATCTTTATCCTGCCAGTTATCTTGAATTTTAGGGGTAATAGGTGTGGCAGAAAATCCAACTTTTAAATTTCCTGACTGATTTCCCGTAATTTGCAAATCTGCCGTGTAACCTTTATGACGATCTTTTAGGTTCGATAAGGAAAAGATAACGACGCCGGTAAAAAGTAGCGATAAGCTTATTCCAGCAATGATTAATATTTTCATTTTTATGATTTTAATCCGTTATCCATTTTTTGTGTAGAAGGTAAATTTTGCTGCAAATCCGGCAAATAATAAAAGTACAGTTCCTACAATTAATAAAATAAGGCTGTATTCTGCATATATTTCAGTAAATCCTTCCACATCCTGAATTCTAAAATAGTAAATTAATCCCAGGGAAATTAAAAAGATAGAACTTAGGATTCCCAAGCCAGATATAATGCGAGAAGGAGTATAATAGGGTGAAAGAGAAAGATTGGATTTTATTTTAAAATGAATATAATGTAAAAATAAAATCCAAATTCCCCAGGAGCTTATTTGAAAAAAATTCAATGTTCTGAAATAGTTAAAAAGGGTTATGATAGGG
>JBEAXK010000110.1:0-6788 GCA_041159865.1 Bacteroidota bacterium
GAATATATAAACACTTTCAATATTCCCAGATTAAGTCCTTATTATCAGATTTTTTATAATAAAAATAATGGAGTTGATAGTATTATTTTAACAAAAGAGGGAATTGAAAAAGCCAAATTAAAGGACAAAGAGACCTATTCGGGATATGTTAATGGTAGGTCAAATGGTTTTTCTAATCACACAAAAAATTATTTTTTAAGTGCTAAACTTAGTATGAATTATTTTGTGATTGGATTTAGTACTTGGAGAAATGAAGAGGGGTTTAATTACTATCAGGATATATATTCCCCAGGATCAAGAAACGGAAATCTCTGGATTCCTAAAAATATGACTTTGTATTCAAAGTATGAACAGACTTTTGAAAGATTGTCGGTTACAAATTTAACTACTTTTCATGACCATAGTGTTGATAAAGAAACCAATAGAGTAAATTTTTATCCCTTTGGACTTCCTGCGAGTGGTTTGCATTTGGCTCATCTTTTAAATCCAGATTCGCTCATAATAAATAATACAGGAACAGCCCTTCATAAACAAGGATATGCAAATACTTTTTTTTATTATCAAGCAAAACAATTAAGAAATGATTTTAGGATTTTCTATTCTGGTAATCAATTCAATCTAACAAGTGGTTTGGAATTGAGGAGTAGTTTTATGCAAGGCGATTATTTAAACTATACTAATTTTGACTATAAAAATTCGATTGATCAAAATAAGATATCCTTTGCTCAAGAATTAGGAACTGTAAGAAATCAAGAAAAAGGAAGTAATTTATTCTCTATATTCGATTTAGGTATTTATTCTCAAGTTAATATTAATTTTATCCCCAATAAGTTAATCCTTAATACAGGGGCAAGGTTAGACTATAACAGAATTAGAGCCAGTGGTGGATTTGGATACGAAATTTCCCCCCGCGTTGTACTAGTTTATAAAATTCTTCCATTAACCATAAAATCCATTTATTCCAGGGGATTACAAAATGTATCTCAGTGGACTAAATTTTCTACTGGTGGTGGAAGAACTCCAAATCCTTCGTTGGAAACTGAAAAAGTGGATTTTTTAAATCTTACAGTCATAGGTCATCTTTTTCAAAAATCTTTCGAATGGGAAATAATGGGTTACAGCAGTTTTATTAAAGATGCTGTAGCATCCAGTACGGATTCAAAAGGAATTACTCAAAATAGAAATATAGGCTCCTATCATATTTTGGGGACAATGAGCCATTTGAGGTACCGTGCACCAAATGGACTTTGTGCCTATGTAAACCATACGTTTATTCTACCCAATCAGGTTGATGATGGCATTTCGAAAGATTTTACTCCTTTAAGAATTGGAGATATTGCTTCTCATCACGTTAATGCAGGGGTTAATTTTGATATTAATAATCATAATATCCTGACGAATCTGGATTTTCGGGCTAATTATGTAGGAGATAAAAAAGTAGGACCTGGCACTACCCAATCAAGTAATCTGGGAGTACCTGATAATATAGTTAAGGCTTACTTGATATTTAATGGCGCTATTCATTTTGCACATAAAAATATATCCTGGATAAATATTTCTTTAATTGGAAATAACCTATTAAATAACAATATTCTTGATGCAGCTGATAAAAGATATTATCATCCAGGACCCCGAACTGCATCAGGTTCCTTTACCAATGTTTCTGGATTTGTGCCTTTTGTACCACAACGTCCCAGATATTTAATGGTAAGGATCACCGTTAATTATTAATAGTATGAAGGAAGATTATAATCGCAGAAAGGTAGATTACCATCATATACATGCAACCAGTGAGTTACATTTTGATATTTTTTTTGAAATATTGAATATTACCTCAAATCAAAACGTAATAGATATTGGGGGTGGATACGGTGAAATCTTATTGGAATTTAAAAAAAGACATACTCATCCAGCTTTTTTTTATGATTTACTGGAGCCCTCTCCAAGACAATTAATAAAAGGAAAAGATAAAATATTAGATGTTTTAGGATCTGAACAGATGAATCAATATATTCAATTTTTAGAAACTGATTTACTTTCGTTTTTACCCCAAAACAAATATGACCATGTAATCCTAAAAATGGTGTTACATGAATTTTCTTTAAATGAAAAAGTATTGGTTGTTAAAAAAGCAAAATCAATGCTTAAAGATGAAGGCAAACTGACCATCTGGCGTCCCTATCTACCACAGTATGTCAGAGATTTTTTCTCTGCAATCATCTTAAAAAAGGACGAACTTGCAGGTTATAGTTGGATGCATCAAACGCGCTATTTTGAATCGGAAGAACAGTTTAAAGATATATTAATCCAAGCAGATATTAGACCATTAAAGCCCCTTTTTATTTTTGAATATCTGTTTGATACCTCCAGAAGGTTTGAATCTGAATTTTCGGGAAATTCAACCTTGTATTTTAAGTGGATCCAATTTATAAAAGAAAAATATGAAAGTGAGTCTGCAGAATTGAAAAATCAAATAAAACTAGTAAAAGGAGCAAATGGATTTTATTTAAATTTTCAACGTGCCATCTATCAATTTTAATTAATATTCATGCTAAATAAATTATCCACAGAAGAAAAACAAACCGTTCAGATATTAATTCTGATGTCTTTTTTTTCGGGTTTATTTATTTCCTATTATGTCTCTTATATTTCTGCATTATTTGTTAAAATTGTAGGGGTAAATCTATTACCTATAGCCTACATAGTTTCTGGATTAGGTGGAATGTTATTAACCAGTATATTAAATAAATTTGAATTAAAATACAGTTTAAAAACAATTACGTTAATTCTATTACCCATTCTTTCAGCAAGTGTAATCGTTGTATGGTATGGGTGTACACATTTTGGAAGCAATAAAATAGTGGTCTTTCTCTCCTACTCCTGGTTTTGGATTATTGGAAATTTCATATTATTACTTTTTTGGAAATTACCCGGCAAGTTTCTTAGTTTGAGTCAAAATAAAAAATTAACTGGAATCTTAAGCTCTGGAGAAGTAATTTCAGCCATATTCGCATATCTATCAATTCCCCTTTTTTTGAGTCAGGGTTTAATTAAAAATGAATCTAATTTATTGTGGATATCCTTTTTTGGAATCCTTTTATTTTTTATTTTTTTCCTTATATTAAATTATAATTCATCAGAATACAATGATTTTAATACAAATAATAATCTAATACCAGATGAAAATAAAAATTCATTGACTTTTTATTCATTAATTAAAATTCCATTTTTAAAATTAATATTTTCTTCTGTGGTCATAGCTGTACTCATTCAATCGGCTGTAGATTATAGCTTAATGATTGTTACTAAGGAAATTATCAAAGATTCTAAATCTTTGGCATCATTCTTCGGATTTATATTTGGGTGTGCCAAAGTATTTGAGTTGTTACTTAAAACAATGATTTCAAATAGATTATTAAAAAATTATGGTGTTCAAGCTGGAATAATAACTTTTAGTTTAGTAATTGGTATAACTTCTCTCTTTGGACTAATTTCCCATTTAGCAGGAGCTACTACCTTCTTATTTATAGCTACTTTGTTAAATAAAATGATGGAGAGATCTTTAGTAAGGTCTGTTTTTACTCCATCCTTAAGTATCTTATTTCAGGTTTATAGGGGAAAAATGCAGTCCATAGCGCAAAACTTTGGTGATGGTCAAGGAAAAACTTATGGGCAATTAATTGCAGGATTTCTTTTGTATTTTATTTCACTGGTTCCATCTTTTTTTAATAAAATAAGTATCGTTTATTTAATATTAATAGCCTCTAGTCTATGTCTTTTATATTTTGCCTCAAAATTATTACCCTTTTATAGAGATGAATTAAAGAAACGAATTTCTACCCTTATAAATTCTAAAGAAGGTAGTCAAGAAATTCTAAATTTAAATGAAGATGCAGAAGGCAAAAATGAATTGAAACAACTTAAGGATACTCTTTATTATCATCTGTTAAGAGAAAATGTTAGGAATTATGGTCAATTAATTTCTACTTTACAATCATTGGAATCTCGTTCTTGTAAATCTTTAAAAATAGCAGTAAAAGAAGAGAAAAATCAGGTTATCCAACAAATATTTCAAATATTAGGACAAGTTAACGATCGTAAAATATTAAATCATTTATTTTTATTAATTAAATCTGGAGATCAAGAAAAACTAGTAATAGCTCTTGAGATATTAGCATTAATTTTGGATAATCAGGAAAAAGTTTTGATTTTACCTATTTACCAAGAATCATCAAATGTTGTTATTCTACGAAAATTAGAACCTTATATTCCGATTCCAAAGAGAACCTTTGTGGAAACACTCATTCATTTATCTTTCCATCATCCAAAAAGATATAGTTTAAAAACCAGATATCTGGCTCTATTTGAGTACATAAAAAGTAAAGAAATCAACTATAATCATTTAGCTGGCGCCTGTTTTTCCACCGAAAAAATCATCCAGGAATTAGCACTTTATCACCTCGGAATCTTATATCCTCAACAACTTGATGATATTTTGGAACGCACAAAAAAGAAATATCCTTCAAAAATGGCCATTGAGAAAGAATATTTGGTTTGGGAGGCATAAATTTTAAATTTAATCTTTATGTAACGTAGCAAGCAAACAAATATTTTTATAAAGTCTAGGTAGTCACTTTCTACGTAAAAATACCTGTCATAGCTATATTCTGAGTTTCAGATAAATACAATGATGAGGCTCTTACTGAACATTCAGCTAAAGAGATAACCCCAATTGAAGTATTCAATTTTGGTTAATTTCTAATTTCGTTGGTAGTTCCCACGAAAAAGGTACTATAAAAAATAAACAAGGAACCTCAGAACAATTTTCCAATGCAGCCACTTTCCCTCTCAATGTGGTTCAATAAGGTTAAATCCAATTTTAGAATAATCAATTTCATGTTTTAAGAAGTCAGAGAACTTTTATTTTCAAATTATTATTCAGAAACAAGTAAAATTTTTCAGATGATATAATATTAATAAGACTATATTAGCTAAGGATGTCTTAATACCTGAAGATCCTTTAATAATTGTTTCGCCAGTATTTCATAAGGAAGTTTTTGAACGGAAGTATTATTTTGAATAGAGAGCACAGCAGCAGTTGCTGCAGATTGACCCAAGATCATAAAAACGGGTTCCATTCGAATGGAACCATAAGCAATATGAGAACTAGACAAACAAACGGGCACCAATAAATTTTGACAATCTTTTTCCTTTGGAATTATAGCTCCATAATCTATCGAATAAGGTCGGTCGGGTTTTACACCAATATCACCTTCATTTTGAACATAACCTTCAGCAGTAACGAATCGTTGCGTATTATGGGAATCCAAATGATAGGAGCCCATACCAATAGGTTTTGAAATATAGGTTTGGCCGAGAGCATCCTTTTCAGTCATTACAAAGGAACCAATCATTCTTCTTGCTTCTCTGATGTATAACTGATAAGGCCAATTTCCATTCTCCACAAATTCGTCTTTTGCTAATCCCCATTGATTAAATTTATCCTGAACATTTCTTGGAACACTGGAATCATTAGCTAAAAAATATAAATAACCTTGTTGATAGTTTTTATGATCTTCAATTATCTTTTTTCTGGTTTCATAATCAGCCTCTGGATAAGCATAATTTTTTCCAATATAATCGGAACTAAAAGGGCCATGATTATTCGTATCTGTTTTTCTGTTTGGTATTCTATCAAATTTTGAAAAAACATCGGTCCACCCTGCTTCAAAGGTTCTTTTAAGAAGTTCATAACGCCGTGGATCATAATTAGATGGTTTTGGAAATGGAATTTTATTGTCCGGATGATCACTCATGCACAGTCGATAACAATAAGCCTGAATTTTTTCATCCCCTTTTCCATTTTTAGCAGGCTTTTGATTAGTAATTTCGGGTAAGAGTCCACTTTTAGGATATCCTTTTATGATATATGGATCAATAGAATGCTTAAAATAATGTGCATGTTGAAAAACACCAGTCTGAACCCCATTCCATTTTTCCTCATACTTTATATTTGATTCTCTGCCTATAGTATAATTTACACCAGCCAGCGCCATTAAATCACCTTCATAGGTAGCGTCAATAAACATTGCGCCTTGATAAGACTTTCCACTAAGCATTGTGATAGAAATGATTCTATTATCTTTTAACTTTATTCCATTTGAAGACCTGTTGAGCCATTCATTTTTATGAATAATCAAATTCGATTGCTGAATCATCCGATTTAAAACATAACTGGCAGCGCTTGGTTCAAAGATCCACATGCTGGAGGTTTCACCATCGAGAGCTACAGTATTTTGTCCTTTATTACCAAAATTTTCCTTGTTTTCCCATTTCCAGGCCTTTTCTGTTTGGTAATATTGATAAAGTCCCTGGTAGAAGGATTTAGCAAGACCTCCGATTACTGACTTATTCCCAGTATCAGTAAATCCTAATCCATTTGTAGTCAGACCACCTAAATATTCATCTGGACAAACAACAATAGCTGTTTTACCCATTTTATGCGTTTGAATAGCTGCCATAATGGCAGCGGAATTACCTCCATAAATAATTACATCTGCTTTATATTGAGCTTTCAATATATAAGTAAAAAAGAAAAAAGCAAATATTAAGATTATAAATCTATTCATTTCGTATAGTTTGTAAAGAAAAAAACAGTAAAAATAATCGCTGATAATTTACAGCTAAATTTTTTATATGAACTAAATTAGTATTTTAATTCATAATTAACCTTAAAAAAAAGTAATGGATTTTCTTCTATTTTAAAATAGAACTAATGAATCCTAAAG
>JBEAXK010000037.1:0-15085 GCA_041159865.1 Bacteroidota bacterium
TATTCAAACTCATTCTTAGAATGCCCAGATCTACCTTTTTCACCACCCGGTTCAATTCATGCAACATATCCTTTGGACTCATCTGAGGCAATCCAATGATCCCTGCTTTGGTAATGGACACTAGCATTCCCGAAGGAGTGCCATGGCCCGTGGCATCTCCACAAATCGCGAATAAGGAGCCATCTGCTTGCTCAAAGAAGTCATAATAATCTCCTCCCACTTCTGTAGAGGTTCTTAAATAGCTGGCGATATCCAGATCTTTAACAACTGGGAGGGTTTTAGGCAATAGCCTGTTTTGCAAATCCTTTGCAGCAGCCAAATCTGAGTTTTTTCGTTCGTTTTCAGCTTTTAAGAATGATTTTTTAGCCTGAAACTTTCCGAATTGTATAAATGCCAGGACAAGGGCCAGCAAATAGAATCCATAGGCCCAAAGAGTACGGTACCAGGGAGGGCTTATTCTAAATTCTAAAATACCTTCCTCCGATATTTGACCACTGGCATCCATGGCTCGGACATGAAACGTGTACTTGCCTTCCTTTAAATTGGTATATTCTTTTCTAAAGTCAGGAATAAATACAGACCAGGTATCTTCCTGACCTTCTAGCCAATAACTAAAGGTGGTTTTGGACTCATTCCCAAATAAAGGATAGGCTACTTCAAAAAGCAGATTATTATCACTAAAGGGCAGATTGCCCAAATTCAGCGGAGCTTTCTGACCATTGGCATAAATGGCCCTAATCAATGCCTTGTAGTTTTTGTGTTTTTCTTTAACAGCTAGTTCAGGATAAAAGCGATACAATTTTTCCTCTTGGGAACCTATCCAAAGAATTTCACTTTCCCCTGAGCCCTCGGCAAATATGGCGCCGCTCAGTTCGCTTAAGGGAACTTTATAAAAGGGATATTTCGTAAATGAATAACCTTTGTCGAAATCAAAGGCTGTTTTGTAAAGACCCGTTTCGGTGATCGTCCATCCATTTTTAGAATCTGGATTATACGTGTATTGATTATTGCGTAATAACGGATCTAACTTAAGTACTATCGAAGTATCAAGCTTTATGTTGGTAAGTTCCGCCTGGTATTTTTCTAAATTCAGCCTGTAATGGTTTTGAAGGGAGTCGACCAAAACATGCGTTGATTCATTAAATGTCCAAATACCCAACATTCCACTTTTGGTAAATTGTTTATCCAGACCAAGCTTTGTGAAATTACCTTGCCCACTGCTGTCATAGTCATATACAAATATCCCTTCAGTGGTTTGGGCAAGAATTTTACCAGGGGCGACTTCTACTATATTATAGGGTTTGATTAAATCTTGTTTGGCTAATTTTAACGCACTCCACTTCCCATTTTTATATTGATGCGCCAATAGGCCATACACGTTATTGGAAGAAAAAATAATACTTGGGTTTAACTTGGAGCGAATTGTATTTCTAGTGCGGTAGATAGGGCTTATTACTTCTGTTTTACCATTTTTTGTAGTTTTAATTGAGTAAACATTAGTCGTAATGATTTGATTGTCAAGAGGTAAAATTGTCTTTAAAAGTCCAATTTCATTTACATTATTTCCAACAAATTGGGATTGTTCATATACATTCGTTTTGGGAACAAATGTATATAAATCTCTACTAGTCCTGACATAGAGTGTCCCATTGTGCCTTAGGATATTTGTAACTAATCCTCTTAACTTATTTTTTGGGGAGAAGTAGGTCAAGGTAGTATCAAAATCTACACGAAATAAACCAATATTGGCTCCCCAAACATCCCTATTCCTATCTTGAAAAGTAGTCGTAATATAATTGTCAATCAGGCCATTTTCTTCATTTAGAATGGCTTTGACAGCTAACTGATTGTCGATAAAAATCAAGCCGCCCTTATGTGTTGATATTGGAATAATACCATTTTTTAATCTGCCTCCACTTAAATAAGATTCATAAAACTTGACATATTGATCCACCTCATCCGATTTGGCTTTTTCCAAACGGCCATCTTTTTTCAAGAGCCATAGTCCAATATTTCTTGATACTAGTAAAATGTCTTCGTTGTTCAGGGAATAAATCTCATCTATTCGATTTTGTGCAAAAATCTTCTTAGTAGAAGGGATTATTGTAAATTTCCCGTTAATTAACCTGAATAGCCCCTCACCCCAAACTCTTAGAAAAGCGCCTCTTTCAGTTGTTCTCAAAATATGGATTATTTTTTTATAATGCTCTACACGGAGTAATTTTTTGTTCTTATACAAATAAACGGATTTATCAGATTGGAAAATTACAGTATCATTTAATACCTTGGCTTGCCAAAGTGTTGATTTAACTTTATCTTTTTCTGGTAGCTTATCCGACAAAGAATAATAGATGGGTTCATTGAATTTATTTTTTTCAATGTATCCAAAGCCAAAGCCAATAATGGCGTAGATAGTTTTTTTAGCGTCTATGACCAAAGCTCTCCCTAAGCCTTTTGTTGGTTCACCTTTCTCATCTAATACAGGTCTCACCTTTTGGCCATCAAAAGTTTGGATACCCTTTTGAGTATTACCGTAATAAATAATCCCTTCGGAATCTTGTACAACAGACCAGTTTGGAAAGTCTGTATTCAAAAAAGATCTGCTATAGTTGGTTACAAATAGGCTGCCAGTTTCAATCTTGCGTTGTCCTGCTATGGAAAAATTAAAAAACAACAGAATGAGCAATATTCTTATAAAAATGAATAGTACATAGTATAAATTCAGATAAAATTTCATACCAATAAGGCTTAAATATTTATAATAATCAATAAAATATAAATCTAATTTACAAAAATATTTTATTAAAATTTGTATGAGATGATGCAAATAGGAAATTTTTATAAGGTCATTGCCTTAATGACAAAATCTTATTTTGAATTTAAAACCATTAAAAATTAACCTAAGAGAAAAATCAGGTATGTTGTTTTTTTCTTTTCAAAATAACACCGCCTGCTGCCTCTTTTATGACAGTAGTGAATATAAAGGCCTTAGGGTCACAATCAAGCACTAAATTTCTTAATTGTCTAACTTCAAAACGAGTCATGATGGTATAAAGAATATCAGTCGGACTGCTTACGTCAAAACTATCTTTCATAAATCCACGCTCCCCTTTATACACGGTAATACCTTTTCCCATTTGCATGACGACGGCTTTTTTAATTTCCTCGTGATTTTTAGAAATGATGGTAACGCCAATGTACTCCTCTAAACCCTCTACAATGTAGTCCATACTGCGAGTTGCAATGAAGTAAGTCAGCATCGCATAAAGGGCTGTTACCATGCCTAATCCAATACCGGCGATCAAGAATAAAATGATATTTATACCCAAAATGATTTCAGACATTGAAAAACCGGATTTCCTTAATGTATAAAGGGCTAAAACTTCAATGCCATCTATTGCGCAACCACCACGCATTCCGAGTCCTATACCTATACCCAGAAAAACACCACCAAAAATTGAAATTAGTAATTTGTCAGAAGTAATGACAGGATAAGGAATAAACGTTAGCGCTAAAGCTAGTCCTATAATAGCCAGCAAAGTACGGATGGCAAAATCTTTACTTACCAAATTCCCCCCCAGAATGATAAAAGGGATATTACATAAAATGATTAAGATGGCAATAGGAATATGGTATGTTTCGTGTATTAAAAGGGCAAGACCAGTAACTCCTCCATCTAAAAAGTGGTTAGGAACGAGGAAACTCTTTAAAGCGAAACCGGCGAATAATATTCCAGCAAGGCTTAAAATAGAATCCTTAAGAATATCTCTGTTTAAAAATTTACTCATGAATATTTATTTATTAAAAATTGTAAATGTTTTTTCTTTAAATCATTTCTTGAAAGTAAAGAAGTTTGAGTGAAATAATGATGACTTTGCAAGAATTTTATTTGTATTTGATCCCAATCGGCTTCAGTTAGGCTCATATTTTTATGTTTTAATTCTTTGAATAAAAGTGATGCAATGTCAGGAAAATCAGATCTTCCCAAATAATCCAAATCTGCGTCGGCAATAATTTGTTCTAATAAATTAGTTGGTTGTTGAGGTATTTTAGTAGCCCTGATCATTTCACAAATAGCGTTAATTTGAGATTTATTAAAACCCAGACCAAATAAATTATTCTGAGCTATTTGGCATGAAATTTCCTCATGACCAACGGCTTTTTCAAGAAAACCAGTATCGTGAAAGAGGGCAGCAATCTGTAATAATTCCATATCTGCTTCATTTACTCCTTCGGAAAGAGCAATCAGGCGGCAAGTTTTAAATACATCCAGCGTATGTGAAATGGAATGATAAAACAATACTGGGTCAAGATTTACTAATAAATCTGAAACTACCAGATCTAATGCGGCCAAAACCCTGGGCGTACAATTACATTTTAAGAGGGAAAAAATCTGGACTTCTTTTTCTTTTCCCTTGACCATAATGGCATTTAGTTTTTCAAAATCAAAAATGCCATACTTTTCCACTTCCAGGACTACGGCTTCAGAAACTAAAATTTGACCAGCATTTGCGTTAGAACATAAGCGGGAGGCTAAATTTACGGCATCACCAATAACGGTGTAATTCATCTGCTCTTTTGAGCCAATATTACCTGCTATGGTTTTGCCTCTATTGATACCAATGCCAATTTCAATGGGACTCATGCCCATTTCTTTTCTGGCGGTATTGAAATCAATGAGTAATTTCTGCATTTCAATGGCTGTAAGAAGTGCACGTTTGGTATCATCGTGACCATAAATAGGCGCCCCATAAATTACCATTAATTCGTCACCGATAATTTTATCTAAGGTTCCATTGTATTTAAAAACTACATCAATCATCAAATCAAAATATGCATTCAAGGTTTTTACCACATCGATAGGAAGCATATTTTCGCTCATTCTTGTAAAACCACGGATATCGCTGAATAAAGTAGTTACAGTTAATTCCTGCCCTCCAAGATTCAATAAATCCTCATTTTCTAAAATTTTATCAACAATCTGTTTGGATACATATTTTTTGAAAGTACTTTTAAGTTTATCGAGATAAGAAATATCTTCCAAAGCAATCACGGAGCCAATCTGAATTCCCTGATCATCCAATAGGGGTGAAATGGCAAGATTTACATTAGCGGTTACTTTACCTGATTTTATTAAAAAATTCTTTTCTGAATAAACGCTATTTTCCAAATCAACTTTTTCTAAAAGTTCAATTAATTCAGGATCTTTCTCGAAAATAATCTGATAGTGATTTCCGATACAATCATTTGCAGATAGATGAAGGATTTTAACAGCCGTATTACTGATATAATCAATTTCGCCAAACAAGTTAGTGGTTACTACTCCCGTTTGGATGGATTCCATAATATGATCATTAAAACGTTTTGCTTCCAGGAGTGAGTCAAGTAAGAAAGTATTGTTATAAGCGACGCTTGCCTGCATAGAGATAGCTGAAAGCATGGCCGCGTCCACATCAGAAAAATCTGAAATGCCAATTCTTTGCTCTTTATCAAAAATTAGGATTACACCGAGCATTTTTTCTTTTCCATTGACAGCTGCCGCCAGGGAAAAAGATTTATTTAATTTATCAAGAAGATTTTTTTCATTATGAAGGCAAGTATTATTTTGTTCCGCCAACGAATTTAAAAATCCCCTTTTTTTATTAAAAATTATTTTAGACAAGATTTTTTCGTCTAAATTGAAAGTAGCTTTAGGAACAAATAAATCTGAGTTTTTCTCTTCAATTAAAATAAAACCTGAAGAAGCATCTAAAATTCCGCAGGTACGAATTAGTATGTCATGCAACAAATCATCTAAATTGTCATGTATAAAAAGGGTATTGGTAATTTCTAGTAAGGTCTCTAATTCAAGTTGTTTTAATGCTGACTTATTCATTTTAGTGCATTATAAAAGAGAAATTGTCCATTATAAAATATCAAATGTTGATTACCTGGGAAATTTGATAAACAAGAGATTGTAAAATAGTTAAATAAATTTCAGGATTAAAATTTTTGATTATTATGAGGGTAATTTTATTTCTTTTAATCCCTTTCAAATATATATCGAATTATTTTATTACTTGTAATTTTAAGGAAGTAAAAACTTTTTCGGAGTTTTAATAAATCGGAGATGTAGCATATAAAATACAGTTTTTGGTTAACTTGAATGTTTGTAGGAATCCTTTAGTTATTTCATGGGAAGTCTATTGAACAAAAACGAAAATTAGATTCATTGAAAGACAAAAGTGACATTCCAAGAGAACGGTTTGGCTTGGCTGAACGCCTAATTTTTTTAACTCGGTACAATACAATGCCAGTAGCGTACTTTTACCTGACCTACGTAAACCTGTAACCACCTTTATGAGGTCTATGTCCTTGTAAGCCAACAGTTTTTTTATGTATTGTTTTCTAAAGATTAAATCTGCCATAGAACAAATATAACCCATAAATCATTAAAACTTGTAAAAAATGCAAGTTTTAACGATTTATACGTTGAAGGACAAAATGTAGAATCAGTAGTCCAAATGTTTTTTCAACCCTTTTTGCCGTTTCAAGGCTACTTTGAAGGCGGAAAAATTGATTTCATTGATAATGGACGAATTCAGTACATTCTTTTTTATTTTGTTTACTTTTATAGTCGATGATTCTTCCAGGTTAAATTAAACGCTTTCAAACATGCTCAAAAATTTATATTTTTTTGGATTATCCCTTCTGATTGGATTTTCTAGCTTTGGATGTATGTCCGATATATCTGGTTCGGAACCCAATGTTGATCTAAATGATGAGGAAAAAGTAAAGGTCATCCAAAATTTATTGGAGGAGGAGATTAAGGATTTTCCTGAGTTACCTGGTTCTTTATTAACCATACGAGCAGGAAATTTTCAATGGTCAGGTGCCGCTGGTAAATTCGGGGAGGGAAATAGAAAATTAGTACCAACAGATGTTTTTCGATCTGCCAGCATTACAAAAACCTTTACCGCTGCTGCTATTCTCTTGTTAATGGAACAAGGAAAGTTCACGCTTGATACCCCAATTGATAAGGTTCTGAAACCCGCTACCATCCAGATTTTAAAGGATGGTGGATATCAACCAAATATTATTTTAGTAAGGCATCTGCTTGAACATACTGCGGGCATGTACGATTACACGCAATCTGCCAAATTCAATAAAGTCATATTTAATCAACCTAATTATAGATGGACGCGTGAGGAACAATTAAAATTGGCCATGACCGAAGGAAAAGTATTAGGTCCTCCAGGTACTTTGTATGAATATGGGGATACTCAATATATATTACTCGGTGAAATTCTTGAACTTCAAACCAATATGGATCTGGCAAAAGCCTTACGAACGGTTCTTCGTTTCGACGCACTTGGGCTCAAAGATTCCTGGATGGAAACGCTGGAAAATGAGCCGACAGGTGGATTTGCACGTTTGTCCCACCCGATATATGGATCGGTGGATACAAGAAGCTGGGATCCATCCTGGGATTTGTTCGGCGCAGGCGGTTTAGTTAGTTCAACCCAGGATTTGGTGAAATTTATGGATGCTCTATTTTCTGGTAAGATATTCAAAAATAAAGCAACCCTTGATATTATGATCAACATACCTCAAGTGTCCATTGGAGGATTTGGTGGTCTGGATGGTGGAATGGGAATTAATCGTACTACTATTGCTGGAAATGTGTGCTATGCTGGTTATGGTTTTTTTGGTACAGAAATGATTCGCTGCCCTTCCATTGATGTTACTTTGGCACGTACCACTAATCAATCAGTAAATAGTTCTAAATATGATTCAGATGTTTTAAATGCTAAACTTCTTAAATTATTTAAATGATAGAAAGATAGGTTTGTTTTCCCTCCTCGACTTTTCTGCAGCCAAGGCAATTTCCATGGCTTTTAGTCCATCATTTCCGCTTACGGGCATGTCTGAATCATTTCTTAGGGCATCTAAGAATGCTTGCAATTCTAATTGATAAGAAGTTAAATACCTATCCATAAAAAAATCGTAATTTCTGGATAAATGAACCCCATACTCATTTATAAATTGATTGGATGTTTTTAGTGGATTTTCCGTTTTAATCATGCCTTTTGTTCCAAATACCTCTAATCGTTGATCGTAACCATAATTAGTGGCTCTGGCATTTTCTATCATGACAGTAACTCCATTTTTAAAGGTTAACCAAACATAACCCGTATCGATATCTCCCCATTGGGACATTTCAGGAAAATGATGGTGGTAACCCTTTGCATAAACTTCCACTACTTCCTCACCGACAAGATAACGGGCCATATCAAAATCGTGAATGGTCATATCCAGAAATAATCCTCCTGATGACTTTAAATAGGCCGATGGAGGAGGAGCCGGATCCCTGCTAATGATATGAATAGTATTTAAATTTCCAATATTTCCTTGCTGAATGTTTTGTTTCACTTCATTAAAATGGGGATCAAAGCGCTGATTGAAGGCTAGCATGAAAGGCACTTTTGCTGTTTCTACAATGGCTAAAGTTTCTTTTACTTTATCATAAGCTAAATCGAGGGGTTTTTCGCAAAAAATAGCCTTACCTGCTTTTGCTGCCTCAATCACATAGTCAGCATGTGAAGAGGTGGAAGAACAAATTAATACAGCCTCAATGTCCGGGTGATTTATAATGTCATTGGCATTGGAACTAACAACCGGAACACTAAATTTTCTGGCAAATTGTTGTCCATCTTCAGAGGGATTCATTGCAGCCAGTACCTCAACACCTTCCATGCGCAAACATAGATTTTCTAAATGTATGCGCCCCATTCTTCCCAATCCAATGAGGCCAATCTTTATAGCTTTCATTTTTATGTTAATAATAATAAAAAAAATAGATATACAGAAATGTATTATTTTAAAGGTATAATTAAATGGTTTATGAAAATTAACGTTGCCATTATCATTCTTTTTGTTGGATCAGTTTTTGCTATTTTCTGGAGTTGTGGAAGTATTGAAAATGCAATACCAGCTACAGTCGATTTTAATCAGCATATAAGACCTATTTTGGTACAAAAATGTTATTTGTGCCATGGTCCCGATGCCACTAGCCGCAAAGCAAATTTAAGATTGGATACCTATGAGGGTGCTACAGCTCTTTTGAAATCGGGTAACAGAGCCATTGACATTCAGCATACTGAAAAAAGTATGGTTCTTTTCAGGATCAATCATTCAGATCCGGATATGGTGATGCCTACTCCGGAATCAAAATTAAAATTAACAGAAAAAGAGAAGAATCTATTAGAAAAATGGATTCAACAAGGGGCCGAATGGAAACCCCACTGGGCTTTTATTGCACCCATAAAAAGTAAAACGGATAAAGTGGCAGGTAATCCTGTTGATTATTTTATCAATCTTGAATTAGAAAAGAGAAATATTTCTCCCACAGAGGAAGCAGGAAAGAATGCGTTAATTCGCAGAGTTTCCTTTTTACTTACTGGATTACCACCAACTTCCCAGGAACTGGATTCATATATAAAGGATACCTCAAAAGACAGCTATGCTAAAATGGTGGAATCCTATCTCGCTTCTCCTCATTTTGGGGAACGATGGGCCAGACACTGGATGGATCTCGTTCGTTATGCTGAAACCAAAGGGCACGAATTTGATTATACTATTCCGGGTGCCTGGCGTTACCGAGATTATTTAATTCGGGCTTTTAATAATGATGTACCTTATAATCAAATGATTATGGAACATTTAGCAGGCGATTTACTCGAAAAACCAAGAATTAATAAAAAAGACCAAATCAATGAATCCGCCTTGGGTACCCTTTTTTATGCTTTGCCAGAAGGTACACATAGTCCGGTGGATATTCGAAAAGATGAAGCAGACAGAATTGATAATATTATCGATGTTACGTCGAAAGCTTTTATGGGGCTCACCGTTTCTTGTGCTAAATGCCATGACCATAAGTTTGACCCTATTTCAACTAAAGACTATTATGCCCTTTATGGAGTCATTGAAGGAACGAGATTTTCCGCTACCTCACCTGAAATTTATTCATCTAAGTTGAAATTTTCGAAACTAAAAGCTTTACACGATACTTTAAAAGATCAGGTTTTAGTCGATTGGATGAAGCATTCCATGACTGTAAATGAAATAGGGAAAAACAAAAATCTGGCGGATTCTGTCCTGGGAAATTTTTCTGGAACAAGTTTTGATGGCTGGAAATCTGACGGATTAGCCTTTACAGAAAATACTACTTTTGGTGATCCAGTATTTAATGCCCAAAATAAATTAATTGCTTTTGAGCAAGGGAAAGCGTCGAGTAAAAGATTTGCAAAAGGGGTGTTCGGTGCCCTTCGTTCCCCAGATTTTATTTTGGATAAAAATTTTATAGGGGTATTTGCGTCTGGAAATAAAGGTACGGTTCGGATCGTTATTGATAATTTTCAATTGATCAGTTATCCTATTTATGGCGGGCTTTCCCAAAGGGTTGATGAAGCAAAATTTACACCTTATTTATTTGATGTGAAGCAATGGAAAGGACATAAAGCTTATATAGAAGTGTTACCTGGCATCTTTGAAAATCATCTTTTTAAAATGCCCAAAGATGCATATATGGAAGTAAAATATGCTATCACCTTTAATGATAAATGGTTTGAACCTGCTCTGATAAAGCCTTCATTTTCCAGAAAAAGGTTTAATGAAAAAAAGGTTCATCCGCTACTCACTCAAATAAAGGAGTTACAAGTAGATTTTCCCGATTCTACCGAATTTATAAGTGGTGTCACAGATGGTTTTGGGAAAAATAGTCCCGTATTCATTAGAGGAAATCATAAGGAATTATCAAAATATAAAGTAAAACGGGCATTTCTTTCTGCTATTCCTATGAAAAACAAGAATTTAGATGTGGCAGGTAGTGGCCGATTATCTTTGGCGAGTGCTATTGCAGATAGTCAAAATCCGCTGACATCCAGGGTTTTTGTAAATAGAATCTGGCATCATTTATTTGGCAAAGGTATAGTGGAAACGGTTGATAATTTTGGATTACAGGGCAAACCACCTACTCATCCGGAATTATTAGATTATCTGGCCGTAAGTTTTCAGGAAAACGAGTATTCCATTAAAAAATTAATAAGAAAAATAGTTCTTTCAGAAGCATTTAAAAGGTCAACAAAGGCAAAAGATGAAGCTAAAAAGAAAGACCCGACGAACCAATATTTATCGTATTTCCCTCTCAGGCGTTTGGAAGCTGAGTCTATTAGAGACGCAATATTGGCAGTTTCAGGAAGATTAGATCCAACTTTATATGGAAAATCAATACCTGTATCTATAACTTCATTTATGAATGGAAGAGGGAAACCAAGTGTTTCAGGGCCCATAGATGGTGAGGGTAGAAGAAGCATCTATGTGGAAACGAGAAGAAATTTCTTAGACCCCATGATGTCAGCTTTTGACCGTCCTATTCCATTTACCACTTTTGGTAAAAGAACGGTTACCAATGTTCCCGCCCAAGCTTTAATCCTGATGAATGATCCTTTTATGTATTTGCAGGCTGAGGAAATGGTAAATACAATGTTAGAAGAAAATATTTCTGGGTTTGATCTTCGGTTGAAATGGATTTACAAACGCGCATTTTCAAGAAGTCCTAATAACGAGGAGATGGAAAATGCAAAAACTTTCTATAAATCTTTGAAAAATAAACATTCCCTTTCTTCTGATAAAGAGGAAAAATCTGTGTGGAAAGATTTTATTCATACCCTTTTTAATTTAAAAGAATTCATTTATCTCCTCTGAATATGGGCAATCAAAAACACCTTATTTATCATCCTGTTACCAGAAGGGAAATGCTGCAAATGTGCAAATGTGGCTTTGGTTCTCTTGCTTTGACAGGTCTTTTTGGACAACTTTTATCTTCTTGTTCACAAAGTTCTGTTTTCGAAGATTCCACCAGAAAAAAAGGTTTTTCTTCCACTTTTCCTCCTCATTTTTTACCTAAGGCGAAAAATATTATTTTCCTTTATATGGATGGCGGTGTTTCACAGGTTGATTCTTTTGATCCTAAACCCCGGTTGGAAAAAGAGCATGGGGAAGATCCCTTTCGAAAATTTAAAGTGGATGATACCCAGTTTGGTGAAGTGGGTAAGATATTAAAAAGTCCATGGAAATTCAAACAACATGGGGCGTCGGGAATGCCTGTTAGTGAATTATTTCCTCATATCGCTACTTGTGTGGACGATCTCGCCCTCATTCGCTCCATGGTTTCAAATTTTCCAGAACATACAAATGCCAATTATTTTTTACATACAGGTAGCGGTTTACAAGGTAGACCAAGTATGGGAGCTTGGATAAATTATGGTCTTGGAAGTGAAAATAGTAATCTTCCCGGCTATGTTGTCCTAGACGGTGGACTGGTTCCTCCAGGAGGGCTTGACAATTTTAAAAATGGCTTTTTACCTGCTACTTTTCAAGCCTCTCTCTTAAAAGCAGGAGAAATGCCTATCGCCAATATTAATCCACTGGATACAATTAAAGGTATTCAAGAAGATAAACTTGCCTTTTTAAAGGATAGAGATTATTTACTAGGGGACAATCTGGGAGGAGCCGATGAGATTGAAGCAGCGATAAGTAATTACGAATTAGCTTATAACATGCAATCTTCTGTCCCTGAACTGACTGAATTTAAATCAGAATCTGAAGCAACAAAGGAGTTATATGGACTCAATTCTCCCGATGTAAATACAAGAAATTATGCTGCACAATGTTTACTGGCCAGACGACTTGTTGAAAGAGGGGTTCGTTTTATTGAACTTACTTGTCCTGCTGTTTCTGGTTTAGACCGGTGGGATCAGCATAGCAATCTAAAAATGGGACACGAACTAAATGCACATGCCGTCGATCAACCCATTGCAGGGTTATTAAAAGATTTGAAAGTAAGGGGTTTATTAGATGAAACACTGGTTGTATGGACGGGCGAATTTGGTAGAACGCCTTTTGCTCAAGGTACAGACGGACGGGATCATAATCCCTCGGCTTTTAGTATGTGGATGGCAGGTGGAGGTGTAAAAGGGGGAACTATTTATGGCCAAACGGATGAATATGGTTATCGTGTAGAAGAAAATCCAGTTACCATTCATGATTTGCATGCTACAATGTTGCATCTGCTTGGGATGGATCACAAGCAATTGACTTTTAGGTTTGGAGGAAGGGATTTTCGGCTAACAGATGTACACGGGAATGTAGTTTCAGATATTCTGGCCTAGTAGCAAATAATAAAAACAGATGACATGGAGCTACTGGACTTAGTTGGAAAATCTCACTTATTATGGGTTCATCTTCCCGTAGGATTCATTTTTTTGGCTCTTGTTTTGTCAGTTCTTAATTGGAAAAAACCGAATCTTGCTTATGCAAATTTGCTTCCTCTTATATGGCTTTTGGCATCTATTTCCGCTGTTTTTGCCGTTTTTTCAGGGTATTTACTAAGTAAGAATCAAGGAGGAGATCTCTTGTTTTTCCATCAATATGCAGGTATATTTTTGACTTTAGGACTTCTTACTTATTTAAAATTTAAAAGATTATTTCTTCTTATAATGATTGGATTTTTATTTATAATCACCATTCATTTAGGTGCTTCCCTTACACATGGAACGGATTATCTTTTTCCAGAAAAAAGTAAAGTTATAACGCATTTAGAGGAAGCTGAACTATATAATGACGCCGTTGCACCTATTTTAAAATCTAAATGTATTAGCTGCCATAAACCTGGTAAAATGAAAGGGGAATTAGACCTGACAAATTATGATAAAATGAAAGATAAAGAGGAGATTATCAGACGGATTAATCTACCGAAAAATCATAAAGAATTTATGCCTGCAAATGGTAAAGCACCTCTTTCAAAGGACCAAACAGCTATTTTAGCTTATTGGGTTGAAGTGGGTGCACCCGAAAATAAACGTTTAGCACAATTGAAAATGGATGCCAGAACGATTTCTGTTTTTGAATCTTTTTTTAAACTAAATCAAGATCCTCTTCTTTCTTTTAAAGCGGTTCCTGCGAGTGAAAATAAAATACAAAAATTGCAAAACGCTGGGTTCAAAGTTGAGCAAATTTATCAGAATAGTCCTCTTTTGGAGGTTAAATATCTCATGAAAAAAAAGCCTCCTGTTAAACTTTTATTTGAAATTAAAGATCAGCTTGTTTGGTTGCAACTTCCTAATAGTTTTTTAAATGATGAAGACTTAATTGAAATTGGAAAACTTACAGAATTATTTAAATTAAATATTAGTCATAATAAAATTACAGATAATGGGTTACTGGCTCTCGGCAGCTTAAAAAATCTAAGAACCTTAAATGTTTATGGCACAGGTATAAATAAAAAAGGTCTGACGGCCTGTTTGTCTTTACCTATGATTAAAAAAGTATATCTATGGGATACAAATTTAGATTCAACCTATCTCGCGGATTTGAAAAAAAAATATACTAAAGTTGATCTTATTTATAAAATTGACAATTGACCAATTCTTCACAATGAATTATACGAGATTTGATATGGAAATCTTAAGTATATTCAACGTATCTAAAACCTGATTAAGAATGAAAAATCCGCCTATCTATTTTTTACTGTATATTATGGTATTGTTTTTTACTTGTAACAGAACCAATTCGATTAAGTACCAGCTTGATTCGAAGGATCTTAATGAAGTGGAAAAGGATTTAGATCATGCAGGATTTATAGCATCCTTTGACGGGCAAGCCTTCGTAAGGGGGGAAAGAATTTACAATGATAATTGTATTAATTGTCATGGTAATGAAGAAAATGAAGGATCAATACCTATGTCTTTAAAGTTTTGGTCAGAGCCTTTTAAAGCTGGTGCGGATGCTTACGCTATGTATCAAACCATAACCAGAGGATATGGCTCAATGCCTCCTCAGGTGGGTTTAAGTCCACAAGAAAAATACGATGTTATTCATTATATTCAAAAGGGATTTGTTACTAAGAATAAATCAATATCTCTTCCCAAAGTTACTCCTGAGTATCTTGCAACGCTCCCAAAGGGAAGATCGAGAGGGCCAGTTCCAAAACCGTATCAACCTTGGGCCGACATGGATTATGGTAATTTTTTAATAAATACCTATG
>JBEAXK010000042.1:0-3210 GCA_041159865.1 Bacteroidota bacterium
TTTGAAAACGGCACAACTATTTGCACAGATTTAAATTCAATTTACGATAGATTTGAAGAAAATAATTTGAAACAAACGCAATTATTCTAATTTTTTCCGTATATTAGCGGAACTCTTTTGCGGTTGAAAGTTCGACAATCTAAAAAGATATTTAAAAATAAGCTGAGTTTAGGCATTGAGTTATAGGTCGTCGAACACCTCCGCACTCAATCCTAAACGAAGCTTTTATTCAGAAACAATGGCTAGACCAGAAAGAAATGATGTTGACTATTTCCCTTTCTTATGTAAGGAAGGAAAAGCGATGTTCTATATTGACAAGAAATATAAAAACGATGGTTATGCTACATGGGTTAAAACTTTGCGCGCGTTAGCAGTTACAAACTATCATTTTTTAAATTTATCTGAAGATGCAGAACTTATGTTTCACGCATCTAAATGCAACATAACAGAGGAAGTGCTTTTATCAATACTAAATGACCTTGTTACTTTAGGTGAGTTTGATGCCGATTTTTGGCAACATCGCGTAATTTATAACCAAAAATTTAACGATTCAATTTCTGACGCATACAAAAAGAGAGGAAATAAAATGATGAAAAAGGAGGAGTTAATGCAGTTTTTATGTGATAAAGGAGTAATTAAAGAGCAAAAAGCATACGTAAACCCCCAAAAAGTATCCGTAAATCCACAAAGTATACTAAAGGAAACTAAAGTAAAGGAAACTAAAGAAAAAGAAATAGCGGCTACGCCTTTAGTTTATTTTGATGATGACTATATTTTAAATTTAAAATACAAAGAGTATTTAGCTTTTAGAAAACAAATAAAAAAGCCTTTAAGTGAAATATCAATAAAGGCAAATATTGAAAGCCTTAAAAAACTTTCAAAAGAAAATAATGATGTTGCGGTACAAATATTAGAGCAAAGTATTGCGAATGGATGGCAAGGCTTATTTGAATTAAAGCAAAGTAAAGAGACGCAAAGCCCACAATCAAGACTGGAAAAGTTTATTGCAGCACCAACAAGATTAGATAAATTTTTAGAAAATACAGATAACAATTCAAATTTTACAATATGACAACAGAAATAACAATAGGATTACACACAGCTGGTGGAAAAATTAGAGAGTATTCAGCACAAGATTCACGATGGATGGAATGCCATAAGGTTTTAAATAGAGCAGCGTTCAGCGTTGGCATTACATTGCCATTGAGTAGTATGGAGTTTCAAGTAATTAAAGACTTTTTGCAAACTGAGTTTAAAGATTTTTCTGCTGCTGAAATATCGGAGGCTTTTTCGAAGTACGCAGCACATAAGCTATCGTTTACAGACAAGCCATACAACAATATGAATAACCTTTTTATATCCAATGTCCTGATAGCATATAGAAAATACCGAAATGAGCAGTTAAGTAAACATAATATTGAAGTGAAAGCGGTGTTGCCAGCAGCAAAGATAAACACCGACGAAGAAAATTATTTTGAACTGGTTTTATATGTTGAAAAAAATGCAAGGCTTCCCGAGTGGGGTTCTAATATTTATCTTTCTGCTTACGCATACTTTGATAAGGCGGTAAGTGCTGCAACGATTGAAGATAAAAAAGCCTTTGCAGAAAAGATAAAGAACCGCAAAGAGGACAAAATAAACTTCCTAAAAACGCAAGGCTTAAGCCAAAACATAAGAGCTGAAATAAGAAAGATAACAACAGAGTTAGAACGCAAGTTGGAGTTTGCTAATGAATGCAGAGTTGAGTTTATTAAAGAGTATTTAATTAAAAAATATAGTTTATGATTGATGAAATATGGAAAGATGTAAAAGGGTATGAGGGATATTATCAAATATCTAACAAAGGAAATGTTAAATCTTTAGATTTTAGAAGAACTGGCAAACATCATCTACTGAAACTAAAACACAATTCAGGATATCCTTTTGTTATACTTGGTTTTGGTAAAACATGGAGCGTTAGAGTTCATAGATTAGTAGCTTTAGCGTTTTTACCCACAGTAGAAGGTAAGCATTGTGTTAATCATATTAACGGAATAAAAACAGATAATTCAGTCAGTAATTTAGAGTGGTGTACATTTAAAGAAAATTCACTGCATATGTATAGAAGTTTAGGTTATAGGTCGCCAAACTTTAATAAGACTGGATATGAAAATAAAAAATCAAAACATATCATTGCCTTAATTGACGGGAATGAAGTTGCGGAGTTCCCGTCGTCAACTGTTGCAGCAAAGAAATTAAATCTAAATAGAAAGTGTATTAGTCTTTGTTGCAGAGGAATTCAGAAAGAACATGGAGGTTATACGTGGAAGTTTAAACAACAACGAATACACGAAAATTAAAAAATATTTAAAATAATCTTGGAAAAGTTTGCAGAATAGAAAAGTAGTTGTATATTTGAGAACAAATTAAAACAAACAATATGAAAACAGAAGACAAAAAATATTTCAAAGCAGTATTAAGTGCATACGAATCGCTTGAAAAAAAACAAGAAAACGGAACTATCACAATGGATGAAGAAGCGTCAATGAATAGCTTGTTTCAAAGACTTGAAATGTACTTATATGAAAACTAAAAAAGGCTGGGGTGGCGCTCGACAAGGTTCGGGTAACAAGCCTAAGTATAATGAGAAAACAACTACCATCGCTTTTCGTGTACCGATTAGCAAGGTAGATGAGGTTAAAGTATTAATCAAACAAAAACAAACACAATGGAAAATAAAAAACTAATCTACGTTTACACCAGCACAGGTCAGCTAGTGAATAACACGCCATTTATTGGTGAACAAAAAGCACTTGAATTCTTAGTTAAGAAAGCCGAGATTGAATTCGATGTAACCGAAGATGATAAAACTTGTTGGCGTAATGGGATAATGGAACGATGCAGAACGAACGGGGAAAAATACGCTGGCTATTATTGGCGAAGCAGACCAACAACGGTTTTCAAAACAGCGCAGAAATTTAAAACGGTTAAAGTGTATTAGTATGAAAGCACCCGAAAGAACAACGTACATCTATCGAATAGTAGGTGAGCAAAGGCAATTAGAAAGAGTATGCCCTACAATTAACGCAGCAGCTAGATTTGTAGCTGGCGAATTAGAATTAAACCTAGCAAGTTTTAGAATTGAGCCGCATATTGATACAGAGATACCAGTAGGCAATAGGTACGTTATAACATCATACCTCAAATGGAAAAGTCGAGATAAGCAGATAA
>JBEAXK010000137.1:0-56835 GCA_041159865.1 Bacteroidota bacterium
CCGTCCAGGCTGTTTTATTAGATTGTAAGCATACTCTGTCTTATCGACATAGATACAATTCGATTCCAATAAAAGACTTAAAGTACTTATCCCTAAGGGAAGATTTTTTAGGGCCATTTCAAAATATTTCCTTAAAGATAAGACCTTTTTAGAGACGATGCATAAATACCCATTGCGTAGAGACGATGATTTGAAAAACTCACAATGGTAACTTTGCTAAATCTGTGTATGGGAGAACTGTCCTCCCTTGACTTCTTTTCTCCATCTGATTTCCAGCATAGATGACATAGCCTCCTTCTGAGCCTGTCAGTTTTTGCCAATAATTTAGCCCTTTGAAAAAAGCAGGAGTTACCGTTTGGCCAGATTTTACTTCTATCGGAATCAATTGCTCCGCTTGATCAATCAATAGGTCGAGCTCATTACCCGCGCTATCTCGCCAAAAAAAGAGATTAGATGATTTGGCTTGATTGAATCTTCTTTTTATTAAATCGAGGATGACAAAATTTTCAAATAATGCACCCCTAAACGAGTTTAATTCAAGTTGTTTGTGGTTTTCTATACCTAAAAGTGCGGCGGCCAGACCTGTGTCATAAAAATATAATTTAGGCATTTTGACCAACCGCTTATTGAAATTCTTATGGTATGGTGGCAAACGGAAGGCAACAAACGTCGTTTCAAGAATACCAAACCATGTATTTATGGTTTTTGCATCTACCCCCACTTCAAGTGCTAAACTATTCATATTGAGCAATTGACCTACCCTTCCGGCACAAAGCCTTAGAAATCGCTCAAAAGTCAGTAAATTATTGATATTTTTGACGAGACGAACATCCCGTTCTATATAGGTTCTGATGTAATTTGCATACCAGGTATTAGGATCGATCGCTTCTTTATACAAACCAGGATAGGCTCCTCTCACTAATAATTCATTACAACTGGTATGTTGGTCTCCAATTTCGTCTAATGTTAACGGCAGCAGGGTGAGATATGCTATGCGCCCAGCTAAAGATTGTGAGATGCTCTCTTGGAGCAAAAAATTATTCGAGCCTGTGATGATAAATAGTCCATTTACTGGAGATTCATCGAGTATTTGTTGTAGATAGGAAAAGAGCGCAGGTACCCGCTGTGCTTCATCAAAAATAGCGCCATCTGGGTAATTTGACAAAAAACCTCTCGGATCTTCTGTTGCAAATAATCGCGTGTCCGGATTTTCAAAATTAACATACACTTTTTCCGGGAAAACAAACTTTGCCAGCGTCGTTTTACCTGATTGCCGGGGTCCGATAATTGCTACTGCTTTAAATTGTTGGGCCAAAAATTGAACTTTAGTCGTTGCTGTTCGAAAAATCATGGCTTTTTTTATGCAATATAGGAATTAGATTCCCGAATTGCAAGATTTTAAAGCATCGGATAAAAGGGACTCTTCAATATTAGCTATTGAAGTATCTTTAAAATCCATAAAAAATACCACCTTGTATTGTTATTCCTGCGTATTCCTAAAATACGGTGTAAAATACGGACGAAAATGACCACCCTATTCCCATTACCTCCCAAACCCATCCATCCCGCGATTATGAACGGGACAGGTCAACCATCGTGCACCTGGCGGCACAATTTCCCCAATATCCCACCATGCACCTGGCGGTAAAAATGTTTTATTTTTCTATTTGGCCCCTGGCGATATAATCCTATAAACATGTGACCCCTCTGGGGTCAGAATAAATATTACTGCGAAACACTGCGCCTAAACACTGCGTACACCGCGTCAAAACCCTCACCGCTCGACCTCACCCTCTACTCCCTCCATTCGAAACACCTATTACTTATTCTCCGGCCATTCCGTCTCCTTTTCGTCTAATGCTTTTTGTGCCATTCCATCTAATATACCTTTACCAAACTGATTTTTAAAACGGAGTCGTTTCCGGTAAGGGAATACGGTAACTATTTCTCCTTTTCGGAGGCGATCCTGAACGTCTTGCCAATATTTGACATCATATAAATCGGCATGTTTGTCTAAAAACATTTTTCGGACGTCTGCTCTCCCAATAAGGAATTTCGAGAATTCCTCAGGGAAAATATCATTTTCACCCACAGAATACCAGGGTTCTGATGCCCATTCGTCTTCGTAATTTCTGGATTCCGGGATTTTCCTGAACACGCAATCTGTTAAAAATACAATCTCATCATAATCGTAAAAAACGACTCGATTCAACCTGGTTAATCCGAAATTTTTGAGCAACATATCTCCAGGAAAAATATTAACGGCAGCCATGTCTTTGATTGCCCGACCATAATCGGCAATCGCGTCTTCGGCTTCTTGTAGCGTTGCATTCTTCAAGTATATATCTAAAGGAACCATTTTCTTTTCGATATACATATGTTTTATTTCTATAGTATCCTGATTAATCTTTATTTTATCTGCACATTCTTTTTTTAATTCTTCAATCAGCTCGGAATCAAACCTATTTAATGGAAGTGTCAAATTTTCAAACATGTGACTGTCTGCCATTCTTCCTACCCTGTCGTGCGTCGAAACCAGTTCATATTTTGCCTTTACTTCATGTTCCGTAACCATTTTTGGAGGGCGAAATTTATCATTTATCATTTTAAAAACCATAGAATAAGAAGGAAGCGTAAATACTGTCATAACCATCCCTTTCACACCTGGAGCGATAATAAATTTGTCGGCCGATGCATCCAGATGCCGCAATAGTTCTCTGTAAAGAACTGTTTTTCCGTGCTTCTCAAATCCAATGGAATTATATAATTCACCAAGGCTCTTGGACGGCATGATAGATTTTAAAAAATCGACCATTTCGCTGGCTATATCCGTATCTACTAAAAAATAAGCTCTGTTATAACTAAAAATGGAGCTTATATCATTGGGTTCAAGCAATAAGGTGTCTGCATAAATTCCCTCATTTTCATGCGCCAATGGAATGATAAACGGGTGAATTTTATCGTCCAGATACATTCTTCCGACAATATATGCCCCTTTATTCCTGTAAAATATTGATTTCAGAACTTCTAATCGAATGTGGCGAAAATCTCTTTTGTAAGTCCCTAATTTTCTTCTAATGGTTTCAGAAATATAAAAAACATCTCTTTCCAAATTTGCCATTGGGGCGTCAAAGGGAAAACAAGAGAATAATTGCTGCATGGTATTCTCAAAATGGGAACCCAGATAAAAGGTATGATAAATGGGTATGGCAGAACGAAATTCACGATAAGTTCCCGTTGCATTTACAAACATTAAATCTTCATCGGCACCTAAACCAATATGACTATGCCGGTAAATAGAATTAAAATAGGTTTCTGCAATATTTCTGGTATTAAAGTTAAAGATCTCTTCCAAAAACATTTCCTTGATTTGAACCCAAACCTCATGGGTATTTCTCTCCGTACCTAAAAAAGTCAATAGTTTTTGCGTAGTTTCCCCTACTGAATTTCTATAAATAGTCATTCTGAATTTAGCATCTTCCTGGATTCCTACCCAATCGCGTTGTTCAAATCTGATTTTTGCTCTTTTTGTAATCCGCTTAAATACGTGATAGTATTGGATATAAGCATCTAATATGATGTATGCCGCATCATAAGGAATCAACTTTTCAAACATTTTATTTTATTTTTAATCAAATTAAGATAAAATGATTTACAAAAGAAAGATTTTACCTAAATTACACAAAAAGAATTTATTCATTATGCTTAGAATATCAAACCTTATCGTCCTTTTTTTAGGATTTCTCTTTATGAATTGTGAAGGAAATAAATCTAAATCAGCTGATTATATCCAATTAGAACTCACCTGGGATCACGAAAAAAATCCTATTGGAGAGGCTTTGGGTGGTGGAAAAATTACCTTAAAAAACATGGGTAACACACCTCTTCCAGCACAAAAATGGACTATTTACTTTAGTCAGTTAACAGGGCCTAAACCTATGCCCGAAAGTTTAAAGGGACTAAAGATTTCAAATGTGGTGGGTGAATTAAATAGTATAGAACCTGACCCTTCCTTTATGGGCTTAAAGGCCAAGGAGGAAAAATCCTTTTCCTACACTTCTAAGGAGGGGGTTTCTTTTAATTATGCCTGTGTGCCTCAGGGCGTTTTCCTGGTATTTGAAGACGAAAATGGGGTTGAGCAGAAAAGCGAGGTAAAGGTAAATATTACGCCCTTTAAACGAAAAGAACAATTTCAGCTATCTGCTGATGATCGTAAACCTCTGCCTGATGCCTTCTGGCGATTCGATCAACAAGCGGGTGTATCGTTAATTCCTGCTGAAAATGTGCCCCTTATTCTGCCCACGCCTGTATTTTCAACAAAAACAGAGGGTTCTTTTGTCCTAAATGGTAAAATTAATATTTCCGCACCAAAAGAATTAGACAATGAAAAATCCTATTTGCAGGAGGTATTAAATCCGCTTTTTTCTCCAAATAAACAGGGACAGTCCGTGATTTCCCTGGAAATTAAAAGTCTGAAAGGACTTGAAAAGGCTGAATCTTATCAGTTGGAAATTTCAAAAACGGGTATTCATATTACGGGTGCTGACGCTCAGGGTGTTTTTTATGGCATTCAAAGTTTATTACAGTTGCTTCCTCCTGAAGCATTCTCCAAAAAACAAGCGTCCATTACCTTACCTAACGTGATGATAAAGGATGCACCCCGATACGAATATCGTGGTTATCACCTCGATGTGGGTAGAAATTTTCATAGTAAAAAAACGATTTTACGCTTGCTTGATATCTTAGCACATTATAAAATAAATAAATTTCACTTTCATTTAACAGACGATGAAGGCTGGAGGATTGAAATACCAGGTTTACCAGAACTGACTGATTTTGGGTCAAAACGGGGTTATTCAAAAAATGAAAAGGAACATTTATTACCTGCTTATGGTTCTGGCCTTACGGCAAATGCTGATAAATCGTCAGGAACTGGTTTTTATACTAAAACGGATTTTTTAGAAATTATTCGCTTTGCAACTGCCAGACATATTACCGTTATTCCTGAAATTGATATCCCAGGTCATGCGCGTGCAGCCATTAAAAGTATGGAGGCAAGGCAAGCAAAATTATCTCTCGATGGAAATAAAGCTGCAGCTGATCGATACAGATTATTTACCCCAAACGATAAATCTCAATACAGGTCGGTTCAAAATTATCCGGACAATGTCCTCGATGTATGTAAAGAATCAACTTATACTTTCATTGGAAAGATATTTGACGAGCTCATTAAAATGTATGACGAGGCAGGTGTTCCGCTCAAAACCATGCATGTTGGTGGAGATGAAGTACCTGAAGGGGTATGGAAAGAGTCTCCCTCTTGTCTCGATTTATTGACTAAATTACCTAAAGGAAATTCAAAAGATATTCTGACTCAATATTTTCTAGAGCGTTTAGATAAAATGCTAGATGAAAGAGGGGTTCAATTAGCTGGTTGGGAAGAAGTTGCCCTGATAAGAATACCCAAAGAACCCAAAGGATTTGGTTATCAGCCTAATCCGAAGTTTACCAAAGATGGTTTTTTAGCTTTTGTTTGGAATAGCCTTGGAGAGTCCGTTAATCTTTCTTACCGTTTAGCCAATGCAGGCTATGATGTGGTACTTTCCAATGTAACCAATTTGTATTTCGACCTGTCTTATGACGGTCATCCTGCTGAGCCTGGTTTAAACTGGGGTGGCTATGTTGACACCAAAACAGCCTGGCGTTTTTCACCAAACAACCAGTTTGCAGCTGTTTTAAAAGACGTTCAGGGGAATGATATGCCCATTGCCAAATGGGAAAACACTATGGAATGGCTAAAACCAGAAGGCAAAAAACATATTAAAGGGATACAAGGTCAGTTATGGACAGAAACGGTAAAAACTGAATCCATGCTCTTTTATTATACTTTACCCAAATTATTAGGTCTCGCAGAAAGAGCCTGGACACCAGAACCAGCATGGGAAGCAAAAAGGAATTCTCCAGAAAGAGAAAAGTTATTGAATGCCGACTGGCAGTTATTTGCCAATAAAGTAGGCCAGCATGAGTTGAAAAAATTAGATTATATTTTTGCCGGATACACCTATAGAGTTCCTCCTCCAGGTGCGCGCATGGTGAACGATAAAGCGGAGGTTAATTCCCCCTTCCCTGGCATGATGATTCGCTATACCTTAGATGGAAGTGAACCAACAAAAGATAGTAAAAGATACGAAATGCCGGTTGATCTTAAAAAAGGACAAATCATTAAAATAGCTATTTTTTCTTCAAATGGAAGAATGAGCAGAACCGTTACCTTGCCTGCAAAACCAGGTGAATTAACTGATTAATGAGCTTTAATTCTTTTTTAAGCGTACACAAATAGACTTTAGCTATGGATTTTACAAAAAGATTATTTTCCTTAGACGTATTTCGCGGCATCACCATAGCCTGTATGATTATGGTTAACAATCCCGGAGACTGGGCCAATTCGTACAAGGCTCTTTTACATGCTGATTGGCATGGATGTACCCCAACAGATTGGGTATTTCCTTTTTTCCTCTTTATACTAGGGGTGGCTATACCCTTTGCACTTGGAGCCAGAAAAGAATCGGGAATAAATCTGTCTGGATTGAATAAAAAAATATTTAGCCGATCCAGCATCATATTTGGACTAGGGCTTTTCATGGCGCTGTTTCCAAATTTTCGTTTTGTAGAAACGGGCCCTAAAGCCATTTTATACCTCCATTACGTATTATTATTTTTTCTAATGACGTCCATTTTTATTCAGGCTGCAAACGAAGCACAGCAAAAAGAAACGAAAAACATCTGGAAGTACATTTCCTATTTTACCGTCTTTTGTATGGCTGTTATAGGTTACATGTATTACGACTGGAGTCATTTAAGGATTCCGGGTGTATTGCAACGTATCGCCCTGGTTTATTTATTTGCTTCCCTTATTTATCTTACTTTTTCGGTAAGGCAACAAATCATCCTTGGCGCAGGAATTTTAATAGGCTATTGGGTCATATTGCGTTTTGTTCCTGTTCCGGGTGGCATTGCGCCAAATCTGGAGGCAGAAACCAATATAGGTGCCTGGATAGATCGATTTTTATTCAGCGAAAATCATTTATGGGGACAGGCTAAAACCTGGGATCCAGAGGGATTGCTGAGTACGCTTCCGGCTATTGTCACCGGTTTATTGGGCGTATGGACAGGCATTTGGCTAAAAACAGAGATAACCTGGCAAGAAAAACTAGGTAAACTGCTCCTCAGCGGATTGCTTTTAACCGGATTGGGATTGTTATGGGACTATTCTTTTCCTATTAATAAGAAAATATGGACGAGTTCTTATGTCTTATATGTAGGGGGGCTGGCTCAACTATTTTTGACGGCAATCTACTATATCATCGATGTAAAACAATGGAAAAACTGGAGCAAACCCTTCCGTATTTTTGGTACTAATGCATTGTATGCTTATGTGTTATCTGGATTATTTGGCAAATTACTAAGTGCTATAAAATGGGGAGGTCCAGAGGCAGAGAACACCGTATCGCTGAGAGGATGGATATACGATACCTTATTTGTCCCTTACTATTCAGCACAGAATGCATCTTTGGCATTTGCCTTATTCAATGTTGCCGTAATATTTTTCTTTACCTGGCTTTTGTACCGTAAACAGCTATTTTTGAAAGTTTAAGGAATAATTTTGCCCGCAGCTCTCATCATTCTTAAACGTGCTTGACAGGCATTGGCTAAATAAGATAATTTTAATTGATTTGCTTCTTTAAGAGAAAATTGACTCTCTCTTAAAGAGGTAATCAAAGTAACCCCTTCTTTAAATTTCAGTTCATCACTTTGCAGAATTTCCCCTGCCAGTGCAATATTCTCTTCTTGAATAGAAATATTTTTCATTGCGAGTAAATAGTCATTTTGAGCACTTGTCCACTGATAGGAGAAGTCAGCCTGTAATTTTTCTAACTGAGTAGCCTGCCATTTATAATCCAATGAAAATTTTTCAATATTTTTCTTTTTCAAGCCTCCGTCCAATAAATTCATTTGCATACGAATACCTCCAAAAACAAAGGGAAACCAACGATTCCATACGGCAAAATCATTACTTAAATGTTGAGCATTCACATTGGTATAAAAGTCAAAAGAGGGTTTATATACCTGTTCTTGTTTCATTTGGTTTAAGGAAGCAATCTTCATTGCGATATTTGCTTGAATCAATTCGGGTCTGTTCCTTATGTCCTCAACAGGCAGTAAATCAGGGTTATTATTTGGAAGCGCATTTTTCCAGTCGCCTAATGGTTCTATTTCACTACCAACGGGAAGGCCGATATAATAGGCTAATTCCCTGCAAAGTTGATGATATTGTCTTTCTGCAATCTCTTTATTCCCTTTTGCAACGGCTAAATCTCTTTTAAATTTTAGAAAATCATTAGGTAGAATAGTTCCATTATTAGCTTGAATTTCAGCAATTTGAACCCATACTTCAGCTTTTTTAAACTGTTCTTCCGTTATGGTAACTGTTTCTTTTTGCAACAATGACTCATAGAAGCTTTTAGCAACCTGAAATTGAATCTCCATTTTTTCCTTTCCCCAATTTGATTCTGCCAATCTTTTATTCTGATCAGCCAGATCAAGGTCTGTTTTATAAGCTGGATCTACCAGGCGATAGCTACCTTCCAGTCCTACTAACGCATTGAAACGTGTGCCAAACTGAATTTCGCGATCTTCCCCTGGTGTTGTGCCCGTTTGAAAGGCAGCTCCAGGAATGATACTCGTCTGTAGAACAGGATTATACCTGACATCTCCACTTGCTTTTACGGTGGGCATACGTCTTGACCCTAATATCTGTATATCCGTCTGAGACTGATCTATTTTTAGTTGTTGAAGGACCAGCTCTTTTCGGTTTAAAACCGCTAAATCGAGCGCATCATTTAAGGATAAAGGCTTACTATCCTGAGCATTTGAAACAAAAGAAATGCTAAAAAATATAAAGATGAAAAAAGATATAAGGTAATTCATAGAAATGTAATTAATCAATTAGCCACGAAAAACGGCAGATGGTTCCAGACCTGTTATTCTTTTAACAGCAAACAAGCTGCCTGAAAGAGCAATAAATAAAGTTATTACCAGGAAAGATATTTCGAGCCAAAAAGGAAATTCAAAAATAGTACCTGCATTAGCGATTCCTTGTTTGAAACCATTAACGAGAAAAAAACCGATAGAAAATCCAACAACTCCAAAAATCATGGCCTGGGTAATGATTAATCGGGCAATATACCCGTTAGTAGCACCAATAGCTTTTAGTGTACCATAATCGCGTAAACGATCTACGGCGGCAGAATAAAGAGTTAATCCAATAATAACAAAACCGACAATGAGCGCAAAAATAATAAGGGTACCGAAAGAAATTGCGATACCACTGGAAGAAAGCACCGTTATAACCGTTTCCTTTCTAAAATCGGCACTACCCCATGCTTTCACCCCATTTATATTTTTATTAATAAAATGGATAACTTGTTCTTCAGAAATATTTGGATTTTTCTTTACAAGATAGGCACTTACTTTATAATTGGGCACATTTCCAATAGATCGGGCTCTTTCAATAGTCGTAAAACCTACTACACCACCAAAAGTCCTGTAGCCTTTGGTATTTCCTGCGATAAAAACCTTCTTGCCATTAAGCTCAAAATAATCCCCTTTTTTGACTCCGCCTAAGGCATCTTTATCAAAAAAGTCTGTAAAAATAGCACCATCCTGTATGAGCAGAGAAGGATTATCGGAGGGAATAGATTTTGGAAATCCAGCAAATTCAGGATATTGAATGCCAAAAAGATTCATACCTGAAGATTTTCCATTAGAAAACTTGGCAGAACCGGCAGCCAGAACAATGGGATAAGCTTTATAGACGCCTTCTATACTTTCCAGTTCTTTCCCAATTCTTATATCTAAGGGTGTTAAGGCCCCTGAATTAGTTGTTTTACTGTCCACGACCCATATATATTCCGGAGCAAGCCGGACATAAGCAGCCATTGCATTGGTAAGAAAAATAAAAATGCCAGCTTGCTGACCGATTAAAAAAACCGACAGAATAGTACCAGCCAGGGCACCAATCGATTTTGGTTTATCATACCATATAAATTGTAAGGCGGTTTTTAACATTGCGTACTATTTTGTTGAATTATTTAAGTTGTATGACGCATTCTACTCTGGCACCAATGAGCACATTGGCTTTATCTCCCAATTCAACCCTAACCTCACGGACTCTGCGATCTTCCAGATCATCAGGTTTTCCGCTAAAAAGCGACTTCTTTTTTAAATAATTACCAACAAAAACAACTTTTCCTTTTGCTAAAATTTTGGTATCTCCCTGATTACGAATCCATGCATCTTGACCCACTGAAACTTTATCAGCAAACAATTCATCTACCTCAGACAAGGCCATCAATGGCCCATCTGGAGAAAAATCACCTAAAGGGGTTGTATTAGACAGATAGGTACCTGTTCGCACGCTAACCGACAGGAAAGTACCTGAAAGAGGTGCTTTTACATTTCTTCGCTGAAGTAGCGCCTGGAAATATTTAATGTCAGCAGCTAATTCATTCATTTTGATTTCCTGCTGTTCCAGTGTAGCTGTAGCTTCTTGAACTAACCTTTCATTTTGCTCTACCTGAAATTGGGTATTTTCAAAAGCCTGAACGGTAATCGCATTTCCTTCTAATAATTTTTTATCCCTCTTTAAATCGTTGTTTGATTTCTTTAATTGAATTTCCCTGGTTTGCAGAGATTTTTTTGCATAAGAAATAGCTGCCTTTTGGGTACCCAGTTTACTTTGAGCCTGCAAAAGCTGTGCATTTTCAATCTGATCATCTAATACAAGAATGGACTCACCTTTATTTACGTGTTGACCATCAACAATTAAAACGTCAGAGATTACACCATTTACTTCTGCGTTTAAGGTACGCAACCTTTCCAGAGGTTCAATGGTGGCGATACCAACAATCTGATTGATTTCCATTTCTTCTCTAAGGACTACTTTTTTTTCATTTTTAGATTCCTCTTCCTTTCCACAGGAAAAAGTTAGTAGTACAATAAAAGAAAACAGGGTAAGAATAGTATATTTCATAAGGAATTATTTGCGATGTAAGAAAAAATCAGGCGACTGGAATTTCGGTCACTATACCATTTTTAACTTCAATAATCCGGTCGGCATATTGTTTTAACCGAGGATCGTGGGTAACCACAGCCACTGCTTTACCCTGAGCTGCAAGGGTTTTTAATTCATTCATGACCACCTCCAGAGAATCTTTATCGAGTGAAGCGGTGGGTTCATCACAGAGAATCATTTTAGGATTTGTCACCAAGGCTCTGGCTATAGCAATTCTTTGTTGTTGCCCGCCAGATAATTGTTTAGGTAAATTTTTTCTCCTATCTGTCATATCCACTAATTCCAAGGCATCCTGAACTCTTTTTTTTGCATCAACCTGTTTGACACCTTGTAATTTAAGGGGCATGAGCACATTATCTTCTGCAGAAAGAGGAGCAAGAAGATTAAAATTCTGGAAAACAAATCCAATTTTATGCAATCTTAGTTTTGCCAGTTCTTTTTCATTCAGGTTATTAACCTCATTTCCATCAACCATTAAATTACCTGTAGAGGGATATAAAACGCAACCTAACAAAGATAGCAGGGTCGTTTTTCCTGAACCCGAGGGACCGATAATCAGAAGGAGTTCCCCTTCATTTAAAACCATATCTGTCGGTTCCAACGCAGTGATTCGTTGATCGCCTACTTGATAATATTTACCAACCTGCGAAAGTTTCGCAATCATAGTCATAAAATTTATTCATTTTAAAACTCAAAATAGATTATAAATGTTTTCATATATTGTAAATTACAAATAAAAAGCCATGAAAAATCAATTAAAATGGGTTGGGTTAGGGTTAATTGCTGTTTTGGTTATTTTACAATTTTTCCAAACAGATAAGACGAATAAACAGTCAGATCCCAAATTAGAATTATTAAGCATTGTTCCAGCAGATGCTGAAGTAGCAGATTTACTGGAAAGAGCCTGTCAGGATTGCCATTCCAATAAAACCAGATATCCTTGGTATAGTTATATTGCGCCTATTTCCTTTTGGGTTAAACACCATATTGACGATGGAAAAAAACATTTTAATATGTCGGAATTTGGAACCTATCCAGCTAAAAAGGCAGCACATAAACTGGAAGAGGGCTTTGAGGTTATTGAAAGTGGCGAAATGCCCATGGATTCTTACACCTGGATGCATCCTGAAGCAAAATTGACCGATGCCGAAAAAAAGGTGCTTATAAATTGGTTCAAAGCAAGTTACGCAGCCGCTGAAGGGGAAGAATAAGCCATATTATTTCCCATAAATAAAAAAAGGGACTTTCCAAAAAATTCTGGAAAGTCCCTTTTTTATTTAGCCTTTATCTCCTTATTTATTCACTTCAAGAACAAAATAAAGTCCTTCTGCAGGTTCAACTGCATTGGAATTGGCATTCAATTCATTTTGCGGATAAATAATTCGTTCCGGATGTTTTGTAACAGTTGCTTTGTTAAATGGAATTTTCACTGAAATATCTGATTCTGATTTACGTAATCTCCTCAAATCGTTGAAGGTCATCCATGTATTAAAGAAAGCAATATATCTCTCTTCAATAACTTCTCGGAGTAAAGCTCTTGCAGGATCAATTTTGTCTGCATTTTCAATTCCCCCAGCTTCAAAATCAGCGGCTAATAAAGGATCGTATTTCAGTTCATCTGCGGCATTTAATTTTCTAAATAATTTTCCTCCATTTAATTGGACTCTGTAAGCATTCAGAAAAGTTAATCCTGCACTTAAACCTTGGGTTCTGGTGGCACATTCTGCTAAAGTCAATTGATTTTCAGCATAAGTTATCATGGGCATAGGTTCTGTAATGGCGGCAAATCCAAGATTATTTCCTGCATTTCTTTCATCCAGCAACAAATAGGACCTTCTGGCAGCTTCTCTTGTTTTAGCATTATTCCTTGAAGTAGCAACGGCAGGATTTAAAAAAGTGGTAATTAGATAGCTGGTTCTGTTGCCTAAATCACCCGTTCTACTTCCTGAAAATAAGGTAAAAAGTAAATTTTTATCCTGAAGATTATTGGAAGCGATAGGTTTGAAAGAAAAGTTATTTTCCGGTTTTGAAATTCCCTTTTGAGCAGCAACCAAAGCTTTATCATACTCCTTTGTAAGGGTAAAATATCTGGCTTTCAGGGTACTGGCTGCTTCAATCCATTTTACATTATCGCCAGCATAGTGAATATCTTCGCCAATAACTCTTTTAGTAGCCGAAGTTAAATCGACGATTGCTTCATCGAGCAAAACCTGAAGGGAGGCAAAAACGGCTTTTTGACTATCAAATTTAGGATCAGAAATTTCAGGATTAACTGCTTCGCTGTAAGGAATGTTTCCGTATGCAGCGGCTAAAGTCCCAATGGCATGAGCTTCCATCACTTTAGCTATACCTACTAATAATTTATCGGTTGGAACTGTTTTACGGATATAGCGCGTTTGATTTACTACCCCTTGGTAAGTATAGGACCAAAAGCCATTAGATTCACCTGAAGTTAGTGCATATTCATAAAGAGATTTATAAAGATTTTGGTAGCCCACATAATGACCCGACCAGGAAGAAACTATTCTTTGTTCATGACCCAGTTGAACCTGTATATTGGCTAATTGGGCACCCGTTAAGAATCCAATTGCCGAAACTGATTCTATAGGAACGGCATTGGGATTATCATTAATGCCTTGCACAAGATCTTGACAAGCAGTGCTATATAAAACTGATGCAGCAAGGAAAAGATATTTTATTTGTTTCATAAAATGAATATTTTTACTAATTAATAGGTGATTTGTAAGGTAAATAATACAGAACGAGTACCTGGATTCGTAAAGTATTCAATACCAAAACCATTAGATACGCCAAATTGGTTGGTGTCAGGGTCAATACCAACAATGTCTGTATTCAACCAAAGATTTCTACCTGTAAGTGAGAAAACCACAGAGCTTAGTTTAGTTTTTTCGCGGAAAGCAGGTGTATTTAAAGTATAAGAAAGGCTCACTTCTCTCAATCTGGTCCAGGTAAAGTCTGCAATTGCCAATTCATTAATTACACCGTCACCTAAACCACCACCGAGACCCGTGTACCAGGCTTGATCCAAAAGAACAGGACCAGCACCATAATCGAAAATATTACCCCTAACGGTTGTACCAGAGGGGAATACTTTACCTGTAACATTCTTTAAATCCTGGGTTAAAGTAACTTCATTTCCTACATCAGCATGGGTACCAAAATTACGCAAGATAAAACGGGTTCTTTCTGCAAAATCACCTCCTTGAGAATGTTCAAACAGTAAATTCAAAGATAAACTTTTCCAGTTAGCTCTTAAACCAAGTGCACCTCTCCAGTCTGGATTCGGATTACCGATAACCCCTTGTGTAGATGCTTGTTGAGGAAATCCATTTTTATCTAAAACGAATTTTCCATTTTCATCTTTAATAGCTCTGGTTCCCCATAGGACTCCCAGTGGCTGCCCTTGAACTGCACGTGAACTGATAGATTGAGTAGTTAAATCGATAGATTGCACCCCTAAAATATCTATTACTTTATTGCGATTGTTATTCCAGTTTGCAAAGATATTAAGGTTAAAATCTTTCTTTTTAATCAAATCATAATCCACATCAAACTCAATGCCCCTATTTTCCATCTGACCTCCATTGGTATAAATAGAAGTATAACCTGTAGAGGCTGCAGTTGAAACATTGAATAATAAATCAACAATCTTATTTTGATAATAGGTAGTGGTCAATCCCAGTTTATTATTTAAGAAACGTAAATCAAAACCAATTTCCGTTTCTGTTTTTATTTCAGGTCTCAAATTAGGGTTACCTTGATTGTTATTTATCCTGAAACCTCCTCCAAATTGAGAAGAATTTAAAGGATCACTATAAGAGGAATAAACGACACCACCTTCAGCCAGTGTTTGCGCTCTATGTGGTTGTGGTTGAACACCCACCTTACCCCAGGAAGCTCTTACTTTACCAAAACTTAGTACTTTATTACCTTTAAAAGCTTCTAACTGTGTAAACTGCCATGCACCGTCAAAAGAAGGATAAAAGAAACTCCCTGCAACAGAAGAGGCAGCCTCCATCGTTGCTGTTGCATTTAAAAAGAACTGATTTTTGATGTTAAAATTCAGTACACTATATCCTCTGTTTGATCTTACATATCGTTTAATTCGCTCAACAGAAGAAGCGTCATTACTGGTATTAAGACTAGAGATAGGTTGAGGATAATCAACTAAAAATCCAACTATTGAAGTATAACTTAAATCTCTGTTTTGATTATTATAATTCCAACCTAAAGTAGCCAGCATCGATACTCCATCAGCAAGATTGAAAGATCCTTTGGCAATGGCATCGAAATTGAATTCATTTTCAGTGATATCATCCTGGAATAGTTCACCATTTACGGCACCAGCACTTAACTTTGGAAAGAAATATACACGATCGTCCGTTGAGGCATCGAGTCCACCTCTAAAGGTAAATTTCAACCAAGACAGAGGATCTACATTTAACTCCGCATTCATTAAAAAACGATTCACTTCTGAGGTATTCTTCTGATCATCGGTAATCCAGATAGGGTTGCCATAAGCAGGTTGAGGATAGCCTAAATGACGACGATAGGCACGATGAGCATTAAACGCCTGACCAGCCGTATTATAATAAGTACCTTTGTAATCTCTGATATCAAAATCGGGAGAATTCCTTAATAAACCTAAGTATAGACCATCAATATTTGAGCTCTGCTGAACTCTGTTAGACGTAGTTCTGGTGTAAGCTGCACGAGTACTCATACTTAACCAGTTATTGAAGAAAGTCTGGTTATTCAATCTCAGGGTTGTTCTGTCATAATCAGAACCTCTGATAATACCCTCCTGACTAAGATTTCCAAGGCTGAAGAAAAAAGTAGATTTATCGGTTCCACCGCTAATAGAAAGATCATTTTGAAAAAACTGTCCGTTGTTAAAAACCGCATCAAAATTACTTTCATTAAATGTCTCTTTTGAATTTTTCTTACTTACCGGATAATAAACAGTACCATCTAAGGCAACAAAGCGATCTCTGTTTGTAATCACTTCATCCTCACCACCGGCACGCGCAGAAATTTTATCTCCCCAAGACTGGCTTGCAGCTGCACTCCATACACCATTAAACCCTTGACCAAATTTGTCTTGCAAAGGATGCCTTCTATTAATTTGATCATAAGAATAGGAACTTGAATAAATAATGGTTGGTTTTCCTGATTTACCTTTTTTTGTGGTAATAACGATTACCCCATTAGCAGCTCTTGAACCCCAAAGGGATGCTGCTGATGCGCCTTTAAGCACTTGAATAGATTCAATATCAGCTGGATTTATGTCATTAAGTCTTGACTGTTGAGAAACCCCTGCGTCAGTTCCCCCATTTCCATTTCCATAAATGGTTGAGTTACTGATAGGCACACCATCCACAATAATAAGTGGACTTGAAGAACCTGTAATGGTATTTGCACCTCTGATCTGAATAGTAGAACCTGCACCTGGGTCTCCGTTGGAACGCGCAACTCTAACACCTGCGGCTTTTCCAGCAAGACCATTGATTAGGCCCGTTTCCCCGGAACGAACCACGTCCTGTGTGGATACGGTAGAATAGGTAGAACCCATCTGGTCTTTTTTTTGTGCAAAACCTAAGGCACTAACGACTACTTCATCTAATAATTCTGCATCTTCTTCTAGAATTACATCTATCGTGGTACGAGTACCCACTTTTTCCGATTTGTTTTTATATCCGATGAAGGAAAATTCCAGAACGGCCTCTGCATTAGGCACTGAGATGCTGTATTTTCCATCCATATCGGAAACAGTACCTGTTCCAGTACCTTTTAAAATTACGTTTACAGCAATAATCGGACTTCCTTTCTCATCGAGAATAGTTCCTTTTACCGTTTGTTGTGCTTGTAAACCTTGTATTAGTCCAAAAAGAACTAAAAATTTAGTTAGTAATTTTTTTAACATACTTCAATCATTAAGTTTTGTAAAACAAATATTTGAAAAAAAATATTTACCCAAACAGACAAGTCTCTTAATATCCAGTTAAAATACTTAGTAATGGTAAAGTTTTCACAAAAGAACGGAAAATAAATATTTGTAGCTAATAAAGTGACTATTATTCTAATTTTTTGAGGTTATTTTATTAAATTATAGCCTTTATCATACAAAAAACATGTTTTTTATAGGATGTTTCAAGTATTTCATTTTTAAACCTTTGAAGAAAAATTCATTTAAATTTGATGACAATAATATTAAAAGTACTTTTTAAAATTGCACCTTAAACTAGCTATTTTTAATTTAAAAAAGGGGATAAAATGGATGTTATTGTTCCATTTTATCCCCACTTGATATTTTTTTAAGGCTAAGATTAGCCAATTAATTAAAAAATAAGTAAAGTAAAACCACTAGCTCCACAATCTATCCCAGGTTCTCATGTTATCCCATTCTGTTGTGGGTCTAAAATAAGAATTATCCTCAGGATCCAGGTGTTTTTTAGCTTCCTCTTCATTTAATTCCACACCTAATCCAGGTCCCTCGGGAACAATTGCAAAACCTTTTTCGATAAGAGGTTTATCTCCTTTTTTAATTAAATTATCCCAATAATCCAAATCTACAGAATGGTGTTCCAAAGCGGTAAAATTTTGAGTTGCTGCGGCACAATGTAAATTTGCAGCGAAGGAAATGGGGGTTCCAGCAAAGTGCATAGCCATAGCTACCCCTTTTTCTTCCGCATAATCTGCGATGCGCTTTGTTTCGAGTAATCCACCGGAGGTAGCAAGATCAGGATGGATTAAATCGACGGCGCGGGCATCACACAATTTGATGAAATCTTCTTTTAAATAAATATCCTCTCCCGTAATGGTTGGCGTCTCGAGAGCATCAGAAATATCTTTCCATTGCTCTGTAAATTTCCATGGAACCATGTCTTCCAGCCAGGCAAGTCTATATTTATCAACGGCTTTACCTAATCGTATCGCATTATTAAGATCGAAATGACCATAATGGTCAGAAGCGAGTGGAATATTATATCCAATGACATCCCGAACTTTACCAATATAATCGGCGAGAATACCCAGGCCTTTATCTGTAATCTGAATTTGGGTAAATGGGTGTTCGGTACCTCCGTAAGTCATCTGTGTATTTTCCCATTGTTTGCTAATATCCCAAAAATTACTGTTAACAACCGTATCTGGAATTTTATGCAATGATTCCAGACCAAAATCCATTTTTAAAAAGGTATAGCCTTTATTTTCGATACGGTCTTTCATTTTTGCAGCAAAAACGGAAGGGTCATCAAGTCTGGGAGTATCGGCGTATAATCTGATCTTATTTCGGTATTTTCCTCCCAGCATCTGATAAGCAGGCACCCCATAAGCCTTTCCTGCCAGATCCCACAATGCCATTTCAACGGCACAAACACCACCCCCTTGACGACCATGGAAACCAAACTGTTTAATTTTTTTAAAGATCATCTCCACATTACAAGGATTCATCCCAATGATGCGACTTTTTAGAAAAAGGGCATAACGCCAGGTTGCCCCATCACGAACTTCACCCCAGCCGGAGATACCCTGATTTGTATCAATTCTAATAATAGGGCAACGCGCATGACCATTCATAACGACTGCATAGCGCATATCTGTTATTTTTAGGTCGGTAGGTGCAGAAGATTTATTTACCTTCTGGGAAGCATATTCCAGGGTTGGTGCGAAGGGTTGTTTAATAAAAGCGCCCAAAGCCAGACCACCCAGACCTGCTTTCTTTAAAAAATTTCTTCGATCTTCCCTTTGCGGGGGGGTAGAATCATCTGCAACAGGGGCGGAAACATTTTCGGTAAGCCCCCATTTTTGTAAATATTTATGAGAAGGAGTTTGCATAAAATTTGTTTTAATCATTTTAAAAATCACCAGGTTCTATCCTTCATAAAGGCATCTAACTCGGCTCTTGACATTTTCAATTTGTCTGGATTTTGATCCAGCCAGGTAAGGAAATCTTTTTTAATGACATCATCCCATTGTCTGTCAATTTGACCTGGCGTATATTTTCCTTCCTTCAAACGCTGGATCCCAAACTTATCTCTTAACGCAATAAATTCAGCATTTAGGACAAGATCTTCGACATAAACGGGAGGAATAACCACCACGCCTCCCTTTTTTGCTAATACAACATCACCTGGAAGGACGACTGTTCTACCCAATCGAATGGGTTGATTAATGCCTCCTAACATCATTTGTTGAATATATGAAGGGTCGTAGCCTTTAATCCATCCATTAAATCCGTCAATTTGTTCTAAGCCTTCGATATCCCTTACGGAACCATAAAAGACAACGCCATTTTTAGATTTTGCATAAATGGCATTTCCCAGATTATCTCCAATAAGGGTTCCATCAATTACTTTACCAAAAGCATCAGCCACGTATAAATCGCCTGGTTTCAACATATCGATGGGCCAGGAATTAGTACTTCCAATGCGACCCTCTTTTTCACCAACGGACTTAATTACTTTATCAACATCGGGTCTCAGTGGTAAATATTGGGCCGTAAGGGCACGACCTACCATCACTGATTCTGGATGAATAATCATCCAGTCCCCTTCGAATTGATTTTGATATCCTTTATTTCTAAGATACCCCCAGGCCTCCTCGATAGAAACCCCCTTGAGTCGTTCCAGCCATTTTTCGGCCACCATTGGTCTTCCATCAGCCGATCTCTCCCCCTTCCATTCGGGGGTCAGTGCTTTAATCTGCTCGGCTGTTTGGGTTACCTGCTGAGCGTTCACTTCAATAGTTGAAAACCAAAGGGAACAAATCAATAAGGACGAAAAGACCCCGATACCAATGCTGCCAAGTTTAATAAATTCATTTTTCATTATTAAGAAATTTAGGTTATAATCAAAAGAGTTAGGATACCCTTATTTATCCCACCAGACTTTAGTATCCAGATCGTCAACCCCCTGACGTGCCACTGCCTGATCGACATTAGCCTTATTAATTGAGATTTCAGCATTGGGATAAGTTAAACGATTTATAAAATTACCTTTAATTGCCTTTCCTGGAAATGGATTGGGAGTCAAACGGGGAAAACCACTACGTCGAAAATTGGCAAATGCTTCTGGCCCATTTAAGAATGAAGCAATCCAATATTGGGTATTAATCTGTTCCAGGGCTTTTCCAGATTCGAAGACATTAGTGGTAAGATAGGTATCAATAGCTGAAGATGAAATTGCTGCTCTTGCATCATATAAAGCCATTTGTTCCATGTGCAGACGAATTGCTTTTTGATAAACCGTTGAGGCATTTCCGGAAGCCCATCCACGATGAATTGCTTCAGCAAGAAGCAGTTGTGTTTGAGCTGCTGTTACTAAAAACATGGGTGCTGTATTTTTAACCAGTCTGGTTCGGTCAACTTGTGAATAATCATAAAAGCTGGCTAAGCCATCCTTAGAGGCTTGAACTGCAATGGTATTATTGTCAAATCCAAATGGCATACCAATTTGGACAGTAGGGTCAATATTGGCTCTGGAAGCGGCCTGTTCGGGACCAGATTTAGCACCTACGTATCTTACAGCAATTGCACCGAGACGAGGATCTGAAGTACTTTTAAGATGATTGGCAAAGGGAGCTGCCAAGTAAAAGTTATTAGCCTCAGTAGCATTTAACATTTGTCCAATTCCATTAACATAATTTGCATCATGTCTGATAACCGCATTATCAGTATTTAATTCCATTAATGCAGCCTGAACTGCCTTTTGTACTGTTTGTTGGGCCAATGCAGCATCAACTTCAACCAATCGCATTCCTGCTCGTAATAATAAAGAGTTACCTAATTTTTTCCAAAGTGCAATATTACCAGAATATAAAACATCAGCCGTTTCAATCGTTTTAGTGGCATCAAGTGCAGTTGTAGCTTCAGAAAGTTCTTTTATTAAATCGGAATAGATAGCTTTCTGGGCATCATATTTAGGTAAAAGAATCTGATCTGAGTAACCTTTGCCAGCATCAAAATAAGGCACATCTCCATAAGAATCTGTCATTATCATCATTCCAAAAGCCTTCCAGATACGAGCCATATTATATAAATTACTTCGGTTTGGCTGGTCTTTGGTAGCAAGGATAACATCAGTTGAGAAACGAATTACGGTTCTATAATATCGTATCCAGTTTTGCTGCATGCCATCTCGGTTATCCTGATTAAAATTAGCACCGGTTAAAACGCCTGAATTTGGAGAAACCATCTGCTGAACAATACCCATTTCATTTTGAACTGTAGCTGACACATGGGAGGAATTTACAATTCCATTATTAAGTAAAAATATAGGATTTACATTGGTTGCAGCCGTTTTATTAACATTCAGTTCGTCAAAGCCTTCATCACAGGCTACGAACAATGAAATGAAAGAAAGGAAAAATATATAGTGAATATAGTTTTTCATGAGTGAATAGATTTAGAATTTAACATTTAGATTAAAACCAATACTGCGGGTTGAAGGAAGACCAGTGGATTCCATACCGATGAGATTATCAGAAGAATAGCCAAAAGTTTCCGGATCAATATTATCAACCCACTTTTTAAGCATTAAAATGTTGTTTGCTACCAAGCTCAACCTTAACCCTTTTATGATTGAATTTGCAGGTAAAAAATTTCCAAAATCATAACTGGCGGTTATTTGGCGAAGTTTCCAATGACCACCATTATAGATGATTGGTTCAACAAGGGCTAACGAACGCACTACGGACCAATAATCCTGTACATTTGCCTTAACTGTATTTACCTCTCCTTTTTCATTTACTCCTTGGCCTACATAACCTCCCTGATCACGACCTGGTAAGGTCATTTTATGTAAACCGTGTCGAACAGCATTAAAATTGGTTCCAGATAACATCCTATTTCCAAGTTTAAAATCTATCAAGAAAGAAAAACTTAAATTTTTGTAGCTAAAACCATTATTAATGCCACCTACCCATTTAGGAAGAGCTGATCCGAATGAAATCAAATCAAGTGTTCTTAGCGGAATTCCATTCCCACCAAAAATCATTCTTCCCTGCGCATCGCGACGAAAACCAAAGCCATAAATCTGGCCCATTTCTTGCCCAACTACCTGCCTCAATTCTCCATTAAAAACGTGAGTACCCACAGTAATTCTTTCGCCCGGTTTATCGGTAAGCAAACTGAGTACTTTTGTTTTATTATAGGAGCCATTAAAGGTAACATCCCAGCGGAAATCCTTTGACTTAACAGGCACCATATTTAACAACATTTCGATACCATTATTTCTACTTTTACCACTGTTAATGAGGGTATTTGTAAATCCAGAACCATCTGATATCTGCGCTGATACAATTTGATCTTCCGTAATTTTTTGATAAATGGCAGCATCCAATGAAATTCTGTTATTAAACATTTTTAGTTCTAAGCCTACTTCAGCTTCCGATGCACGCATAGGTCTTAAACCGGCATTAGGAAGGGTATTCCCAAGAGAAGAACCTATAGGCTGCCCACCAAATAAATTTGCATTAATGCCGTAGAAAAGATTATTTGCGTAAGGTTCCACGTCAGTATCACTGCCAACTTCTGCAAAGGCAGCTCTAAGTTTTCCAAAAGTAAGCCATTTAGGTGATGATTGGAATATCTCTGAAAAAACAAAACTTCCTGAAACAGATGGGTAAAGAATACTTCTGTTTTCAGGTGAAAGAGTTGAAAACCAATCATTCCTTGCCGTAAAATTTAAATAAAGATAGCTATTATAAGACAATTCAGCCGCACCGTAAACTGAATTAACCGCTCTTTCAGCTAACCCATAAATGGGATCTTTTACTCTTCCATTCATCACTGTGTATAAACCCCTGACAACAAAATCTGTAACTTGCACAGAATTTACATCTGACCTGCGGTACATTTGATTTCCACCTACATTGACATCCAGGCCAAATTTTCCAAAAGTACGATTTCCGGAAATCAATATATCCATATTTGTTTCCCGGAAACGACGTGATTCCTGTGTATAAACGCCATTGACAAATCCTGCAGGTGCGGCTGCTAAAGATGCATGTCCTGTAGGGAAATTATTATAATCCTGATCTCTGGACCAATAATCTTGTCCCACCCGTCCCTGAACAAACAACCAAGGAGTAATATTGTACTTTACAGCTACATTTCCAAAAAGTCTGTCTCTTCTAATATTCTGAAATTGTTCAGCCAGAGTGAAATAAGGATTTGTTCTGTTTCTAAAGCGGGAATATACAAATTCATTTCCATTGGCATCGTATTTCTTCTGGTCTAACAAGGTTAATGGCATAGAATTAGCCATATTATATAAGGCAGTAGGTATTGAGTTATCTTGATTTGCAATATTCGGAGGATTTCTATTAAATTCATTTGAATAATTAAGATTTCCCGTAAACCCAATTTTTGGAGATAAATCATAACCAAATCCAAGATTTAATGTTTTGCGATTGAATTTATTATTGGAGACTATCCCCTGATTATCCATATTAGCGAAGGATAAATTGAATCCACCTTTTTCACCACCTGTTGATAAGGTAAGTGTATTTGTTAAATTGGAACCATTTTGAAAAAAATTGCGAATTCTGTCATATTGAGGTTCATACGGCAAAGTAACTCCGTCAAAAAGTACCTGAGTCATTCCTTTTTGAAATTTTTCACCAAATGACCATTGACCTGAAGTAGGATTTGGCGTTGTTGGTCTGACTCCATTTTCACCTTGGCCGTATTCATATTGGTAATCGGTAAAATCAAGAGGAGTTTCATTTGTATAATTTGAATTAAAACTAACTCCAATCCCTTTACCAGTTCCTCTGGTTTTTGTCGTGATCATAATTACACCATCTTTCGCGCGAGAGCCATAAAGAGCAGCTGCAGTTGCACCTTTTAAAATAGTCATACTTTCAATATCATCTGGATTTATGCTACTCAATCCATCTCCGCCATCGGAGGTATTTCCACCTCCTCTTACGCCTACAGAATTATCAGCAGCAGCATTTCCAGGATTTGTACCAAAGTTAGTATTATCAATGGGCACCCCATTCACTACAATTAATGGATTATTCTGTCCTGAAATTGAGGATTGTCCGCGAATTCTGATTTTAGAGGTACCTGCAGGACCAGTACCAAGTCCTGATATATTAACACCTGCAATTTTTCCTTGCAGCGTATTCATAAAATTTGCAGATCTGTTTTCGGTTAAAACCTCTGCACTTACGGTAGAAGTAGCATATCCTAGTTTTTTAGCTTCTTTTTTTATACCCAAAGCAGTGAGGACCACTTCACCCAGTTCAAGAGCTGATTCCTCCATCACAACTGATATAACAGACCGATTTCCAACTGATTGGATTACCGTTTCAAGCCCAATAGCAGAAAAACTTAAGGTGTCCGTACTTTTCGCATTAATAGCATAACTTCCATCCACCTCAGTAACAGAACCGATTGTTGTACCCAGCACCTGAATGAGAACGCCAGGTATTCCCGACCCACTTTTATCCGTTACTGTACCTGTAACCTTTTGTCCACTCAAGCTGAATGTAGTGCAGACAAATAATCCAAATAACAATCCTTTTAAAACCGGGATTGTACGTGGTAACACACTTCCAAATGATTTTTTTTCCATAATTAGGATAATTAGGTGATTAAAGAATGTTTGGTTTATTTGAAACAAGGGCCAGATTTTTAAAATCTCGAATTAAGTTAGTAATAATCTTATATAATTCAAATTAATTTAAATTATATTATACGTAAATAATAGTTATCCAAATTATATTAGGTATTTAATTTGGAAGTTTAAGAAGATAAAAATGCCAAAATGTATATTTTTTATCTTACATTTAATTTTTCTTTTAACCCTATTATATACCGGTTTATGAACAATCGCAAGGTTTATTTTTGGTCACTTACGGTGGCATTAGGCGGATTTTTATTTGGATTTGATACCGCAGTGATTTCTGGAGGCGAGCAAGCTATCCAGGAATTGTGGAATCTAAGCGATTTCATGGTTGGCCAAATGGTCGGTATGGCACTCTACGGAACCATTTTAGGAGCTATTTTTGGAGGAATTCCTACCGATAAATATGGCAGAAGAACCACCTTGTTTTGGGTCGCCATCCTCTACCTTTCTTCTGCCATTGGTTCTGCTTTTGCCTGGGACATTTATTCTTTGATGTTTTTCCGTTTTATCGGTGGTATTGGGGTCGGAGCTTCCTCCGTTGCTGCCCCTATGTACATTTCTGAAATTGCTCCTGCAGAAAAAAGAGGGCAATTGGCCGCATTGTTTCAATTTAATATCGTTTTCGGTATTTTAATCGCTTTTGCTTCCAACTATATTATTGGTTCAGGTGAAAATAATGGCTGGCGAATTATGTTAGGGGTTGAAATTATTCCCGCCGCTTTATTTACCTATTTGATAACAAAAGTACCTCGCAGTCCTCGTTGGCTGGTGGTTAAAAAAGGGTTGATTGACGAAGCAAGAACCGTTTTGCAAATGATTAATCCAGAAAAAGCGGAGGATGCACTACAGGAAATCATTCAAAGTGCTAAAGAAGATGAGAAAAAGGAAAAAGTGGCCTTTTTTACGGCTAAATATAGAAAACCGATTTTATTAGCCTTCCTGATAGCCTTTTTTAATCAGGTTTCTGGGATAAATGCTATTATTTACTACGCGCCAAGAATTTTTGAAGATACGGGTATGGGGGCTGAATCAGCCTTATTATCAACCGTTGGTATTGGCATTATCAATTTAATATTCACCTTGTTGGGATTGGTTTTAATTGACACCTGGGGAAGAAAAAAGCTTATGTATCTGGGCTCATTTGGTTACATCATTTCTTTAAGCTGTGTGTCCTATGTATTTTTTACGCAAGCCGGCAGTGGGTCACTCTTAGTTCCCATTTTACTATTTGTATTTATTGCTTCCCATGCTGTTGGTCAGGGAGCCGTTATATGGGTGTTCATTTCAGAAATTTTCCCAAACGAAGTCCGCTCTTATGGCAATGCCTTTGGAAGTTCTACCCACTGGGTATTTGCAGCTTTAATTTCTGCCTTTTTTCCTTTCCTTGCAGGGAAATTTGGAGGTGGTCTCATCTTTGCTTCTTTTGCCTTATTGATGTTTCTGCAGCTACTTTGGGTATGGAAATTCATGCCGGAAACCAGAGGAATTACCCTCGAATCTATTGAGAAAAAGTTGGATTAACACCATAAAATATTCTTGTCATGATTTTTGTTTTGCTCCTTGCTTGCATCATTATCCTTGTTATACTGATTTCGGCCTTAAAATTTCACCCTTTTATTGCCTTTATCATCGTATCCATTTTGGGTGGATTGATGTTTGGAATACCCATTGAAAATATTCCTTCGGCCATTCAAAAAGGGATTGGCGATACGGTTGGATCTATACTCATGGTACTTCTTTTTGGTGCCATGTCGGGTAAATTAATTGCTGAATCAGGAGCAGCACAACAAATTAGCTCGGTGTTATTACGAATTTCAGGTACCAAATATATTTCCTGGGCCTTAATGCTTACCGGGTTTGTACTGGGTATTCCCCTTTATTATAATGTTGGATTTGTCCTATTAATGCCCCTCGTATTCACCATTATGTACAGGGTAAACATGCCGGCCGTATATTTAGGTATTCCCATGTGTGCGGCCTTATCTACCAATCACGGATTATTACCTCCTCATCCGTCTCCTGCAGCTTTAGTTGTACAGTTTCAGGCTGATATGGGGATGACCCTTTTATATGGTTTTTTTATAGCTATCCCAACAGTCATTGTAGCAGGTCCGGTGTTGGCAGAATTCTTAAAAAAAATACCCTCTAACCCTATTCAAACATTTAAACCCAAAGAGTTACCTGAAAGTGAATTGCCTGGTTTTGGAAATAGTTTGTTCACCTGTCTGTTACCTGTTATTTTGTTAGCTGCATCATCCCTTTTGGGAATGGTTAGCAGTATGCCTGAAGGCTTTAAAAAAGCCTTGGTTTTTGTCTCTGATCCGGGCATGTTACTCCTTATTTCTTTGTTGTATGGCACTTTTTCTTTAGGTGTTTTTAGAAAAATGAAGATGGGCGACATTATGGCTGTCTATGGAGATTCAGTTAAGGACATATTATTTATCTTACTCATAGTAGGAGGTGCAGGTGCCTTAAAGCAGGTATTAGTTGAAAGTGGTGTGAGTCAATCACTGGCTGAAATAGTTCAACCTATGAATCTGCCCCCCCTCATCTTAGGCTGGTTTGTAGCAGGAATCATTAGGATAGCCATGGGTTCTGCAACAGTTGCCGGCTTGACAACGGCGGGTATTATGGCACCAATGATTCCCGTTTTGGGTGTTGATCCCAATTTAATGGTACTTGCTGTCGGTTCAGGTAGCCTTTTATTTTCCCATGTCAATGATTCTGGATTTTGGCTTTTCAAAGAATATTTTAATCTGTCCATTAAGGATACCATTAAATCGTGGAGCCTGATGGAAACCGTTGTCTCCGTTATGGGCCTGATAGGAACCTTAATTGTCAGTGCCATTATTTCCTAGTAAAACCAACTAATGATGAGACCATTAATTACCCTTTGTATCCTGGTTTCCTGGTTTTACTTAAATGGTCAAACTTCTTTTCCTGAAAAATGCCTTGGCATTTGGACAGGTACCATGCATATTTATAATAGAGGTTCGCTAGTTGACAGTGTCTTCATCAAATTAAATGTAACCAGAACAAACGCGCCGGATACCTTTGTGTGGAAAACGGAATACCTTTCCGAGAAATTCCCCTTGATTAAAGATTATAAACTGGTCATTTCAGATGCTGGAAAAGGGGTTTTTATGACAGATGAGGGAGATGGCATTATTCTCATGGATTATTTGTTTGAAAATAAGTTATACAGTGTTTTTGAAACCCAGGGTATTCTTTTAACTTCCACTTATGAATGGTTAGGAAATCAAATCATTTTTGAGGTCACCTCGGGAAAGGAGCTGGAAACGACCTATGGCGTAAAATCATATAGTGTTTTGAATCTTCAAAAAGCAGTATTGAGAAAAATAAACTGATTCGATGATAGGTTAAATTTTGCAATCGGTTAGAAATATACAGGTTCTTTAACCATGCCTTCCTAGAAAACAAGGTAACCCTGAGTCTACCTATATAATTAGTCACTTACTTTTTCTTTGTGAAAATCTGAATAACGCCATTAAAACCTCTCATACCATATAATTGCTGGCCCTCTGGTCCTTTCAATACATTTACATATTTAATGTCATTTACATCGACCGCACCTACCGCATCACTATAACTATTTCCAATCGCTTGATTATCGATGACAAATAAGGGACTATTTTCTCCTGAAATAGAATTGGCCCCTCTGATCATAATTGTGACATCGGTTCCTCTCTGGTCGATTTGAAGACCAGGAATTCTCCTCAGATAATCAACCAATTGCATAGAATTGTTACTACCAGGACTTACTTCATTTGTAGGATTAGCTTCGCGGCCTACTTGAAGAACAATATCTTTCTCCTTAGTTTCAGACACCTTTTTAGTTGTATTACATGCTAAAAAGCAAGAAATTGCCATGAAGGAAATTAAGAAAACATGTATGGAGTTTTTCATTTTTTGCATATTAATGGTTCAATTCTATGTGATTTGGGTAAATATACCTGGTTTTATATTACAAAACCACCTTTCAACTTAATTACCAAAAATAAATCGAATAATAAAGTAGCAAATACTTGGACATAATAAACATCCCACCCCTGTAGCAAAAGTAGAAGTCATAGCACCATAAGGAACCAACTTAGGATCGGTTGCTGCTAATCCAGCCGTAACCCCACTGGTTGTTCCCATCAAGCCCCCATAAGCCATTGCTGCTTGTGGATTATTTAACCCGACCCATTTGGCTAATGGAGCAGTAAAAATGGTAACAAAGACTGATTTAAAGACTCCTGCTGCAATAGAAATCGCAATGACTGAAGAATTTGCTCCTATGGCAGCACCTGTAACAGGTCCTACTATAAAAGTACATGCTCCTGCACCAATAGTTGTCAGACTTACCGCATCTCTGTATCCGAAAGCATAAGCTATGGCCACTGCAGGAAAAAAAGAGACAAATACACCTAAAACGAGAGAGATGGCACCTATCCATCCTGTTTTTCTCATTTCTTTTAAACTAGATCCCATAGCTGTTGCTACCACTGCAAAATCACGTAACATACTGCTTCCAAGAAGAGCGAATCCTGAAAGTCCAGCCACATCTGAAATTCCTTTAGTACCCCCAGTCCATTTTCCGCCAAAAAAAGCAAGAATCAATCCAAATAAGATGGCAATGGCAGCACCGGGGATTTTTCCCTTTAATAATTTTTGACTAATAACTGTACTCAGCCAGGTAATGATAGCTACGACCAGAAAGGCAACGATGAGGGCATTTACCGTAAACAGTTTATTTAAAACAGTCATAAATTTTATTTAGAAAGAAATTTCAAAAGCATTGGGATACATAAAAACAAAAATATCGTTGGTATTATACCAGCCATTATCGCCAGTATTCCTTGTGAAAAAGCAGCAAAAACATTTTGCGTAGCAGACATTGCGATAATAATAGGAATATACATTAAGCTCCAAAAAAGAATGCCTTGTTCCGTTTGGGCAGGTAATATTCCCTTTTTTTGAAACCACTGAGTTGAAATCATTAATAAAATCATAGAAAATCCTACTCCGCCTACATTTGCTTCAATCCCTAAAAGATTACCCAAGGATTCCCCAATAAACTGGCCGGCTAAAAAACAAGCTGCCAATACGCCAACACCATAAATAACCATCTTTAACTTTATAACAGCATTAGAAAATAAGGGCTAACTTAAAAATAATGGGAGAAGTTCCTTTTTTGTTACCTTTCCCATTGCATTTCTGGGTAATTCACCGAGAAAACGAAAACTTCGTGGAATCTTATATTTTGGTAACTGTTCAGCTAACCAATTTTGAAAGGCAACCATATCCATACTATTCTTTAAAACGATAGCCGCGCCAACAATCTCGCCCCATTCTTCATTAGGAATGCCCACAACGCTGCAATCTTCAATGAGATTGAATTGCCTGATAACCTCTTCAATTTCAATGGCAGAAATTTTATACCCCCCCGATTTTATGATATCGATGGATGTCCTACCCAAAATTTTATAATATCCGTTTTCCAAAATAGCGGTATCCCCAGTTTTGAACCATTGATCTGGAGTAAAACTCTCCTTCGTCGCTTCAGGTTTTCTCCAATATTCAGAAAAAACAGCAGGGCCTTTAACTTGAATTTCTCCTAATTCGCCCGTATTTATTTTCCCATCATCAGAAACCAGCCTCACAGATACAGATGGTAAAGGCATCCCTACAAAACCTGGTTTCCTTTCCCCATCATAAGGATTTGAAATAGCCATACCAATTTCTGTCATGCCATATCTTTCTAAAAGCCAGTGTCCGCTAAGTTGATACCATTTTTCCATTACAGTAACAGGTAAAGCGGCAGAACCCGACACCATTAATCTTTTCCTGGTTAATTTATCTTTAATATCCAGCCGCTCATTTTCTGTTAAATTTTCCAAATATGCTACCAATTTAAAATAAATAGTGGGCACCGCCATAAAGACCGTAAGTTCCTCCTTTTGGAGAATATCCAGAACCTCATTTGCATCAAACCTGGGTAAAAAATGGCAAGCAGCACCTGCACGCAAGGAACAACAAACAACATTTACAATACCATGAACGTGATGTAAGGGCAAAATACAAACGGTTTGATCTGTGCTATTCCATTGCCACGCATCAATCAGCATATCTATTTGCGCTTTCATATTCAGATGGGTAGAAACAACTCCTTTGGGAAGATTCGTTGTACCACTGGTATATAAAATCATAGCGCGACGCGATAAAGATAAAACAGGCAGTTTTTTAAAGAAAGAAGGCTCATGCATTTGCAGAAGAGAAAGCAAAATTCTGTTTGATTGCTCTGGACAAAGAGGTTTCAAAAGAGGTAAAAATTCATCTGCAGCAATCACAACAGTAGCCTCTGTGTCTTGTAATACGTATTCAATAGATGTCGGAGGATAAGTAACGCAAATGGGAACTGCGATGCCACCAGCTATCCATATTGCCCATTGTATGCAAACATAATCAACCCCCGGCGGAACCATAAAAGCGATTCGCGCCTCTGAAAGGTCTTCTTTATCGCCCAATAGCAGGGTAGCATAATGATGCGAACGTTCTTTTATTTGTTCGTAACTCCATGCTACCCCATCACTGATAATGGCTGTTTTATTTTTAAAAGCACCCGCTCCTTCGAATAATTCGAAACACATATTTTATCCTTTGTATGGTGTCATTTTAGGACTTATCAGGTGCATGACCACCCAAGCCAACATATACATGAGACCACATACAAAGAAAATGATGTTATAACCACCTGTTAAATTCCCTGCTAATTTATAAGCATCTAATATGTAGCCAACAAAAATCGGGAACAAAACGCCACCAAAAGAACCTGCCATACCTCCAATTCCAACTACAGAACTAATGGCTTTTTTAGGAAACATATCGGAAGCGACGGTAAAAATATTGGCACTCCAGGCCTGATGAGCAGCTGCAGCCAAGCTAATTAAGCCAACTGCCACCCACATATTGGTTGCATACCTGGCGGTCATAATTGGCAAAACACAAAGGGCAAAAATAAACATGGCCGTTTTTCTTGCTTTATGTACTGGCCAGCCTTTCTGAATAAAGTAAGAAGAAAGGTATCCACCACCGATGCTACCTATGGAAGTGGCCATATAGATAATAACCAAAGGCCAGCCTGGTTTTTTTAAATCCAGACTAAAGCTGGTAGAGAAATAGGAAGGTAACCAGAACAAGAAAAACCACCAGATAGGATCGGTTAATAATTTACCTACTATAAATACATAAGTCTGTCTTACTTTAAATAAAGTACCCCAAGAAATGGGTTTCTCATTTGAAGTATCTTCCTCATTATCACTATGTATATGATCTAATTCAGTTTTTGTAACTTTTTTATGCTTAGCAGGAATTTCATAAAAATAGAGCCAGAAAATTAACCACACAAAACCTATGGCACCTGTGATAATAAAGGCCTCTTGCCAGCCATATAGGGCCAGAATAGTTGGCACTAAAATGGGGGCAAAAACGGCACCAATATTGGCGCCCGAATTAAATATTCCGGTTGCCAGTGCCCTTTCTTTTTTTGGAAACCACTCAGCTACTGTTTTTATAGCAGCGGGGAAATTTCCTGATTCACCCAACCCGAGGGCAGCTCTTGCGACACCAAAGCCAAAGGTGGTTTTAACCACACCATGTAAACAAGCAGCAATACTCCAGAACACAATGGAGATACTAAAGCCCATTTTAGTGCCAATTCTATCGATAATTCTACCAAATACAAGTAAACCTAAAGCGTATGCTGCGGTAAAAGCCATGACTATATTACTATAATCCTTTTCGGTCCAGCCAAATTCAACTTCTAAAGTAGGTTTTAACAAACCTATTACTTGACGGTCAATATAATTGATAGTAGTAGCAAAGAAAAGAAGAGCAACGACTATCCAACGTTGATTTCCAATAGGTGTTTGACTCATATTTGCAAAATTTTTAAATCATTTAATTATCTGGATACGCGACCTGAACCATCGCCTTTCATCAAGTTTTTTACCTCATCCATAGTCACTAAATTAAAATCGCCATAAATGGTATGTTTCAGGCAAGAAGCGGCAACAGCAAAATTTAGTGCTTGCTGGTCATCATTCGGGTAGGTCAATAAACCACAAATTAGACCACCCATAAAGGAATCACCTCCCCCTACTCTATCCACGATGTGGGTAATATCGTATTGGGGAGAGAAGAACATTTTATCTGTATTAAATAAAGTTCCTGCCCAGGTATTATGATTGGCATTAATAGATCCGCGAAGGGTAATAATCACTTTTTTTGCTCTGGGGAATCTTTTTACTAATTGACGGCAAACCGATTCATAGGCTTCTGCTTCCACATGACCGGCAGTTACATCAACTCCTTCTGGTTGAATGTGAAAAACCTTTTCCGCATCCTCCTCATTTCCTAAAATCACATCACAACCTTCAACGAGTTCAGGCATCACTTCAGACGCAGATTTCCCATATTTCCATAAATTTTTTCTAAAATTCAAATCAGTAGAAACTGTAATGCCTAGTTTATTGGCTATTTTTATACCTTCCAGGCAAGTAGCTGCGGCACCAGCTGAAAGCGCGGGCGTAATACCTGTCCAGTGAAACCATTGAGCATCCTTAAAAATAGCTTCCCAGTCGAGCATTCCAGGTTGAATATCTGCAATGGCAGAACCTGCACGATCATAAACCACCTTACTGGCACGGGCTACAGCTCCAGTTTCTAAAAAATAAATACCCACTCTGTCTCCACCTCTTAAAATATCCTGGGTTTGAACATTATATTTTCTTAGATTTTGAATAGCCCAATCTCCGATATCATTTTTAGGCAACCGCGAAACAAAAGAAGCAGGAATACCATAATTTGCCAGGGAAACGGCAACATTTGCCTCTCCTCCACCAAAAGTTGCTTCCAGTTGGGTCGATTGAGAAAACCGAAGATAACCTGGAGAAGCTAATCTGAGCATTATTTCACCGAAAGTCACTACTTTTTTCATAACTAAATTATTTATTTGTTTAAGTTATTAAAATTAATCCATCATTCTTTGAATGGCATATTCTGTGCCTCGCAATTCTGCTAAACCTCGTAAGCGACCTATGGCAGAATAGCCCGGATAGGTTGTTTTCTTTAAATCGTCCAGCATTTGGTGACCATGATCTGGCCTCATAGGAATAGAAATATTCCTATTGCGCATCCATTTGACAATTTCGGTAATAACGGCATACATATCCACATCGCCCTCCAGATGATTGTCTTCAAAAAAATCACCCTTTTCATTACGGGTTGTACTTCTTAGGTGAATAAAATGTATTCTTTCTCCAAATTCTTTAACCATCTCTGGCAAATTATTATCTGCTCTGACTCCATAAGAACCCGTACAGAAACATAATCCATTTTCCTTTGCGGGAACTGCCTGAATCATATCGCGCACATCATCAGCACAACTAACAATTCTGGGTAATCCCAACAAATGAAAGGGAGGATCGTCGGGATGAATTGCCATAACAACACCACATTCTTGTGCAACAGGGATTATTTCCTTTAAAAAATATTGTAAATGTGCCTTAAGTTTTTTAGCATCTATTTGTGCATAAGTATCAAGTGCCGCCTGAAACTGTTCCAGCGTAAAACTTTCCTCACTACCGGGAAGTCCTTTAAGCATATTACTTTCCAGCAATCCTTTTTCGTCTGAGGACATTTTGTTAAACCTTTCAGTCGCCCTTTCAATTTCCTCCTGAGTATAATCAGAAGAAGCATTTTTTCTTTTCAGAATAAACAAATCAAAAGCGACAAATGCCGCTCTTTCATACAAAAGTGCCAAAGAGCCATCAGGCTGTCTGAAAACCAGATCCGTTCTGGTCCAGTCTAAAATAGGCATAAAATTATAGGTGATAATCCGAACATCACAAGCTGCGAGATTTCGCATTGACTCCTTATAATTTTCTATATATTGTTCAAATCCGACACTTTGTGTTTTAATAGCTTCATTAACTGGAAGACTCTCCACTACATCCCAGGATAATCCGGCAGCTTCTATGACTGCTTTTCGCTTCAGGATTTCCTCTTTTGTCCAAATGGCGCCATTGGCAACATGATGCAATGCAGTAACAATTCCTGTACAACCTGCTTGTCTGATATCAGAGAGAGAAACTGGATCATTAGGTCCATACCAACGCATGGTTGGTGTCATCGTTTTTTTATTTGGCGATAGCCCCGTAAACATATTTATAGGATTAAAAGGTTAAATTAGACCCCACTTGAAGACATAAATCCTCCGTCAACTCTAACAGTAGTTCCAGTTACAAATTTGGATGCATCACTCAGCAACCAGACGAGAGCACCATTCAATTCTTGTGGATTTCCAAATCTCTTAAAAGGGGTTTGTTTTATAATAGATTGACCTCTTGGTGTTAGCGATCCATCGGATTGTGTAAGTAATGCTCTGTTTTGATCGGTCAGAAAAAAACCAGGAACCAGGGCGTTTACCCTGATACTGTCCCCATGTCGGTTGGCCACTTCAATAGCGAACCATTTAGTATAAGCATCGATAGCTGCTTTTGCCATACTGTAGCCTAATACTTTAGTGAGCGGTCTGACGGTACTTACAGAAGAAATATTAACAATACTTCCCGATTGTTGCTCTATAAATGCGGCTCCGAAAATCTGGGTTGGCAGTAGGGTTCCCCAGATATTTAAATCAAGCGCCTTTTTCATCCCATTCATATTCAGAGAAAAAATATCTGCTTCCGGCTGTAAAACGGCCTCTGGAACATTTCCCCCTGCTGCATTTACGAGTCCATTAATTTTTCCAAACCTTTTTAATACAGATTCTTTCGCCTGTTCCAACGAGTTTTCGTCCATCACATCAGCCTGAGCAAAAAAAGCAATGCCTCCCAGGTTTTCGATATGTTTGACTGCTGCCAGTCCCTTATTTTCATCTCTGCCTAAAATAACAACTTCCCCACCGGCAAGCGCTATAGCCTCACAAAAAGATTTACCGAGGATCCCATAACCTCCAGTAACTACAATTACCTTTCCTTTTAAAGAAAAAGATGTTGTTGTGTCATCATTCATCTTACTATATTTAACTCATTTCCTTATTTAAAAGGATAATAATTCTTAAATATAAGAGATAAAGTTTGAAAAATTAGCACTATGACGATTTGAACTAAAGCTAAATTTTAAAATATTTACGAAAACGTTTACGTAGTGAATTAAAAATAAACGGAATTATGTTTTTGGTGAATCAGAAGAACAAATAAATAATTTGGAACAACTTGAATTTCTTATTCGTTTGCTTTGTGCCTGAATCTAAAAAACAACAAAAGTGCACTTGCACTTAAACCAACAATAAACCCTACCCAAAGTCCATAAACCTCCCATTTTAAATCAAAGGCCAAATAATAACCGATAGGGATACCAACAATCCAATAGGCTAGCAAGACAATTAAGGTGGGTACTTTCATGTCCTGGACACCTCTTAAAAGGCCAATTCCAACGGCTTGTGTTGAGTCGGAAATCTGAAAAATACCTGCCAAGATCATCAGGCCAGAGGTATATTTTAACACTTCAAATTCGTCATTAAAAAGCTGCGGCAAAACATTTCTTCCCAAAAATAAAAGAAAAGCACAAATCAATCCATAAATCGCAGCCATTGAAAAATTACTATATCCAATTTTTTTTACCTGATCCGAACTCCCCATGCCTCTTGCATTTGCAACGCGAATACTTCCCGCAGAACTAATTCCCAGAGATACCATATAAGTAATGGCCGCCATATTTAAAGCAATTTGATGAGCAGCTTGCTGAACATATCCCAGCCATCCTGACATCACCCCAGACACTGCAAAAGCACCAGCTTCCATTCCGTATTGAACAGCACTCGGAATACCCACTCTAAGAATTTCTTTAATCCTTGATAATTTAAGTAAAAAGGCATGCTTAACATCCTGTAAATAAGGCTTATAAGTCGATTTATAAAGAAGTAAAAGTATGATTGAAATAAATAGCAAAAGTCTGGAAATAAAAGTGGCAACCCCGGCACCTGCAAGCTCCAATCTTGGAAAGCCAAATTTTCCAAAAATGAACAGGTAATTTAAAAATCCATTTACTGGTAAAGAAGCAAGTGACAGATACATCGGCCATTTTGTTTCTCCCAATCCGTCGGAAAATTGCTTTAAAACCATAAATAGAATCATCGGCAACATACTCCAGGTCATCCACCTTAAATAGGAGGATGATAACTTCACTACGATGTCATCTTGCCCCATATTATGAAGTAAAAAGTGCTTAGAAAATTCAATACCAACTGCCAAAATAAGCATCATAAAAAAGGCAACAAACAACCCATTAATGGCAATTACCAATGGTTTATTTTTGTCCCCGTTACCTATTGAATGTGCCACCAGTGGTGAAATAGCCATAGTCAATCCAAATCCTAAAACCAGAGGTATAGTTAATAAATTATTTACAAAACTAGCCGCTGCCAACTGGCTACTGTGTATGGCACCCACCATGGCACTATCAATAACCCCAAGGAACATTTGTGAGAGATTTCCTAATATTATTGGCCATCCCAGGTACAATGTTTCCTTAATCTCTTTGCGCATTTTTTAAAATTTCATGCAAAGGTAAGTTTTTTATATGCTAACTACTTGTTCTAAAGCGATGGAATGATTAATTATTCTGAAACGCTTTTTAGACCATTTGTCCCGTAAATGGCCTTTTAGAAATTTTTATACATTTTAATACTAAACAATGCTGGATTGACTTGAAATTGCTGAATCAATTGACTATCAGCCCATAAATCTCCCAGTTTTAATTCCTGTTTATTGAATATATTTTTGAATTCCAACAAAAGGTAAAATTTTTCATTCAGCGCAAATTTTCCTTCCATCTTTGCCCATATCCAACCTTTGTTACCTGTTGTATTTCTGGGAAGATACTCGACAATCCATTTCAAATAACTATACTTCCCAATTGGAAAGTGGAGGTTTCCAGAAGAAACAAACTGGGTTAAAACAGCTAAATTTCCATTTGTTGTCTTAGTTTGTCGGTAATATATAGTTGGAGAAAATACTAATTTTAACTTACCTAACTTCATCCGTGTATCCCATTTTCCCATTACATAATGGAATATATTTTCCCCCGACAACCGATTTAATCCAAATAAAAATTGCTGTCTGGATGCAGATAACTGAATACCAAATGATGCAGATTGTTCTAAAAAATATTTATCTATATTCCACTGAACATGGGCTCCTTTTGATAAATTGAAGGCAATTTTTTCGATTAACCAATCGGGCTGATTGTCAGAAAGAATGTTGTTACCTAAATACGGAGATTTATAATTTAAGGTAAAAAAAGCCTGTGATTCCCACTGCCTCTTATTATCTGAAAAATGAATTTTATATTTAAACTGGGTGCTTATCGGGACAATCAGATCCTCCATACCCGTTTCTCTCTGTAAAATACCCGTCCTAATCTGTCCTTTAAAAAGCTGCCCTGCATCGGGAAAAACGGGAGATATTTGAAAAACAGATTCAAAATGCCATTTTTTAGAAAACGACCATCTATATCTTAAATGACCTTCCAGCAGAAGCGAATTTTTCTTTATTTCCCTTTTTTGGCGATATACATGAAAGCTAGAAGAACCTACATTTCCCGAAAATGCAATTAGATGCTTCTTTCTAACCCATTCGGTTTTCCCGCCAATCCACTGCATATAAGATAATAAACGCACCTTATTTGTCCTATCCTGATTAGTCTCAAGAAAAGCATTAAATTGATTTTGATTAAAATGAGTTCCTATTTCCAGTTGATAGGATGGTTTTACAAAAAATCCCTGTAACCTGGTAAAATTATTAGATTGAAAAACATACTGGGTATTAAAAGATGTTTCCTTTTTAACTTTCCAATCATAACTATCACTCATATTTTCCAAATGTGACCATGATTTAATTCGCCATACTTTTTTTGAGTCAGGTCTATATATCCAGTCTGTATGTAAATCAAATGAATATTTTTCATTCTCCACCTGTTCTGTTGAACTGAAAGGTAGGGAGGATATCCCAGAAATGGAATCTGATTTATCAACGGATAAATTTTCTACCACGCCATGAAGATAAAAGGTGAGATTTGATTTTTCTGACATTTTAATTCTTCCTTCTATATCTATTTTTAGGTTCCTTAAATTTTCATTTTGGTTCCATTTCTGATCCCAAGTTCTCAGAGAAGTCCATTGATTTATAAAATTATTTTGTTGAAAAAAATCACTTGCTAAAACAGCATCAACGTGCATATTCAAATAGCTTTCCTTTCCCAGTTTCCAGTGTGGTCCTCCCGTGAACGAGATACTTTTCCCTTGATTAAATCGTACTTGTAAAAGCGAAAGTGGGAAGAATGATGGAAAAACAAACCAGCTTGACAAGTAAATCGGTTGAAAAGTACTATTCAATTCATCGGCATAACCGAATTTTAATTTTTTCCCCGGAGATACATCCGTAAAAGTATTCCCCTCTGCAAAAGACAAGAATTTAATTTTTTTCTGAATACGGTAACCGCTGTATCCCGCAGTCAGAAATGGAGAAAGACCAAAACCCAAAAAAGAATCCCCAATCCATTTACCTTTAAAGGTATTTTTAACATTAATATCCAAAACAAGCTGATCACTTCGATTCATTGATTTCATCAATGGATTCCCTTCAAATTTATCTAAAAATCTAAATTCAGCAGCGATACCTGCAGGCATTCTTTTCGTACCTTTTGCATAATCATTTCCTAAAAGATCATCTCCATCCCACAACACTTTACTAACTCTTTTACCTCTAAAATATAGAAATCCGTCATCGGCTACTCTTACTCCAGGAAGCTTTGCTAAAAGATCTTCCAGCACTCTTTCGGAACCATCTTTATATAAGGAAGGCTTAAAGATAGTTGTATCACCCCGTTGATAATAAGCAATGGCCTTTTCCTTTATTAAAATTTCATTTAAGGGAATAGGTGATTCATTTAATGAAATGGAACCTATAAAAGTTGAAAAAAGGATTTGATCCTTTAAAATCAAAGTATCTGATTGCCAACCCATGGCATTCATACAAATAAAAGCATTTAGTAATGGAGGGGTAAATATCAGTTGAAAATTACCTAAAGAATCTGCCCAGCCGTACGTTGACATTTTAATTATTCCATTCATTTTATGAAATAGTTGTACCTGTACAAAAGGGAGATTCATTCCTTTTTCGTCAACTATTTTACCCTTTAGGCTAAAATGTTCCTGTGAAAAAAGGGAAGACCAGATGCAAATCATTATAAAAAATAGAATACTAGCTTGTTTTGACATAATCAAGGCATTTTTCTTTCCCAAAATCTGGGTGCACCCGATTGTTTCATTTCCACATTAATGTTGCCTGATTTTTCTAAATTTCGTTTTAATTTATCTGAAATAAACTGATAAAATTTTTCCCCATCTTTATATTGAGCCTCAAAAAAAGTAAGGAAAGGGACTTTTCTGGCTTCACAAGGCGGAGAATCAATTCTTATGGAAGGGTCTAATAAAATCTGAAAAGAGTAAAATTGAAAAACAACTTCTTGTTCCTTGTCATTTGCCTCTAAAATCAATCCTGGCAGACCATTTAATTTCCAGGGTCCCATGGGAAAAGGAAGATTTACCGCATACCAGGCCTCATAATCACGACCTCTAAAGGTGGTAAAGGCCTGTTTACAAATGAAACCACCAATTATTTTTTCAACTTCTGTTAAAATCCATTCTAATTTTGGAATGTCTTCTGAAATTTGAAAAGTATTTCCGGTCATCGTTTGTTCAAAAGAATTCAATGAGCCTTTACTTCTGTCGGAAAAGTACCATCTGTCTGGCTCAGCAGTAACCATAGTTATCTCCTGTCTTTCTTCATCGGCAGTGTCAAAACCAGCAGTTCCATGAAGGACAAATAAAGATTTATCAAAATTTATCTTCAAGGTAGCAAAACGGGAAAAATCTGGATCACCTGATTTTGCAAAAGATTGAGGTTGAGCATATTGAATTTCGTACGATTGAGACAACACAAAGAAAGGAAGAATCCACGAAAGTAAAAATAAATTGCATTTGATCATTTCATCATATTTAAATCGGGAGGGGCATTTGCATTTTCCTTTGAAAATCACAAACAGCAATACAAAAACATTAGGGGAAATTTTTGTAGTATCCCTCCCGGTGAAATCAGTAATAATTAGACTACTTTATGGCATCTCTGGCAGAATTTGCTGCATCTCTTAATGCTGCAATCGCCTCATTAAAAGCACCACGGCAAGTTGGAGCTGTTACAGAAACCTCTACAGTGATAAATCCAATACTGGCGCGCATCGTAATACGGCAATCATCTAAATTCTGTAGATAAGAATTGCCGATAACGGACAATTCATTTGGAACCAGGGATGTTTCTTCCAGCAAGACATTTTTACTGTACCCTTGGAAGGCGGCAGCCATCAACAACAAGGTAAATACGATTTGTTTCATTTGCAATCAATTTAAAAGATGATAAATAACCGGCCCGGTTTGACACGCAATTACATCAATTTAAAGCTGCCTTGCAAGGGTCAACTACCCTCAGAATAATTTCTTCAATAAATCAGTTGAAAAATAAATTTAATTTAAATGTTTGTATTTCAATATTTTATAAGAAAATTCTAATGAAATTAATCTATTTAACAAGTTGGAAAGAAACCATCTCTGTCCATTCAAAAAGTAGTTACGTTTTTTACACTACCAAATTCCAGCAAGTCTTAGGTCTTTTTTAATTTCATAAAATGGATAGGGCATTGCATGAACATGCGCTGGATTAATAAAAGACTGATCCTCATTGAAATCAAAAAGAAGAGGTTTTCCTGCATTTGTTCTCATTAAAAAATCAAATTGCATGGCAGCTGCGCCTAAGGCTTCTCCATTTTTTGAAATAACAGGTGCTAAAGACATGATTCTACTGTGGGACGTAATATAAAAATCTGCTGCAAAAAGCTCCCCATTTTCATCTGTGATACCTGACAAAAACCCCCAGCCTCTGTGCAAAACATTATACATAATGCGTAACAAAGCATGTTTATCTTTTTCTCTCTGACTCCTTTTTCCTTTACCATTTTTTTCAAAAAACGCGGCGAATTGTTCTGGTGTAATAGACTCTGAGGATTGTAATTTATGGGTCAGCGCACGATCCAGGGCATTTTTAAAAGCAGGAGAATATCTATTGGCTAATACCTCATAAGTCTGTAATAAACTGAGCACATGATTTGTATGTTCTTTGACTATAAATCCATGATTATCTGCGGGTTTACATTCCTCACTAACCCGCATATTGATGAGCCTGTAAACTTCCGGAATAGCCTCAAAAAAAAGATTCACCCTATTTGCATTTAGCGGAGCGTAACTAAAAACGCCTAGTTCCCTGATAAAATTGGGTTGAAAAACCTCCAGTTTATTTAAGCCAGGCCTAAAAATCAGAGGCATAACAGCCTGATAATCATCTTCAACTAAAGCTGACCACGATTTACCAATAAAATCTAAGAACCATAAATAACCAAAAACATTTCCATTATAAGCGTAATGAATACAACTATTCCATTTAACCTTATCTATTTCTTCCCTTTTAACCCACTTGATAGCCATAAAATAAAGATTTTAAATGTGAATAATTCCATTATATTTGAAAAATAAATATTTTCCAGATGATGAAAACGATTTTATTAGAAACAAACCTTCATTGTAGTAATTGTGTTCGCAGTGTAAAAGGGTTTTTATCTGAAATAACTGAATTAACCCATTGGGAGGTGGACTTGAATCATCCGAAAAAAATAATTACTGCGATTGGAAGCGACGAATTAACGGCCAATAAAATTATTGAAGCAATAGATGAGGCAGGCTTTGAAGCCAAAGAGGTTGCTCGTGCAGAAAATTAAAACTGGTGTTTGCGTTTTGTTTGCGAAAAATAAACTTTTCCCAGATATATAAATGCGAGCAGACTAATTGACAAGCTAGTGAAAACCATTTTATTTTATTTTTTACCTTAAGACTCCCCTTTCTTTATTTTTGTTGCCTGAGTAAAACGCTTTTTTCTACTTATTTTTTATAACCAAATACATTATAAAATTCTACAATACGAAAAAGTAAACAAATTTGTATTACATATATTTATAATTTTTATTGGATAATCAATGTTTTATATTAATTTTATGTTTTGAATTAGTTAGTAACAACTAATTTAATGTAAGCAAATCCTTCCTATTTCAGGTTTCTTAAGCTCATTTGTAATGAATAAAATAATTACCCTTCCTTTAGCCTTATGGTTGTTTTCGAACCTTCTTTTTGCTCAGGACAGCATACCGACGCCCCCTAAGCCGGTCTTAGAAAAGACAATTAAAAAGGACACCACCACTCAACCTGACCCATGGGAAATGGGCCTTGCCTTTGGCGGCGGGTATTATATAGGTGATTTGTTATCTTTAGGTACTCTGAAGATTAATACGTTTAAACCAGGAGCAGCTTTTTTCCTAAGAAACAATGTCAGCAACAAATTTGCAATTCGTTTCCAGGCTTTATATACGGGTATTTCTGGAAATGGAGCAAATCTGAAAGATACATATGAACCCGTAACCTCATTCTCTTTTAAGTCCACTATTTTTGAAAGTTCTATTTTACTTGAATGGGACTTTTTGGGTGGAAAAAGATTTCCTGCAAGAGGAGGTTTCCAAAAAGTATTTTCTCCTTATATATTTGTTGGCGCTGGCGTTGCATCAAGTTGGTCATCGCCCAAATATCCCAATATTATAGCCAGTAGTGCAGCCAACATAACCAAAGACAGTATTCAGGCTCAACGAACAAATTCAATTGTAACCGTTCCGATTGGTATTGGAGCAAAAATTGACTTAACGAGAAGGATCATGCTTGCCTTTGAATGGGGTGCGAGACCCACTTTTTCGGACTATGTAGATGGAATTAGTTTATCGGCAAACAAAGACAATAAAGACTGGTATAATTTTGGAAATGTTCAATTGGTTTATCGATTCCCATACAAACCAAAACCAGTAAAATCTCCGACAAAAAATAATTCGAAAGATCCTGCTTTTGCCGATAAAGATGGAGATGGTATTCCTGATTCTGCAGATCGTTGTCCTGACATAGCAGGTATGTTAAGAGGCTGTCCCGATGCAGACGATGATGGCGTGGCTGATTCAGAAGATAAATGTCCTGATGAAGCAGGATTAGTCATCTTCGGAGGTTGCCCTGACACGGATGGTGATGGCATTCCAAATTCAGATGATGAATGTCCAGATCAGGCTGGTGTGGCGAGTAATCAGGGCTGTCCCGCAGGAACAGAGACAGACAGAGATGGTGATGGGGTTCCAAATACCCAGGATGAATGCCCTGATATTCCCGGCAAATCTCAATTTAAAGGTTGCCCTGACTCAGATGGCGACGGCGTTATGGACAAAGATGACAGATGTCCAGTTACACCTGGCTCAGCTGAAAACCGGGGTTGTCCTATAATCAGAAGCGAAACCAAGGAAATCCTGAAATTTGTCACACAGAATGTTCTCTTCCATACCAATAGTGCCAAGCTAACAGATGAGTCTTATTCCGTATTAAATAAAGTCCTGGATGTTCTTTATGAATATAAAGATTATGCGATGTTGATTAGTGGTTTCACCGATAATGTAGGCAATCAGACCAATAATCAGGTCCTTTCAGAAAATAGAGCGGCTGCGTGTCTGAATTACCTGGTAAGCAAAGGCATAGATCCATCCCGATTAGTTTTCAGAGGCTTTGGTGAAGTGGCTCCAATAACAACAAATGATACCGAAGCTGGCCGAAAACTAAACAGAAGGGTAGAGTTTGCTTTATTCCTAAAATAATCAGAAAGAGGGATATAAAGGAAATTGTTTCATATAAGTATGAATTTCTTCCTTTATATCCGCCACTAATTTTTCATTCTCTGGCTGTAACAATAGTTTATCTATCCATTCTACAACCTGAAGGGCATCTGCTACTTTAAAACCTCTTGAAGTTATCGCTGCGGTACCAATACGTATTCCTGAAGTGACCATAGGTGATTGTTTGTCGAAAGGCACCATGTTTTTATTTACAGTGATGGAAGCTTTCCCTAAAACCTCATCGGCCAGTTTACCTGTGAGACCTTTTTCAGAGAGGTCTAAAAGCATCAAATGATTATCGGTACCTCCAGAGATAATTTTATAACCTTTTGCCAGGAATGCATTTGCCATTGCCTGAGAATTTGCAATCACCTGATTTCCATATTCTTTGAAGGAAGGCTCTAAGGCTTCGCCAAATGCGATTGCTTTAGCTGCAATAACATGTTCCAATGGACCGCCTTGCATACCTGGAAAAACACCACTGTTTAAGATTTGCGCCATCTTAATCTTTGTTCCATTTTTTAGCGTCCTCCCCCATGGATTTTCAAAATTTTTCCCCATCATGATAATACCACCACGGGGACCTCTCAAGGTTTTATGAGTAGTTGACGTAACTATATGGCAATAAGGAAGTGGATTATCTAAAATACCTGCTGCAATAAGGCCCGCAGGATGCGCAATATCGGCAAGAAGTAAAGCCCCTACCTTGTCGGCTATCTCTCTGAACCTTTTATAATCCCATTCTCTGGAATAAGCTGATGCACCACAAATAATCAATTTAGGACGGACATCATCAGCTTTAGCAGCCACTTTATCCATATCGATTCTACCTGTTTCCGCTTCAACTCCATAAAAATGAGGTTTATACACCCTTCCCGAATAATTTACTGGAGAACCGTGGGAAAGATGACCACCATGTGCCAAATCAAATCCCAGAATGGCATCACCAGGTTCTAAAACAGACAGAAATACAGCCGCATTTGCCTGAGCACCGGAATGGGGTTGCACATTGGCATACTCAGCACCAAATAACTGACAAAGCCTGTCTATGGCTATTTGCTCTATTTCATCAACAACCTCACACCCGCCATAATATCTCTTGCCAGGATACCCCTCGGCATATTTATTAGTCAAACAAGATCCAGTGGCTTGAATAACCGCTTCACTGGTAAAGTTTTCTGAAGCTATTAACTCAACACCTTCTCTTTGACGATTTAACTCTATGTTAATCAACGAAAAAACTGGATCTGAATGATTCATCTGATAATTTTTTGGGAAATAGAATTTTATAAAACTGCGGCGAATTTACAAAAGAAAATCTTTTGAATCACTTTTTTAAATCTTGCCAACCTATATTTCCAAGTATTACCTCAATCGACTTTTATTTATTACCTTCGTCCGAAATTTATCCAACCTGGGCATGAGCCGATCATTAGACCAAATAAAAAAACCTATTGACGAAGCGTTAAGTGCATTCGAAGGTCATTTTCGTAAAGCCATGGAAAGCCAGGTTCCCCTGTTGGATAAAATCACCTTTTATCTGGTAAAGAGAAAAGGAAAGCAGGTTCGGCCTATGTTTGTCTTTCTTGCAGCCAAAGTATGTGGTGAAATATCAGAGTCTACCTTTAGGGCCGCCTCTATGATTGAATTATTGCATACGGCAACACTCGTTCACGATGATGTTGTAGATGATTCTCTGCAAAGACGCAGTTTCTTCTCAATCAATGCGCTTTGGAAAAATAAAATTGCCGTTTTGGTGGGCGATTACCTTCTTTCTCAAGGAATGTTACTGGCGGTAAAAAATAAGGAATATTTATTGCTGGAGATTGTTTCCCAGTCAGTAAAATCAATGAGTGAAGGGGAATTGCTTCAGATTGAAAAGGCGCGTCGATTAGATATTGCAGAATCTGTATATTATGATATAATCAGACAAAAAACGGCTTCTTTGATCGCATCTGCTTGCAGTGCCGGCGCTGCCTCGGTTACAAGTGATTTAGATCAGGTAGAAAAAATGAGACTTTTTGGTGAAAATATAGGGATGGCTTTCCAAATCAGAGATGATTTAATGGATTTTGGAGCAGATGATATTGGAAAACCCTTAGGCATTGATATTAAAGAAAAAAAAATGACCCTTCCCCTCATTTTTGCTTTGGCTCAAAGTGATATCAGCACAAAAAAATCCATTCTTTCACTTATTAGGAACCATAGTGATAATCCAGAAAAAGTAAATGAGGTTGTACGATTTGTCCACCATTCTGGTGGTCTTCAATATGCAGAAACAACAATGAAGTCTTTTCAACAAAAAGCCTTTGATATATTACGCACATTCCCAGACTCTGACGCTCGAAATTCTCTTGAAGAATTAGTAACTTTCGTTACCGAGAGAAAAAAATAACCCTACATTTTTGAAATTAACCCTATTCAAATTTTCTTATGGTTGAAGTAAAATTGTTTTCTGGGACTCAGTCAAAATATCTGGCAGAAAAAATTGCAGATTATTATGGTCAGGGTATTGGAGATTTAAAAGTTAACCGATTTAGCGACGGCGAAATGCAACCCGTTTTTAATGAATCCATTAGAGGAGCTTATGTATTTTTAATCCAGTCGACCTTCCAGCCTATGGACAATCTTATGGAACTACTCCTGATGATTGACGCTGCCAAAAGAGCTTCAGCTGGGTATATCACAGCGGTCATTCCCTATTTTGGTTATGCCAGACAGGATCGGAAAGATAAGCCAAGAGTACCTATTTCGGCAAAACTCATTGCCAATTTATTGCAGGCAGCTGGTGTTGATCGTATTATGACTATGGATTTACACGCTGATCAAATACAAGGATTCTTTGATATTCCTGTAGATCACCTGCGAAGTGAAGCCATCTTTTTCTCCTATCTGGAAGAATCAGCTGATTTATCCAATGTTATTTTCGCAAGTCCTGATGTAGGAGGTGTTAAAAGAGCTCGTGCTTACGCCAAACATTTTGGACGAGACTTAGTCATTTGTGACAAATACAGAGAAAAGGCAAACGAGGTTTCCGGCATGACGGTTATTGGAAATGTAGAAGGTAGTGATGTTATTTTGGTAGACGACCTTGTGGATACAGCAGGTACCTTGTGTAAAGCTGCCGATGCCCTGATGCAAGGTGGAGCAAAACGGGTACGGGCTATTTGTACTCATCCTGTTCTTTCTGGAAATGCTCTTAAAAATATTGAAAAGTCAAAATTAGATGAGCTTTTAGTTTGTGACACTATACCTTTACAATTTTCCTCTTCTAAAATAAAGGTTCTTTCCACTGCTAAATTATTTTCCAGAGCCATTAGAAATGCACACGAACATCGCTCCATTTCTGCCCTCTATGTAGATAAAAAGATAGAAAAATATTAAAAGTCTTTGATTTTTAAAAATTAAGGTATATTTGTCCCTCATTTTAAAAAATTAAAACTAATGGAAGTAATTGCAGTAAAAGGCGAAAAAAGAGAAGCCTTAGGAAAGAAAGCTACAAAAGCACTCCGCAATGATGGCCGTATTCCTTGTGTTATTTATGGAACAGGCAATTTAGTTCACTTTTCAGTGAAACCACTTGATGTAAGAGCGGTTATTTACACCCCTGATTTTCATATTTTGAAAATTGAGGTTGACGGCGTTCATTACAGTGCTATTTTAAAGGATTTCCAGCAAAGTCCTCTAAAAGACAACGTAACACATATTGATTTTCTTCAGATTGCTGACGGACATCCAGTTAAACTGGAAATACCTTTACGTTGCAAAGGCGCATCAGTAGGTGTTAAATCAGGGGGTAAGTTAATTCAAAAATTACGTCGAATTAAAATTAAAGCAATGGCCGAAAATATCGTGAACGAATTGTTTATTGATATTTCCAGTATGGATTTAGGTCAATCTTTAAGAGTTCGCGATATCCCAGTTCCTGCGGGAATCGAAATTTTAAATAATGGAAGTATTCCTGCTGTTACCATTGAAATTCCAAGAGCTCTTCGTTCTGCTGCTGCAGCTGCTGATAAAGATACCAAGAAGAAAAAATAATCAGGTTTTAACCTCTTATTTAGTAAAATGGAATTATTGGCTGATTTAAGAGTTACCGCTATACAAGCCAATCTTTTTTGGCAAGATGTTGATTGTAACCTAAATCATCTAAAAAATCTGATTTCTCCACTTTCCGGAAGTACGGATATAATTGTACTTCCGGAAATGTTTTCTACTGGGTTCACTATGAATCCTTCGTTTATTTCACCAGAAAGTCAGGAAAAGACGCTGACCTGGATGAAAGAAACAGCTATGCAAATTTCCTCGGTCATTTGTGGTAGCATAGTTTTCTATGAAAACGAAAAATATTACAACCGATTTGTTTGGGTTGATGCTGAAGCAAACCTGTATTCTTACGACAAGCAGCATCTTTTTTCTTATGCCGGAGAACATCTTCATTATGCTCCTGGAAAAAGGAGGGTTGTTATTGAATACAAAGGCTGGCGTATTCTACCTCAAATATGTTACGATTTACGTTTTGCCGAATCTTCTATGAACGTGTTGGGCAATTATGATTTACTCATATATGTGGCTAATTTCCCAGCTTTAAGGCAATTTGCATGGGATCATCTTTTAATCGCGCGTGCTATTGAAAACCAATCTTATACAATTGGGGTAAACCGGGTAGGAACTGACGGGAATAACCACCATTATGATGGAGGTTCTGCCATACTTTCTTTTGATGGTTTGCCACTCGTCAAAGCGGGAAAAGAGGAACAAACGATACATTATTCCTTAAGTTTAGAAAGTCAAAAAGCCTTCCGATCCCAATTCCCATTTCTTCATGATATAAAGGTTTTTGGTTAGACGAAGGATTTTGTTATCTTTGCACTTTCTGGACATTTATATGAGGAATTTTTTACTTTTCGTGTTTTCTTTTTCTATACTAACCACTTCTAAAGCAGGATTAGCTACAGATTCAATTCCCCTTTCTAGGGATAGCATTGTATCATTTGCTAAAAATTTTTTAGGGTTACCTTACAAATATGCAAGTAGAAATCCAGCCAGAGGATTTGATTGTTCAGGATTTACGATGTTTGTTTTTAAAAATTTCAATGTAAACCTATCTCCTTCGTCCTCTGCTCAGTCTTTTCAAGGCGATAAAATACTCTTAAAAAATGCCATTCCAGGAGATTTAGTTTTTTTTCGCCGTTCAAAACGAGGTCGTATATTCCATGTCGCGATGGTGAGCAAAGTTGTTAAAGATTCCATTTTTATTATTCACAGTACTACGCATGGTGGGGTCAGGATTGATAATTTAGCCACTGCATATTATTGGAAATCAAAATACAAATCGGTTCGAAATGTGCTTCCTGGTGACAGAAATTATACTCCAACGGAAGACCCATCATTAAAGGAAAAAGAATTATTAACTGATTTGATTGTCGGAACAGAAGAACCGCCCATTCAGGATAGACAACCCTTTGAAAAAACAGCCTTATTACCAACGCTGGCAATCCTGCCTAAATGGAAACCTGTGGTGCTAAATAACCAATAAAACCAACAAGTAATTGAAACTACCTGCATAAGGTAAATTGAGTATTTAAAATTTGTACGCATGAAAAATCTAATCTTGTTTGGACCGCCAGGCTCAGGAAAAGGGACCCAGGCGGCTAAGTTGGTCGATAAATATGGATTGTTACATATTTCAACCGGTGATTTATTTAGAAGTGAAATGAGTCAGAATACCCCTCTGGGCATAGAGGCTAAAAACTTTATTGCAAAAGGTCAGCTGGTACCTGATGAGGTTACTATTGGTATGTTACGGAATCGTGTTATCTCAAATCCAAATGTACCTGGATATATTTTTGACGGTTTTCCCAGAAATATTGCACAGTGTGAAGCCTTAGACGAATTATTGGCATCCTTAAATCAAGACATTCACCGTCTTTTATTGTTAGAGGTTGCTGATGAGGAAATTATAAAACGCATCCTTTCGAGAGGTCAATCCTCAGGAAGAACAGACGATAATGACCCTGCAATTATTCAACATCGAATCGATGTATATAAGTCTGAAACAATGCCGGTATTTGGCTATTATGCCGAAAAAGAAAAAGCATATAAAATAGATGGAATTGGTTCCATTGATCATATTTTTGAAGCGTTGTGTCGTTCTATAGACGAAAAAGCTTAACTATTTTTATCTCAAACCACTATGGCTGAACAGAATTTTGTTGATTTCGTGCGTGTTTGTTGTCGCTCCGGTTCTGGTGGTGGTGGTGCAGTACATTTTTATAGAGATAAATTAAATGCCAAAGGAGGTCCCGATGGTGGAGACGGTGGAAGAGGCGGACATATTATATTAGAGGGCAATAGAAATGTCTGGACCCTTCTTTCCTTGAAATATCGCAAGCACGTCATCGCTGATAATGGCGGTAATGGGGGCGATAAAAATGCCCACGGTGCCAATGGAAAAGATGTCATCTTGCAGGTGCCGTTGGGGACTGTTATTAAAAATGCGGAAACAAACGAAGTAGAAGCTGAAATAACCCGTCATGGTGAAAAGAAAATTATAACTCCCGGAGGGAGAGGCGGTTTGGGTAATTACCACTTTCGAAATCCAGTAAATCAGTCTCCCCGTTATGCTCAACCTGGAGAAGCAGGGTTGGAAGAATGGAAAATAATTGAACTAAAAGTACTTGCTGATGTCGGACTGGTTGGATTCCCCAATGCAGGAAAATCAACTCTTCTTGCAGCTATTTCTGCCGCCAAGCCTAAAATAGCTGACTATCCTTTTACAACCCTTGTACCTAACTTGGGTATTGTTTCGTACAGAGATAATCATTCCTTTGTCATGGCCGATATACCAGGTATCATCGAAGATGCTCATTTAGGTAAAGGCTTAGGCATACGGTTTTTACGCCATATTGAGAGGAATGCATCTTTGCTTTTTATGGTTCCCGCCGATGCTGAGAATATCACAGCACAGTATCATATTTTATTAAATGAATTAGGCAAATATAATTCGGAATTACTGGATAAGCCCAGATTACTGGCAATTACCAAGGCAGATCTTTTAGATGAAGAATTGATGTCACTCATTGAGATGGAACTTCCGAAAAATATTTCTTATGTTTTTATTTCTGCCGTTACTGGATATGGTATTGATAAGCTCAAAGATTTAATCTGGAGTCAGATAAGTTCTTCTATCCGGGACCAGAAAGCCCAACCTATGGAGCTTGAAAAACAAATACTGGTTGTCCCTTTCAGAGAATTTAAACCAAACAGAAACAACCGTGAGATTCGTGGACATAACGAAGATGACTTCTCTGTTTTAAATGAGTTTGATGATTCAGGATTTCCGGATCCCAATAATTTTGAAAACTGGGAGGCGGAAGAACCTGAAATTTCTATTGAAAAACCTATCGATTAACTGATATACTTTTCCTTCTATCCATGGCATCACCTAAAACGGAATGGGCACTTGCTGAATTATTTGAATCGTGGGCTGGTGTCCAGCCTGATCTTATCCTACCTTTGGCACCTTCAGGTTCGGATCGGATTTACTATCGGTTACAAAAAAATGAAAAAGTGGCCATTGGAACATTTAGTCCCCATGCCAAAGAAAGCATGGCTTTTTTAAATTTTAGCAAGCATTTTCACGAAAGAAAATTACCTGTTCCTGCTATATATGCTGAAAACTTGGATGCCAAGGTATATCTTCAGGAAGATTTAGGTTCTACTACTTTATACAGTTTCCTTCTTCAAAACCAAAATCAGTTTCCCGATCAACTGGTGCAGCTTTATAAAAAAGTAGTTGAAAAATTAGCTCATTTACAAATTCTCGGAAGTAAAGAACTTCAATATACTTATTGTTTCCCCAAAGAATCTTTCGACAGAGAATCTATGTTTTGGGATTTCAATTACTTCAAATATCACTTCTTATTGCCTAGTCAGGTAGGATTTGATGAGGTTGCCCTCGAAAAAGATTTTCATCAATTGGCTGATTTTCTTCTTCAGGCAGATAATGAATATTTTATGTTCAGGGATTTTCAGTCAAGAAATATTTTAATCAGGAATGGAAATCCTTACTTTATCGATTATCAAGGAGGAAGAAAAGGTGCATTACAATATGATCTGGCTTCTCTTTTATATCAGGCGAAAGCAAATATTCCCAATGAAGTCAAAGAGTCTCTGATTCAACATTATTTAGATACGGCTTCTCAATTAACGGACATAAACAGGGATTCTTTCCTTTCCTATTTTTATGGCTATGTCCTAATGAGAAATGTTCAAGTGCTTGGAGCTTATGGATTTAGGGGATTATATGAACGAAAAGCGCATTTTCTATTAAGCATTCCTTACGGTTTAAAAAATATACAATGGTTACTCGAAGAAGGTAAAATACCTATTCCTTTACCCGAACTTACACGATGTTTGCAAGCAATCATAAAAAGTCAGAAATATGATCCCTTTGATAAATCAAAAGGAGAAAATTCTTTGCTAAAAATACATGTAAACAGTTTTAGCTATCACAAAAGACAAATTCCTGTCGAAAGTTCAGGAAATGGAGGCGGATTTGTATTTGATTGCCGTTTTCTACATAATCCCGGGAGATATGAACCTTACAAGAAATTGTCTGGAAAAGATGAGTCCGTGATCAATTTCTTAAAGCATTTCAGTGAAATGGATAGCTTTTTGAACAATGTTTTTAGAATTGTTGATGCTGCGGTTGAAAATTACCTGGAGCGTAGTTTCACGCATCTGGAAATAAATTTTGGTTGCACGGGAGGCCAACACCGGTCTGTCTATGCTGCCGACCAAATGGCAGTTCATTTAAAAGAAAAATATGGTTTACAGATTACTTTGAACCATCTGGAACAATCCAATTGGGCAAAAGAAAATTAATAAAAATCACTTACCCATTTTCCAAAATTATTTCCAATAAATGGTTAATAGGTTGAGCTGTAGTATATTGCCTGTCTTTAAAAAAGTGACAAAGGCACTGAAATTCCGCATCCTTCTCTCCAATATTCGAACACGTGAGAATTATATTTCCGAATTGCTGCAGCTTTTTATCCTCCTCATTTAACTTAAAAGGAGGCTTAAGATAATATCTTTCAATCGTTTCCATTCGATTTAATGTCTCAAAAATCCGTTGATCGGCCAATTGTTTTTGATAACCAATAGATTGAATTTTATCTCTAAAAAACTCCATAAAGAATTGAGTCTTTAAAAAAGAATCGTTTCCTTTAAACTTCCATTGAATGCCAACACTACTTTCGTTGATTAAAAAACGAAGAGATTTATCTACCTCTTTAGGCAAAGATTTAAAAAGTTCAAATTGATGAATCAACCAGAAACATTCTTCCTCACATTGGGGGCTATCAAACCAATTTCTATAAGCAGTCAGGAAAGAAATATCTCTTTCGATAACGCTGTGTTTTAATAATTTTTTCAAATTTTTGGTTTAACAAGATTTTGTAAAACATGATGATTTAACAATCTCCCCAACCTCAATGTTGACACTTGTCCCTAAAATAGCTTATAAATTGTATATTTGTCTCTGTTTATTCTTCAAAAGAAATAAAATATGAGCGACCAAACGCTTGAACTACCTGAAAATTCAGATGCTTCCGATGAAATCATCAGCCTTCAGGGTATGTATCAAGATTATTTCCTCGATTATGCATCTTATGTCATTCTTGAGCGGGCAGTTCCCGCTGTCTTGGATGGTTTAAAACCCGTTCAAAGGAGAATTTTACATGCAATGAAGGAAATGGATGATGGTAGGTATAATAAGGTAGCCAATATTATTGGGCAAACCATGCAATATCACCCTCATGGAGATGCTGCTATTGGAGATGCCTTAGTAAATATGGGGCAAAAGGAACTATTGATAGATACTCAGGGAAACTGGGGAAATATACTTACAGGTGATGGTGCAGCTGCCTCGAGATACATAGAGGCGAGACCCACCAAATTTGCCCTCGAAATAGCATTTAATCCGCAAACAACAGAATGGCAGTTATCTTATGATGGCAGAAAAAGGGAACCGATACATCTTCCTGTCAAATTCCCCCTTTTGCTGGCACAGGGAGCAGAAGGAATTGCGGTTGGCCTATCCACAAAAATTTTACCACATAACTTTATTGAAATTATTGAAGCGGCCATCAAAAGGTTAAAAAATGAGGAGATAAATATTTATCCTGATTTTCAAACTGGCGGTTTCATAGATATTACGGAATATCAACAAGGAAAAAGAGGAAGCAGGGTAAAAGTTAGGGCTAAGATTGAAAAAACGGATAAAAGCATTCTTATTATTCGTGAATTGCCTTTTGGTGTTACCACTTCAACCCTCATTGAAAGTATCATCAAGGCAAGTGATAAGGGTAAAATAAAAATAAAGCAGGTCGTTGACAATACTGCACAAGAGGTAGAAATAGTTATAGACTTGGCTCCCGGCGTTTCACCCGATGTAACCATTGACGCTCTTTATGCTTTCACTGATTGTGAAATTTCGATAGCCCCTAATGCATGTGTTATTCAAAATGAGAAACCCATCTTTCTCTCTGTTCAAGATTTACTGGATATTGCCGTTGACCATACCAAAGCCCTCCTTCAATTAGAACTTGAAATCAAAGAAAGGGAGCTTCTCGAAAAATGGCATCATTCAAGTTTAGAAAAAATATTTATCGAAAACAGAATTTATCATGACATTGAAGAATGTGAAACCTGGGAGGCCGTATTGGAAACCATCGCTATTGGATTGAAAAATTATGTCGTGGAACCTCACGAAGTTATTACAGAGGGGGACTCACGTCTTCGATTATTGAGAAGTATTACCCAGGAGGATATCATTCGTTTAACAGAAATTAAAATAAAGAGAATTTCAAAGTATAATACTTTTCAGGCCGATCAGTATATTGCACAATTAGAAAAAGACCTTGAAAAGGTCAGATATGATTTACTTCATTTAATAGATTTTACCATACATTATTATTCAAATCTATTAGATAAATATGGTAAAGGAAGGGAACGCAAAACAAAAATTATAACTTTCGATACCATTGCTGCCACCGAAGTGGTCGCAAATAATGCCAGACTTTATGCAAATAAGACAGATGGCTTTATTGGATATGGCCTGAAAAAGGATGAGTTCATCAGTGATTGTTCGGATATTGATGATATCATTGTGTTTAGAAATGACGGTTATTTCCTGGTTACAAGAATTGCCGAGAAAACTTTTGTTGGAAAGGATATCATTCACGTAGCTGTTTGGAAGAAAAATGACGAGCGCACGACTTACAATGCGGTTTATACCGACGGAGCAAGTGCAAAGTCTTTTGTAAAAAGATTTAATGTCACAGCCATTACCAGGGACAAAGAGTATCCGATTACACAAGAAACAAAAGGAAGTAAGCTTCATTATTTCTCTGTAAATCCTAATGGCGAAGCTGAAGTTATACAAGTACAGTTAAGTTTAGGATGTAAGGCTAAAATCAAGATGTTTGAATTTAATTTTGCAGAATTAGCAATAAAAGGGCGGTCTTCCCAAGGGAATATGCTTACTAAATACCCTATTCGTTCGATTAAATTAAAAACAGCAGGGAAATCGACTATAGGTGCTTTAAAAATATGGTTAGATGAAGTTTCAGGCAGATTAAATACGGAGCAAAGAGGACGGTTTCTGGGAGAATTCGATACAGGAGATGAGCTATTAATCCTTTACAAAAACGGGAGCTATATCACTACCCCACTCGATATTACAAAAAGATTTCAGTCTGCCGATTTTTATTATATTGGTCAATGTAACAGGGAGGACGATGTGATCACTGCGGTACATTATGACGGACATAAAGGCTGGACCATGGTCAAAAGATTTCATATTGAAACGACACAAGCTGATCAGCGATTTAGTTATCTGACAGATCATGCGGAATCACAGCTTCTTTTTGTTAGTGTTGAGCCTTCCCCAAAAATTAAATATCAGATAAAGTCTGGAACTAAAAAATCGGAAGGAGAAGCCATATTAACCGACATTGTCGATATAAAAGGCTGGAAAGCGGTTGGAAACAGGTTGAGTGACAAAAAAATAAGTGACATAGAGTCCATCGACCCACCTGATAATGAGGAACC
>JBEAXK010000131.1:0-9197 GCA_041159865.1 Bacteroidota bacterium
TGCTCCATTTTGCAAGGAATGAATATTGCGGGTATCACCGGAAATATTTAGGTTACTTTTTGATTGCGATAAATATTGGAAGGTACCGTCTCCATTACCAAGAAAAACCTGTCCTTTGTTAGCATCCATTTTGCCAAATTTTACCCGTTGATAACCATCATTTCCAGCTAAAATGATATCCGTATTTCCATCCTTATTCCAATCGCCATAAATGATGGCTGAAACATTCGAATATTGAGCCTCCATGGGTAATTTTCCAATCGTGAATTGACCATTACCCTTATTCAAAAAAAGTTGGGTTTCTAACGTTTCCGCCTCAAAATATTGGGCATGCTTCTTCTGTTTAACTGTAAAAAGATCGTTAAATGAAGTATTTGCGTAAGACTTATAACTTATAAATCGCTTTTTAAACCCAGGTAATTGACTCAACAAATCATCCCGGGATGCCATTGGATATAGTTTTTTTTTATACGAATAAGCCATGATGGGATCTTTGGTACCATTAGCATCAAAATCGTCATAAAGAAGGGTAACTGGTGTTTTCAACTGAGTATTCAAGCCTTTATTTCCTACTATCAGATCCAATTTTCCATCTTTGTTTGCATCAAATGCTTCAAGACAATGCCATAATCCCTTTTTGCCTATTATTTTTCCTGGCACAAGCTGCTTGTTTTTAATCTGCCAAACTTGAACAGGCATCCACTCACCTACTGTAACAAGCTCCTTTTTACCATCCCCCTCTAAATCGATCCATATTGCATCGGTTATTAAACCAGCCTGATTCAATTTCGGAGCAAATTCCTCTATTTTATCCGTAAAATATCCTTTTCCGTCATTTATTAACAGCGCGTGCTTAGGTTTCGAAGGATACTGACCAGGAATGAGTCTTGAGGGAATAAAAAGATCCAAATCTCCATCACCATCCAGGTCAAAAACCACTGCTTTTGATCCACAATATCGAAGATCTGGCAATGCTTCTTTATTATAAATAAAATGCCCCTTTCCATCATTCTGGTAATACAAATCTTTCAATACGGGTGCATTTTTTTCTTGATTATATGCTCCTGTCACCACATATAAATCTAAATCGCCATCGGCATCAGCGTCAAAAAACACAGCATCTATTTCTTCAGCCTCTTTGTTTTTTACAAAATCAACTTTATTGACTTTATTAAAATTTCCAGTTTTATTTTGAAAAAGAAGTTTACCACCCTGATTTGCAGCGCCACAAAGATAAATATCATCCAGGCCATCTCCATTTACATCACCGGCAGCTAACGAAGGGCCTTGAAAAGAATATTGTTGCGGTAATAAGCCTTGTATTTTAAAATCATTGGCTCTGTCTTCCATGTGTCTCCAGTTTTTTAGTTCATCATTTTGCGATGACGGATAAAAAAGACTTTTAAGTGCAATTAATTCTTCTTTTTCTTGCTTGCCCGATTTTTTAATTTTTAGTATTTGGTTAGCTGAAATATCTCTTAAAACCTGACGTATCCCATCGGGCCATAGTACGATTAAAGAGTCTATTTTTGTATTTTGACCAATGCCAAAATGGATACGAGGTGCCACCGACGATTGAAATCCGCGCACAAAATAAGCTTCTCTGTACTGCATATCGTTTCCAATAAATGTGTAAACTTTCGTACCGATGGATGCTACTTTACTATTTTCTCCTATAAAATCAATTGCCAAATAATTTCCCTGATCATTTTCTCTGGTATTATTTCTGTAAACAAATGCCTTTTGATCCACATTATTAATGACCAAATCGAGATCACCGTCATTATCCAAATCGGCGTAAGCGGCTCCATTTGACATAGAAGGAGCAGGTTGCATCCAAATATCTAAGGTTGAAGAAAAGGTAGCATTTTTATTATTTTTAAAAATAAAATTTGGAATTTTCACTTCAGGCATTTTATTTAAAATCTCTGCCACGTCGAGATTTTTTCCAGATTTTTGAGATTTAACTTTAAACTCTGCGGCAAAGAGCAGAAAATCCATGTTGGTATAATCTCTTTTGTATCCATTGGTTACATACAAATCTTGCCATCCATCGTTATCATAATCTGCGAATAATGCAGACCAACTCCAGTCTGTATTGGAAATGCCACTCATTTGGCCTATTTCAGAAAACCCATAAGAACCGTTATTTAGGTGCAACATATTCCTCATGGTCTGATGATAAAATCCCCCATTCAACAAAACCTGATATTTATCAAAATTATCAGGACCTGAGGTCATACTTTGACGATAGTGATTTTCGGGCAGCATATCTAAAGTAACTAAATCTGGTTTACCGTCATTATTGATATCTGCGGCATCATTGCCCATAGAAAATAGAGACACATGATCAAAATAAGTTGATAAAGCCTCTGAAAAGGTGCCATTTTTATTATTTAAATAAAAATAATCCTGCTCATGGTAGTCATTGCCTATGTATATATCAGGCCAGGAATCCCCATTAAAATCAGAAATGGTAATACCCAGTCCAAAGCCCAGAACATTAGCCAAAATACCCGCCTCTTTCGATACATCGGTAAATTTATCCCCTTCATTTCGGTATAATTTATCCCCATAATTTGGATTCAGATCCTCTTTATACTTTGAAAGATATTGATTAAAACCAGCAAATTGCTGAACGGAATGATTGAGTAAAAAGAGATCCAGATCGCCATCTTTATCAAAATCGAAGAAAGCTGCCTGGGTAGAATAAGCAGCATCGTCGATACCCCATGTGGAGGCCATTTCCTTAAATCCGCCCATTTTATCATTTATAAACAATAAATTTTTACGTTTTTCCGGATAAGCATCGGCTGAGCGACAAACATAAATATCGAGGAAACCATCGTTATTCACATCTGCCATGGCCACACCTGTGTTCCATGCATCATTGGCGGCAACACCTGCAGATACCGTAATATCTTTAAATTTCAGATTCCCTAAATTTTTATATAGCCTGCTTGAGGCCATGTTAGAAGAAAAATAAATATCATCTAAGCCATCATTATCTATATCTCCGATGGCAACACCACCTCCATTATATAAATAGCCATATTGCAGGACATTGAATGATTCCGATTCTTGAATTCTATTATAAAAATGAATGTTGGAATAATTGGGTGAAACGAGCGCAAACTTCCATTTTTTAGAGGAACCATCTCTGGCATTTTCACAAGAAAACAGGACGCCAACCATTAAAATGTAAGCAACGATACGCATGATGAATATATTTAGGAGATATAAAATCATTCAAATAAAAAGCCATCTCTTGCAGTATCTCCAATAAAGGAAAAAAGCAAGAGATGGCATTTAAACAACCCCTTAATTTTTATCCCACCAAAGAGGTGTATTTGGTTTATCGGGACCTCCTAAGAGTCCTTCAGCTGCTTTAACTGCGGCAGCATTTGTATTTTTTTCCAACACGAGGAATGGAATTCTTCGGATAAAGGTACCTGAGGGTAAGTCCGAATTGTCGGAGTTAACAATGGGGTAAAGTTTTGGATAACGTGTACGGCGAAATTCAGCCCAGGCCTCAATACCATCGGGATAGAGAGCGAGCCATTTTTGAGTACCAATCTGTTCCCTTTGATTAGCAGGAGAAGTGCCCCATTTTACTGAGATAGAAGCCATTGCAGGAGAATTCACTCCGTCCATAGGAGGGATTGGCGTAGCAGCGCTTTTCTGATAAGCAGCGATAGCAGCTGCATCGCTGATACCCCATTGGCGCATAGATGTTTCGATACCCTTTTCGTAAAGATCTTGAGCGGATCCTTGCATATTCCAGCCATTTAAAGCACCTTCTGCACGAAGGAAATAGGCTTCGGCGGCATGCATTATATTTTGAGGCGTGGTATTTTGTCCTCCCCAGGAGGAACCTGACCATTTTGTCCAACGAGTTCCCACATTAGAATTAGCATCATTGCCATTAATCGAAATATTCAATTGAGCAGGAAGAAGTCCATTTCTCAAACCATCATATTTTCCAGTACCTACAGCAGGTTGAAAATAAACAGACATTCTGGGGTCCTCATAACCTTTCAATACAGATTCCATGGAAGCACTCATGCGGAATTCATTCCAAACGGAGATACCAGCCAATCCATTAAAATCACCTCCATTTTCACTTTTAACCATATAAGCGTCATCGGCAGTTGAAAGCATAACACCAGCAGCTACAGCAGTTTCGGCCTCTGTTTTAGCTTTAGCAGGTTCTACTTTCGAGATACGCAACGCTAAACGAAGACGAAGGGTATTAGCAAATTTGATCCATTTATTTACGTCCCCTTTATAGATAAGGTCAAAGCTACCGTAAGGAGTTTTTGCTTTATTTGTATTTAATACCTTTACCGCCTCATCCAATTTTGCGAACATATCATAATAGATTTCCTTTTGACCATCGTAAGCCACACTACTTGCAGGTTCACCCGCTTTAAAATAGGGAACGGGACCGTAATAATCTGTTAGTCGGTGAAAGGAATAGACCCACATTATTTTAGCCAGAGCATTTTCTGCAGAATTCGCATCCGTCTCCTTCAACAAAGTTTTAAGTTGAGGTACAGCCTCTGTATAGATTGGAATCCAGTGCCACTGCAACCAATCAAAACGGATAGTATATCTATCGGAAGGGAAATAGGTAGCAGAAGTAGCAAAATATTGAGAATATAAGTCAGAAAATAGATTTTGAGCAACCTGATAACGCCAAAAGGCATAAGAAGAAGCCGATTGAGCTTTTGAAAAAAGGTAAGGTAATTCTGTAGAAGTAAGTACGGTAAGTTTTGTTTTGTCCGTATTAAGCTCTTCAAAATCTTGCGTACACGAGCTCACCGACACGACAATGGCTGTCAGTAAACTAATTACAGCCATGCGATAATTTTTGATAATCATATTCATGAACATTTGATTTAGAAAGAAAGATTAAGATTCAAGCCAATACTGCGTGCTGAAGGCAAGCTTCCGTATTCTATTCCCTGATAATTACCTGCACCCAGATTGACATCAGGGTCGAACCACATTTTACGTGTTGGAATTCCAGGAATATCAATAATCGCTTTTCCTTTGGTCAGGAAAAATAAATTCCTGGCTACAATCGATAATTTTGCCTTTTTCACAAAACTGTTATTGACTGTAAAATCATAACCTACGGCAGCTTCGCGGATACGAACATTCGTTGCGTCGTAAGTGAATAATTGTCCCCAGGAATAACGACCATTTGAAACCGTTGTCCAGAAAGTTTCTGCATTTACAGGTGTTTTATTTGGCGTATAACTTTCGCCATTTTTTACCACACCAGGTAAAACCCAACCACCCTCTCTGTAAGCAGTTGTATAAGCTGCATTTCCATCAAAAGCAAGATTTGCATCAGAACCAGAAGTCATTACGCCACCAATTCTGGCGTCAACCAATACATTTAAGCTTATTTTACCAAATGAAAAAGCGTTATTCAGACCTAGAGTAAACTTTGGATTAAAATTTCCTAAAAATTCCTGCGTTGCTGTTAAAACAGGTTTTCCAGAAGCATCCATAATAAACTGTCCATCCGGCGCTTTTGCCCATCCATCGGCATATAAATCGCCATAAGCCCCCCCTTCTTTAACCAAAACTCCAGCTGTTCTGCCGTATCCACTTGAAAGGAAAGTTTGTTTAATATCCGGATGTAAAGAAACAATTGTATTGACGTTTCTCGCATAGTTCAGGGTTATATCCCAGACAAAATCGTCCTTTTTAACGGGTGAACCCGTTAGCGTTAATTCAACACCTGAATTTTGAATATCCCCTGCATTTATGTATTGGTTAGAAAATCCAGAAGCAGGAGCCAAAGGAAGGCTCAATAACTGATTTACAGAATTTGTTTTATAAAAAGTAACATCAAGGCCCATTCTGTTATCAAAAAATCGTCCATCAAATCCAAATTCAACAGAAGTAGTTAACTCTGGCTTTAGGTCACCAATTGCCTGCGTTCCATCCCTGTTGATAAATCCACCGATACCTCCCTGACTAAAACTATAGGTTTGAGTTAATAGATAAGGAGCTGCGTCATTGCCTACCCGTGTATAAGAACCTCTAAATTTAGCAAAACTGACAAAAGAAGGCAATTCAACCATATCAGATAATACTGCGGTAAGACCTAGGGAAGGATAAAAATAAGAATGAGGGGCAGGTAATGTTGAAGACCAGTCATTTCTTGCTGTAAGGTCAAGGTACAAATAATCTTTTAAACTTACCTGAACGGAACCAAACACAGATTGAAGATCTCTTTCTACAAATCCAGTTCCCACTGAAAGGGTACGGGCAAAACCAAGGTCAAATTTATTTGGCACCAATAGTCCGTTAGCGCTTGTCTGAGTAAAATCAGATTTTCGGGCTAAATCAGCCAAACCGAAGGTGTATGAGAGTTTGAAATTATTATTCATTTTTTTATTCCCGATCAGTAATAATTCAGCATTTCTCTCTTGAACCTGACGGAAATATTTTTGGAAAGAGCCACCCGCCTGAGCGAATAACAAGGTATTATTATAGAATGTATTTTCCCCCCTGTCTGTATATTGATCTAAACTCACTCTGGCGAGGATTTTCATTTCCTCATTTATATGGTAAGTTGCAGAAACCAAACCCGTTGTTCTCGTTCTTTCTTCATCGGCAGAAGTTCTGTTTATAGTCCAGTAAGGATTCATATAAATAGAAGAAGAAGTCCAGTAATTTGGGGCACCAGACTCCGATTCATAGTTTTGCATATCTTCAATACGAATACTTCTTGGTGTTTTGTAGAGGTTCATCACTTCAGAACTCTCCTCCCCCGATCTTAATTTATTATTAAGCATCTGGTTCACATAAGTAACTTTAGCATCGGTAGAAAACTTTTTACTAAGATTGGTAGTAATACGCAAGTTCACCGTGTTTCTATCGAGCGTATTACCAGGAATGATACCTGAAGCCTGATTATTTGTAAAAGAAAAATAAGACTGGACTTTATCTGTTCCCGCTTTTATACCCACCGCATTATTAAAAGCGGAGCCTATTTGGAAAAAATCAGCTACGTTATTGGGCTGGGGCGTCATATTTTGAGATTTCCCAGTCCAGTCGGTCAATGCCTGATTATTCATTTTTGGACCCCAGCTTCCACTTGCTCTTGCACCAAAAGCACCCCCATTACCCTGACCATATTCATTTTGCAGATAAGGTAAAGTTAAGGGTGCATCTAATTGAACACCAGAATTGGCATCTACAGAAATAGCGCCATTGCCTCCTTTTTTCGTGGTGATGAGTATAACTCCATTTGCAGCGCGGCTGCCATAAAGAACAGAAGCAGCTGCACCTTTGAGGACACTAATCGATTCAATATCATCAGGATTGATATTTGCAACCCCGTCACTTCCGTTATAGCCTCCAAAATCATTTCCTACTTGACCGGGAGTAGAGTTATCCACTGGAACACCATCTATAACAAAGAGAGCATTGTTGCTGCTTTGAATAGAACGATTACCCCTTAGATTTACCCTGGTAGCACCACCCACTCCTGATGCTGCATTAGTAACCACTAATCCAGCCACTTTACCATTCAAAGTATTGGCAAAGTTAGCATCTCTCACTTGAGTTAACTGGCCACCCTGAATGGTTTGGGCAGCATAAGTCAATGATTTCTTTTCCCGGGAAATACCCAGAGCGGTTACGACAATTTCATTAAGTGCCACCCCTTCTAAGAGGGTAACATCAATCAAAGTTTGAGCACCAACCGTAATTTTCTGGGAAACATACCCCGTGTAAGTAAACTCAAGAACTGCATTGACACCTACTTTTAAAATGTAGTTGCCGTCAAGATCAGTTACCGTTCCGTTCGTAGTTCCTAACTCGATGACATTGGCACCGATAATAGGTTCTCCATCTGAACTAGTCACTGTTCCCCGAATAGATGACTGAGCAAGAACTCCAAAAGAGCAGATACTCATAAGCATCCCTAAAAGGTACAAATGCTTCTTCATATTGAATAAAATGTTTGTGAAAAATAAATAACGATAATAATTCTATGGGTTCATGGCGAGGGAAGCAGCTCCAAGAATAGCAGCTTCATCACTTCCAAGGCTTGAATATTTTAATTGAACGATGCCTTTAAACATTGGCAGTAATTTTTTCTCTAAGGTATCTTTCGTCATTGTCAGGAAATAATCTCCTATATTGGTAAGTCCTCCAGCTAAAATGATTGCTTCAGGATCGGTGAGTACTACTAAATCGACCATTTTTGAACCCAGCCATTGGGCCGTTTTTTCAATCGCTTTTTTAGCTAATTCATCTCCTGCTTCTCCAGCTTCCGCTATTTTAAAAGCGTCCAGATCATTGGGAGCGATTTCCCGCAGAAGGCTGTATTGATTTGACTTTGCCATCAAGGAAAAAGCTGTTCTTTTCAAACCCGTAGCGGAAACATACGTTTCGAAACAACCCCGCTGACCACAATTGCATAATCTACCCTTTTTCACCAGTAAAGAGTGCCCATATTCAGCTGCCAGACCGTTTGATCCGGAAACTATTCTTCCATTTAAGACCAGTCCTGATCCCAATCCTGTACCTAACGTGAGCAATATAAAATTTTGCATACCTCTGGCACTTCCGAAGAGCATTTCTCCTAGAGCAGCTGTATTTGCATCTTTTGCCACAAAAACGGGTAATTTCCAAGCACTTTCCAAAGCATTTTTCAGAGGAACCTCACTGAGAAAGGGGATATTGGAAGCTTCCGGAATACTTCCTGTTTTTCCATTAGCACCTGGTACACCGAGGCCAACCCCTATTACATCTGATTTCGAAATACCCTGAGTAACCTCATCTAAAGCATTCGTCAATAACGCTTGATAATCTGAAAAATTCAATAAGGGATTAGTAGAAAAATTAACTCTTTTAATTAAGTTTCCATTTGTATCGACTAAACCTAATTTAGTATTCGTACCTCCTATATCGATTCCTACTGTTAATTTTAAATCTTCCAAGACTTAATTATATAATGCCATTAAATTTCACTAAAAATCGAGGTAAATAAAAGCTAAGGTAAAAAATATTTTTTCATTATTTCAATTTTAGACTTTTTAAGAAAAAATAATGCGCAAAGGCCATATTTTAAGGATAAAAAAATATAATCAGATGCCTTTCTGTTTAAAATAAAATTCCATTCAAAAAAGTTATTAAAGCATTAATAAGGTTTGGCCTTCGAGAAT
>JBEAXK010000139.1:0-75551 GCA_041159865.1 Bacteroidota bacterium
AACCCTGATATTTTACCATTGGAAACCATACCTTGCACCCTGGAAAGCATACCCGGTCTGTAAGGGCCTTGGGTGATATCATCTTCTCTGGTCCACAATACTTTAACCGGTTTTTTTAATTCTTTAGCTAAGAAACAAGCTTCACTGAGATAATCGTGATAAGCTTTTCTGCCAAAGGAACCACCGAGGAGCGGTACATGGAACTTAATTTTATCCTGGTTGATACCCAAAAAGCGGGCTGCGTCAGCTAAGCCTCCATCGGGACCCTGAACATGAGCCCAAATTTCAGCTGTACCATCTTCTTTGTAATGTACCACTGCGCATTCAGGTTCAATAGGTGCATGGGCTAAAAAGGGTGTTTCGTAAACAGCCTCCAGTTTGGAATTTGACGTTGCGAACTTTGCTAAAAAGTCTCCTTTTTCCTCATGCCGTACCCCTTCTTTTTTAGCTGCTTCGTAAGCTTTCTGAAAATAGGCATCCGTTGTTTGGGTGGTGGGTAATTGCCCTTCATCCCATTTGACATTTAATAAAGATCTGCCTTTTTGAGCAGCCCACCAGTTAGATGCTATGACAGCTACAGCGTCAGATTGACGATGTGGCATAGTACGTTTGCAACGGATTACTTTTTGAACACCTTTTACCATTATGGTTTTACTGTCATCAACCGATAAAATGGAGGCGTGAATCGTTGGCGAATGCTGAATACAGGCATACACCATGCCAGGTACATCAATATCAATACCAAATACTGCTTTTCCCGTAACTTTGGATGGAATATCCAATCTCTTATTATACTTGCCTAAAAGGGTAAAATTTGCAGGATCTTTGAGTTTGGGATTTTTAGGAACGGGCAGTTTTGCTGCCTCTTCGGCAAGTTCACCGTAAGAAAAAGATTTATCAGCATTTTTTAAATAAATTCTTGCGTCCTTGGCAAAACAGTTATCAGTTGAGGTTGCCCATTTAGCAGCAGCCACCTGAATAAGCATTTCTTTAGCTGCTGCACCTGCTTTTCTAAGAGGATACCATAATCCCCTCACCGTACTGCTTCCACCCGATTGCTGACTTCCATATTTACTTTGGCCGTCTGATTGAATGATTGTTACCTTTTCTAAGGAAACTTCCAGTTCTTCAGCCAATAAAGAGGGAGCTGCCTGCATTGACCCCTGTCCCATGTCGGGACGTGGATTAATGAGTGTTATGCTACCGTCGGTTCGGATAATAATAAAAGGATTTATTTCCAGATTTATAAATTCAGGAGGCAGGTTTTTTGAAACAGAAGACCATGTTTCACCTTTTAATTTTGGAAGACCCAAAACCAACCCCACTCCAGCGAGAGCACTTGTTTTTATAAATAACCGGCGAGATGTTGCGGAATATTTCATAGTTTAATGGTACTAATGGATACTAAATTATTTGTCATTGCTTATAGGTGAAGAGCCAGCTTTTAAAGCTATTGCTGCATTTTTAATGCTCTTGTGGATACGGTCATAAGTGCCACAACGACATAAATTTCCATTCATAGCCGCCTTTATTTCTTCATCTGTTGGTTGTGGATTATTTTTTAAAAGTGCAACCGCAGACATGATCTGGCCCGATTGGCAGTAACCACATTGGGGAACCTGTTCTTCTACCCATGCTTCCTGTATGGCTTGTAAAGCCGTTTCACCTATCCCTTCAATTGTGGTTATCTTAGCTTTTCGGGATAACTCAGCAATGGGAATCTGGCATGACCTTACCGGAATACCATCTACATGAATAGTGCAGGCTCCACATTGGGCAATTCCGCAGCCATATTTGGTGCCTTTAAGGCCTAAAACATCTCTTATAACCCAAAGTAAAGGCATATCTGCTTCTGCCTCAGCAGACAATTTTTTGCCATTTATCTGTAATTGATATACTGCCATTTAATTTATATTTTAACCGACAATTTAATAAAAAGATTCTATTGTATGCATATTAAATTTAGATTATTTTATTCGTAATAATTATGTTATATTTGCAAAAGATTGGCTGATTAAGCTTTTCAAAAAACTCATGAACACAAAAACAATAACTGATCTAATTGATCATACATTATTGAAGCAAAATACAACACATTTTGAAGTAATTCAATTATGTGAGGAAGCTATGAGTTATAATTTTGCTTCTGTTTGTATCCCACCCTATTATGTGAGAGAAGCGAGTATTGCCTTAGAATCTCAAAAGGGAAATGTGAAAGTTTCTACCGTAGTAGGTTTTCCTTTGGGCTATAGTTCTGTATTGGCCAAGATGGAGGAAATAAAGAAAGCGATTCATGAAGGTGCCGACGAAATTGATGCAGTTCTGAATATTTGTGCGATTAAAAATGAAGATTGGGGCTTTGTGAGAAATGAAATTGATTCCCTTGTTTTGGGTACCCACATGAAAGGGAAAGTAATTAAACTAATTCTTGAAACTTCTCAGTTAACCAAAGAAGAAATAGAGAAATTATGTACCATCGCACTCGATTTTAAACCAAATTTCCTCAAAACTTCCTCTGGTTTTAATGGTGGAGCTACCCAGGAAGCCATTCAGACCATGTTATCTGTAGTTGGTAAGAATATAAATATTAAAGCTTCAGGAGGTATCAGAGATTTAGCTACTTTACTACAATATAAAAATCTTGGCGTAAAAAGAATAGGTACTTCCGCTGGTATTTCTATCATGGATGAACTTTCCAGATTATCATAGTTGTTTAAGTTTTAATTATCTTTAAATAAAGATTTTAAAACTTTTATCATGTCGCATTTTATTTCATTCCTTTTTGTCCTCTTATTCGTTGTTTCATCGACGGCTCAGTCTCTGTTGAAAATGGAAAATATTCCTGGTGAGAATAAACCATACACGCATCTGAATATCAACAATAATCCTGATAAGTTTCATTTTGTGGTCGTTACTGATAATACAGGAGCGTCGAGACCTGGTATCTGGCCTAAAGGCGTAGGAAAAATCAACCTGATGCAACCCGAATTTGTAGTAAGTGTCGGGGATTTAATACAAGGATATACCAAAGATTTAGTAACATTAAATAATCAATGGGATCTTTTTAACTCCTGGACCAGCAAATTTACCATGCCTTTCTTTTATGTTGCGGGTAACCATGATTATACCAATGAAGTGATGGTAGATCTTTGGAGAAAAAAATATGGAGCCGATTATTATCATTTTGTATATAAAAATGTGCTTTTCCTTTGCCTGAATTCAGAGGATGGTGCCACTGCACTTAAAAATCCTGACTTCAGTGAGGCTCAATATGAATACGTAAAAAGAATATTAGCAGAAAACGAAAGCGTAAAGCATACTTTTATTTTTATGCACCAGCCGCTTTGGTTACATGAAAATGCTAAAAATTGGAAAAAAGCGGAAAATTTACTGATCCAGAGAAAACATTCGGTTTTTACCGGTCATCTACACCAATATGCGTTGCATGCCAGGAATAATACCGATTATTTTGTCCTTGCAACCATGGGTGGTGGCAGTCAGATGAGAGGTAAAAAATATGGGGAATTTGACCATTTTCTATGGGTAACTATGAAAGATGATGGTCCGGTTTATGCTAATGTCTTTTTAGATGGGGTGGAAGAAAAAGATATACAAACTTATGAAATGCTTACAATGAAAGGTGACTGGAGAGCAAATCCACCCTATTCCATAGGTAACAACTTTTATACAGCTAAACCTGCGACTCAATGGCCTGTTGATTTCACTACCAAAAACACAACCCAGGATACGCTGCAGGTTTCCCTGACTTTTAATGACCTTGGCGTTGTTACTAAGGAGGTATTACTTCCCGGTCAATCGCTCACTAAAACAATCACTCTTCCAGGGGAGAATGTAAATTTGGCTAAACCTCTCATTGGAAAATTTACCCTGGAGTCAAGTTCTTATGCCTGGGATAATCCCGTCAAATGGGCTCCAATGGAAAAATTATTTATACAAAAAGGAAAATCTGTTAAAGTCGATGGTAATTTAGAGGATTGGAATAATGAATTGATTTTTACCAAAGAAGACGAAAAAGGGAATGGTAAATTCGTTTTTGGTGTTAAAGAGGATACTGAAAATGTTTATCTGGCTGTAAAAGTGGATGATAATGAAATTCTTGCTGGTTTTGGAAATACCTCTGCTAATCAAGACGGAATCTATATTTCTCTGGATGCCCGAAGTTTGGAATCGAGTAGTCAGAATAGACAAAATCAAGGGGATTTACTAAAAAATGAATGGCTTTTTCTTAGCGCTCCCCCCGTTTCTGAGTCTTTTAATCTCGAATATTTTGAAAATTTACCTGCTGGAATTTCAGGTAAAGGAAAAAGAACAAATGAGGGTTATCAAATAGAAGTTTCTATTCCTCATTCCTGGCTAAATGAAAGACAAGGTAAAAACTGGGAGAATTTTAGACTCAATATAGCAGCAATGAACAAAAACAAGAATCTAATAAACGCCGTTAGATATTCATGGCAGCAAAACTGGTCAGATGGGGTACCAGGTTCTGGTACTTTTTTCCGTAAATAAGCGAATTTACTATTTCTTAATTACCAGCTTTCAACATTATTTTGGTCAATGGTGCTCCTTTGCGAGGTTGAACTTTTAATAAATAAGTATTGGGAGGAAGAAAGGAAATATCATATTTATGGTCTTTCCTTTCTTCTAAAACACCCATGTTCTGGCCTAAAAGATTTAAAATCTGTATGTGAGCCAATTCCTCAAAGGGATGGTCAATGGAAATAAAATCAAAGGCAGGTTGAGGTGATAATTGAATAGGAGCATTTTCTTCGCTGATATTTCTGCTTGACGTGCTCAATCCATTGATGGTAATATCATATTCCATAGTGGTAAGAAGCGAATCTGGCTTCTTCAAGCTAAACAAATCTATATAAATTTTACCCTTTCCAGCTTTTGTAACAGGGAATACATGTAAAATAAACTCCCTTTCTTCCCCCGCTTTTAACTTAACTGGAACATTGATGCGTTTTGCCGTATCTATATTGGTGCTTACAAAATCTTCAAAACAGGTAATTCCATCGCAGACCTGTGAGATCCATCCAGCAGGTAATTCTGGTTGCCTCCTGTTCCACTTTAAAGAAATAGAATCGCTGGATATATTTTTAACTTTTGTATATATCTCAACATCCATATATTTATCTTTTAAATCGACAGATACTACTTTAACCGTTTTCGCTGGATTTAAAGAAATTAAACCAGATGTTTGCCCGTGCAAATAATTTAGGAAAAACAAAATAAGGAATAATGGTATTCTCATGATCATTCTTTTATATTTTACACTTCAAAGATAAGACCTCCTGATTGGAATGGCAATATTTTTCACTTTTTGAAGTGAATTACTGAAAATATCTGGAAATGCATATTGTAATTATAGGTAATGGAATTAGTGGTGTTTCGGTTGCAAAATCTTTAAGAGAATCTTCGGATGCGGAAATAACAATTGTTTCCTCAGAAAGTATTTCGTTTTTTTCAAGACCCGCCCTGATGTATGTTTTTATGGGTAAAATGAGATTTAAAGATATTTTACCATTCCCCTCAGATTATTGGGTAAGAAATAAAATGAAGCAGGTATATGGAGTTGTCGATGAAATAGATGCTGAAAATCAAAAGGTCTGTTTAGATAATGGTAGTGTTCTGCACTATGATAAACTGGTTTTGGCATTGGGTTCTCAACCAAAATCGCTTGGTTTGGATGAATTTAAATTAGAGGGAATTCAAGGTTTTTATAGTCTGCAAGATCTAGAAAAACTTCAAGATTCAGCGAAAAAGATTAAACATGCATCTATCATTGGCGGTGGACTTATTGGCGTGGAACTGGCAGAAATGTTTGTTTCGCGTGGAATTTCCTTTACATTTTGGGTTAGAGAAAAGTGGTTTGGATCAAATTTTCTTCCACAAGAGGAGGCTGAATTGGTGACTAATCACCTATTAAGTAAAAATATTAATATTAAGTTTGAAATTGAAATCATTGGTTTTGAAGCTGATGGTTTGAATAGAGTTAAATCAGTCGAATCGCATTCTGGAGAAAAATCGGATACAGATCTGGTTTGTATTTGTATAGGTGTTAAACCAAATGTGGATTGGTTGAAATTAACGAATGTTCAAATCAATACAGGCGTTTTAGTAAATGAACATTTACAGACAAATATTGCGTCTATTTATGCAGTTGGCGACTGTGTAGAATTTAAAAATCCTGTTTATGGTCGAAAATCAATAGAAACCCTTTGGTACACTGGGAGGTTAATGGGGGAATATCTAGGCAAAAACATCCTGCATGAAAACCCACCACCTTATGAGCCTGGAATCTATTTTAATTCGGCTAAATTTTTTGATGTGGAATATCAGATTTATGGCGATGTTCCACCTTCTTTCTCTGAATCGTATGGTACTGTTTTTTGGAAACACCCCACTAAGTATAAATCAATCAGATTGGTGTATAACGCAACGAACAAGGTATTTATAGGCTGTTGTGTTCTTGGCATTAGATTCCGGCAAGAAGTTTGCGAAAAATGGATTAAAGAAAAGTGGAAAATTTCAGAGGTTCTGCCCCTTTTGTCAGAAGCAAATTTTGATTCAGAATTTTCAACCAGACATGAAAAGGAATTTATGGATATATATAATAATACTGTAATATGATAAGTATATTAAAGTGGAGCCAGTGGCTTTTTAATTTCGAAGTTAAAAATGAGGGCGTTTGGTTTAAAAGTCTATCAAACAGAGGTGTAGTTGGCTGGATATTAGCCTTGTTTTTATCTTTTGGTTACATTATACTTTATTTTTTTCCGGCATGGCTGGGATTAGGCGCTAAAGGAATGTCTAATACTGGATTTATCGCCTGGTTTGATCCCATCAGTATATTTTTTAATGGCTCAGCTGCCTCCCAATGGTTTGTGTATGGATTTTTATACACCTTAATCATTTTAATAATGGGAGTAAAATTTATAGTCAAGTATAAAAATAATAACTACCAGATAATCAGGACTATATCCCTGATGTTTTTTCAATTATGCTTTGCCTTTATCATCCCAGAAATAATGGCATCTTTAAATCAGCCAGCCATGGATTTAAAGAACATGTGGCCATTGAATTATTATTTCTTTTTTGACTGGAATATTAAAAAGCTCCTTAGTTCTGGTTACTTCGGCTTATTTCTAATGGTTTGGGGGATTGCTTTAACTTTTATTATCTCTCCGGTTTTAACCTATTTTTATGGAAAAAGATGGTATTGTTCCTGGGTATGTGGTTGTGGAGGATTAGCGGAAACGGCGGGTGACCCATTTCGTCACTTGTCTGATAATTCGGAGACTGCCTGGAAATGGGAAAGACGCATTATTTATCCTGTTCTGTTTTTAGTTTGCCTGATGACTTTAACCATTTTAGATAGTTTCTTTAGGAAAAATCCAGAAACTTATTGGATCTCCTTTTCACACTTTAAGATAATTATTCTTCTGCTTTTATCAGGAATTATCGCATTGGGAATCCGGCAAAATGGATGGCTGAAGGGGGTTTCCAAATGGAGTAAAATCGCATTTATTTCTCTTGGAATCATCCTGTTTATAGTCATTGCTTTTTCATGGTCCTATCAAAAACCTGTTCTTTTAATAAATGCTTTAAAGTTGAGAGAATGGTATGGCTTTTATGTTGGGGCTATTTTTTCAGGAATAATAGGGGTAGGATTTTATCCATTAATGGGAAGCCGGGTATGGTGTCGGTTTGGTTGTCCTATGGCCGCTATTTTAGGAATTCAACAACGGTTTTTTAGTCGCTTTCGCATCACGGTGAATGGGGGACAGTGTATTTCATGTGGTAATTGTTCAACCTATTGTGAAATGGGAATAGATGTTCGGGCTTATGCCCAGAAAGGAGAAAATATTGTTCGCGCTTCTTGTGTTGGTTGCGGCATTTGTGCCGAAGTTTGCCCAAGAGGGGTTTTAAAACTTGAAAATGGACCAATATCCCTGGATAATGGCAAGATCAGATTTTAATTCCAGGAACTATTTTTTGTTCCTAACCATTTAAAACTAATGTACCAATAATAAAGGAAAAAAAGAAGGTCCAAAAGGATTACCTTATTTCTTAAGTCTTTCATTTCCATTTTATTCATCAGCGATAATTGGAAGGGTAAAACCGTTATGATTCTAAGGAGAAAGATGAAAGCGGCCAGGTTGAAATTTAAAAAGCAAAGAAATAAAAGGATGGGATAAAATGTGGCTTGACTCATTGCCAATAATCCTAAAAGCCATTGATGCCCCACTCTATAATGAGTGGAGGGAGACAGGTGTCTTGTTTTCTGTTTTATAAAATCGGAAAAGGTCGTTTTAGGTATAGATATTACTCTGGCTTTTTCTTCAAACTGGAGCACGGTATTATGGTTATTTGCCATCGCATTTATAGCTAAATCATCATCTCCAGAGGCTGTTTTTTCAAATTTTTCTTTATTTACAGTAGTTAAAAATGTACTTTTTTTGTATGCCATATTTCTGCCTACACCCATATAAGGCATGCCAGACATGGTAAAAGTTCCATAAATAACAGCGGTCATAAAGGTCTCGTATCGGATAAAATCATTCAACCATCCATTTTCCTTCCTATAAGGGCTGTAACCGAGTATAATATTGGTCTTTTCATCACATTTAGAGGCAAGTTTTCGCAACCACTGGTCACTTGTGGGAAAACAATCGGCATCTGTAAATACCAACCATTCATATTTGGCATTCATTATGCCTATTTGAAGTCCCTCCTTTTTACCTGCACTTTTTTTATGTTTTATTTTAATGACGCGTAAATAAGGATATTGATCTTTATATTGATTTAATATTTTAGAAGTATCATCCGTTGAATTGTCATCAATGATTATTACCTCAAATATTGGATAATCTTGCTTCAGGATTGTAGCTAAAAATCTGGATAAATTAGGCCCTTCATTTCTGGCAGAAATAAGCACCGAAAAAGGAATATAAGGATGAATTTGACTATTTGTTTTGATTTTTAATTCCCTCAATAAAAGACGGGTTGAACTCCAAAAAAGAATTTGTATGGTGACGACGAATACAGAAAAGAGGTATGTGAGTATCAAGTTAAAGAAATTTTAATTTTTCCTTCCTCATTTTGCCAAATATGTAACAGCTCATTAAATTGACTTTCAATGGATTTTTTACTGGTACTATCTAATTTGTTCCACCTAAAATAGTCCTTCAGATCATAGAAATTTTTTTCATATTGGAAAAAGAACCAGAAACTTGCAGGTAATAAAAATAAATTGATCAGTGCTGTTGTTTGAGAAATATTATTTTTAATTAATATAAATGTTAAGGTATAAGCCATTGGTGCTAATAAGATAGCAGCTAATATTTTTACGGTTGAGGTATAACCAATGTATAAATCCAGTTTTTTCTTTATCCATCTTGAAACCCAAATAACTATGAAATGATTTAGCCAGGCGTAAAAATAAATGGGGAAGCCTAAAACAGCTAAAAGAATTTTTTCTTTCAATGGGAAGGAATTGTAGAAAACCCTGGAAAGTACCTTTAGAGAAAGATTGTATGTTGACAGTAAAGTAGAAAATTGAGTAAACATAAGTTTCCAGGCATTATAAGAAATGCTTCTTTTTTGTTCCCAGTTTTTAAGATGTGTGAGAATGTTGCGATGTTCTCTAAAAACGTGGATGGGATATTGATTTGTTTTTCCATAAAAAAGGGCATCAACCCCTAACAAAAGGGCTTCTTCATCCAGGTCTTTGGTATGTATGACCAAGGCCTCCAGGACTGTTCTCATTTCAGTGGTTAAATCTTTTATGGTAGTTTGATTATTACGATCATAATCGACCAGATAATGACTGAAAGGAATGGATTCCCCTACATTTATTTCAAGATCAAACCCAGATTTATCATGTTTTTCATAATTCAAACCAATGGGTAAAATAAAAATTTCCTGTCCTTTTGCATAACCCGTTATCGCTTGAAAACCGATACGTGCAAAGCCCGTTTTCAAAGGTCTTAAAACGCGTTCCATGTAACTGGTACCTTCAATAGCAATATAAATATTTCCCCCCGCTGCCAGATGCTGGCTACTTTGATCAAAAGCGGCCGTATTATCTAATGATTTAATGCCAGTATCTTCAAATCTCTTTATTTCAATGCAGTAAAGGTATCGTAAAAGTTTAGCGGCTATCGGATTTTTAAAAAGCCCTGCATTTGCAAGAAAAAAAATAGGTTTTTTAACATAACTAGCGATGATAACTGGGTCAATGAGTGTATTCGGATGATTACTAACAATAATAGTTGGTCCCTTAAGTTCAAAATTTTCCTTATTTTGAATATATATCTTCCTAAAGTAAACACGAACAACAAATTGGGCTAAACTTCGGAGCAGGAAATAAATAAAGAATTGTAAGCTGGACAAAACGTTGAAAGTTAGGGTTAAAAAATATTTATTCGAAAAATGGGAATCATTTTCCAATTTGCTACGCAAAATTTATTAATTTTTGATAATTAAACGAATAAATAATGTTTTATAAAAAGGAAAGGATATTTATATTCCTTATTTTCTTGCTCGCTGCTTCGTTAAACGGGCAAAATAGAAAATTGGAAATGCAGCCATTACGGCATCAAAATTTACTTTTTGATGAACTGGCATCTACCTGGGATGAGGGTATACCCCTTGGAAATGGTATGTTAGGTGCATTAATTTGGGAAAAAGAGGGTAAATTAAGATTTTCACTGGATCGTGCCGATTTGTGGGATCTTCGGCCTACTGCAAATCTGGATCACGAAAACTGGACTTTCAAATGGGTGTTAGATCGGTGGAAAAATAATCAATATCAAGAAGTTCAACAAATGTTTGACCTTCCTTATGACCGCGATCCTGGCCCTTCTAAAATTCCAGCTGGTGCTCTTGAGTTTAATATTTCAGCAAAGGTTGAGCGAGTTGAATTAATTTTGAGTAAAGGTCTATGTGAAATTGAATGGGCAAATGGCATGAAAATGGAAACCTTTGTCCATGCAACCAAACAAGAAGGCTGGTTTAAATTTTCCAAAGTAAAGGAAAATATATTACCTTCTTTGGTACCGCCACCTTATCATTTATTAGCTAAGTCTGGAGAAGATAATCCTGTCACAGGTCAGGATTTAAGAAGATTGGGTTATCCCGCAGGTGATTTGAAGGTGGAAAAGGAACTCATTACCTATACGCAAGAGGGTTGGAATGGTTTTACTTATCGCATTCAGGTTAGTTGGAAAATGCAGGATGATATGTTGACTGGCCATTGGAATATTCAGGTTTTAAATAAGAATGAACCAGCATCTGTAGCATTAACTGAAAAAAAAATCTCGAGGCCTAAATATCTTGAAATTTTAAAAACACATAAGGACTGGTGGTATAATTATTGGCAACAATGCAGTATTCAGGTTCCGGATTCTATTTTACTAAAACAGTGGTATCTGGAGCAATATAAATTGGGTGCAGCCACTGGAAATGGTGCTCCTCCTATTTCTTTGCAGGCCGTCTGGACAGCCGATAATGGAAAATTACCGCCCTGGAAAGGAGATTTTCATAATGATTTAAATACCCAGTTGAGCTATTGGCCGGCCTATAGTGCTAATAAATTAAGTCAGTCTATGGGATTTTTAGACTGGCTGGAAAAAAACAAACCTATTTTTAAAAACTATACGGCACAATATTTTCAAACCAATGGCATCAATGTACCTGGCGTTTCAACTTTTACGGGTAAACCAATGGGAGGTTGGATACAATATGCTTTTGGACCAACAGTTTCAGCATGGATTGCGCAACATTATTATTTGCAGTGGCGCTATTCTATGGATCAAACCTTCTTGGCAGAAAAAGCATATCCATGGTTAGAAAATGTGGCTGTTTATTTAAATGAAATTTCCGTTTTAGACGAAAAGGGAATTAGAAAATTACCCCTTTCCTCAAGTCCGGAGATATTCAATAATTCCCGCCAGGCATGGTTTTCAACAATGACAAATTTCGACCTTGCTTTGGTAAAATGGCTCTTTTCTAAAACTTCCGAACTTGCTACCGCATTAAATAAATCGGAAGATGCTGTAAAATGGAAGCAAATTGAAAGAGAATGGGGCGATTTAGATATAGATGACTCAACGGGATTAACTTTTGCCAAAGGTTTTCCTTATGATGCCTCTCACAGACATTTTTCCCATTTGTTGGCATTTCATCCTTTGGGCATTATGGATTATTCTAATGGAGAAAAGGATAAAGAAGTAATTCAAAAGACCATAAATACACTGGATAAATACGGCTCCAGTCAATATTGTGGCTATTCATTTGCCTGGTTGGGTAATTTAAAAGCAAGAAATATGGATGGAGTTGGTGCTGCCGAGGCTCTACGTATTTTTGCCTCGCATTTTTGTTTGAAAAATAGTTTTCATGCCAATGGGGATCAATCCAAACTAGGATATTCAACTTTTACCTATCGTCCTTTTACATTGGAGGGCAATTTTGCCTTTGCTGCAGGACTTCAAGAGATGCTTTTGCAGAGCCATGCAGGTTTTATTTATCTTTTTCCTGCCATTCCACCTGACTGGAAAACGGTTTCATTTCAAAAAATGCGTACAGAAGGAGCCTTCTTGGTTTCTGCAAATCTGAGTGGTGGAAAGGTGTCCAAGGTTCAAATTGAGGCAACTGTTTCAGGTATTTTGAAAATTAAAAATCCGTTTGAACAAGATTCTTTTAATTCCTCCATTTCATTTATAAAAGAAGGAGAGTTACTCATTTTTAATCTTTCAAAAGGTGATATCGTAACACTTAACCTATGATTTATTAAATTTATAAAAAAATGATTATGATAAACAGCCTGTTAAAAATGATTACGCCTATTTTATGGGTCTTTTTGGGTGTTATCTGTTTAAAAACGACCGGTTTTTCACAAGGTACCAGGTTGTTAAGACAACCTACGGTCAGTAAAGATCAGATTGCTTTTATTTATGCCGATGATATTTGGATTGTTCAAAAAAATGGAGGTATTGCACGCCGATTAACAACCCATGAAGGAAGTGAGAGCGTTCCACATTTCTCCCCCGATGGAAAATGGATCGCATTTTCAGCTCAATATGCTGGAAATATCGACGCTTATGTGATTCCCTCCGAAGGCGGTGAACCGAAAAGATTGACCTGGCATCCCGGAGAAGATTTGGTTCAAGGTTGGTCTCCCGATGGAAAATCGGTGCTTTTTCGATCAGGTGCAGCAGGGATGCCAACTAAAATTAATCAATTTTATTATGTAAATAAAGAGGGTGGCTGGCCGAAAGATCTGGGTATTCCTCAGGCTTCTTTTGGAGAAATTTCGCCCGATGGGAAATTTGCAGCCTTCATGCCTATCACTTTCTGGGATCCTGAATGGCGTAATTATAGAGGCGGACAGGCACTGCCAATTTGGATAGTTGAACTTTCAACAATGAAATTAGAACAAACACCTCAACTAAATAGGGAAAGACACACCGATCCGGTTTGGTTAAATGATCAAGTTTATTTTCTTTCAGAAAGAGATTATGCAAATAATATCTGGAGTTATGACCGTAAATCCAAACAAGTAAAACAACATACTTTTCATAAAGACTTCGATGTAAAAAGTCTGGACGCAGGTCTCGATGAAATTGTATATGAACAAGGCGGATATCTTCATTTGCTACATCCATTATCAGGAAAATCAACCCAGTTAAATATTGAGGTTAAAGGCGATTTTACCTGGGCTATGCCTCGCTGGGAAACAATTAAACCTGAATGGCTTACGAATGCTTCTCTTTCTCCAACAGGTCAAAGAGCCCTTTTTGAATATAGAGGGGAAATTTTTACGACGCCTAAAGAAAATGGTTCCTGGCGCAATATCTCCAATTCACCCGGCGTTGCCGATCGTTATCCCTCTTGGTCTGCTGATGGTCAAAAAATAGCCTGGTTTTCTGACGCTTCAGGCGAATATCAACTGGTCGTCGCAGATCAGTTAGGAACTATTGAAAAATCAATTAAATTAACTAATCCCTCTTTTTACTTTTACCCTGTCTGGTCATCTGATAATAGGCATATCGCATTTACAGATAAAGATTATTCGTTATATGTTTATGATACAGAAAAAGGAATCTTAAAAAAGGTAGATACTGATTTATATGCAAATCCTGATAGGAGTTTACTTCCCGTTTGGTCTCCCGACGGCAAATGGATTGCTTATGCCCGCCGTTTACCCAATCAACTTCGATCTATTTTTGTGTACGAATTAATGTCGGGTGTCTCCAAAGCTATAACTGATCCTTTAGCCGACGCAATTGATCCTGTCTGGGATGAGGGAGGAGAATGGTTGTTCTTCTTAGCCAGTACCGATTTTGGTGTCGCTTCTGGCTGGCTTGACATGACTTCTTATGATAAACCCGTTTCGAGGTCTATTTATGCCGCTGTACTTTCTGTTGCTGGAAAATCACCTTTATTACCTCTTAGTGATGAAGAAAAATCAACAAAGGATTCAACGGATAAATCGGTAAAATCAAAAATAATTAAAATCGATTTTAACGGAATTCAGCAACGTATAGTCGCTTTAAATTTACCTAAAAAATCATTCCAGCATTTGTATCCTGGGGTAGGTGGCAGTATTATTTATTCTGAAAATACAGAAGGTAGTCAGAATTTAAATATTCAAAGATTCATTTTTAATACGCGCAAAACGGATTTATTAATCAGTGGTGTTAGTAATATAGCCATTTCACAAAATAGAAAGCAACTTCTTTATCAGGCAGGAAGTACCTGGGGTATTATAAAGTCAGAGACTCCAGGTAAGATTGGCGATGGTAAATTGAATGTTAACATGGGTATGAAAATTGACCCGACCTCAGAATGGAGACAAATATTTAAAGAGGGATGGCGGTTTCAAAGAGATTTTCTATATGTTGATAATGTGCACGGGGCACCATGGGATAAAATTTATGAGTGGTATCAACCATGGGTTGAACATGTTAGGCATCGGACCGATTTAAATTATGTCGTTGATATTTTGGGGGGCGAAGTTTCAGTAGGTCATTCTTACACCAGTGGAGGCGATTTCCCCACGCTGAATAATCAAGAGGCTGGGCTCTTAGGTGCTGACTATGAATGGTCAGATGTTGGTTTTAGATTTAAAAAAATATTGACCGGAGAGCAATGGAATCCCGATTTAGTAGCTCCGCTGGCTATTCCTGGGCTGGGGGTTAAAGAAGGGGACTATTTGTTGGAAATAAACGGGCAGAAGCTCAGTATAGATAATAATCCACATAAACTTTTAATTGGATCAGTGGGTCGTTTAACCCAGATTCGAATTAATTCAACACCTGCGCTTGAGGGATCAAAAGTAATAGAGGTAATACCCATTGCCAATGAAAGTGGATTAAGATTAAGAGAGTGGGTGGAAAATAACAGACGCAAAGTAGATGTATTATCGAATGGGAAACTGGCCTATGTTTATGTCCCCAATACTGGACAGCCTGGTTATACCTATTTCAACAGGTATTATTTTGGACAGCAGGACAAACAAGGAGCTGTTATTGATGAACGAAATAATGGTGGCGGATCTGCGGCCGACTATATGGTAGAGGTAATGAACAGACCTTTAATGGGTTATTTTAATAATAGAGTGGATGGTCACACTGTTTCTACTACACCTATGTCAGGAATTTTCGGCCCTAAAGTGATGATTATTAACGAACGTGCTGGTTCGGGGGGTGATTTATTGCCATATATGTTCAAAAAATCAATGATTGGCCCTTTAATTGGTACACGTACCTGGGGCGGTCTGGTAGGAACCTGGGATACTCCTCGTTTTTTAGACGGGGGTAGAATGGTTGCTCCGAGAGGTGGATTTTTTGATACCGATGGTCGTTGGGCAGTGGAAGGTGAGGGTATTTCTCCTGACATTGAAGTTCTACAAGATCCTACTGCTGTTTTAGCAGGCAAGGATCCTCAATTAGAGAGAGCTGTTCAGGAAGCACTTAAGTTATTGGAGACTAAAGGGGTAAAATTTAAAGAAGAACCGGCACCACCCGTACGTTGGAAACGTCCTGGAGGAAACCGATAATCATCGTATTTTACTGACCTAGGTTAAAATGATGCTTATTAATAAAGCAAAACGTGGGAATTATTTCTTGCGTTTTGCTTTTTAAATAGGTAAATTAATCTGTTAAGATTGAAAATCAAGTAAACTTTGCTTGATTTGTGCTAAGAAATGTTCCTCGTCATTGCCATGGAAGATTACCTGAACGGGTAAGACAAAAACAGCTATATTTTCAGCTATCAGAAAATCACGATGAAGCCACATTCTGGTAGCATCTTTTTCAGTAGTCAGGATGATTTTATGATTTCCTTCCATTCGATCTAATGAAACTTTAAGTTGAGCCATTTCATATTGGGAAAAGTAATGGTGGTCTTCAAAAACCTTATGGACAAGAACATCGATTTTGGGTTTTAAATATTCCTCCAGATAAGAAACACCAGCTATAGCACTTACCAATAATACTTGATGCTGCTGGTTCAGAATTATTTTGATTTCTGGATTAAACAAATAATATGGGTTTCCATATTTAAAAGAGGAAAAATAAACGTTCTGATTATTCTGAGGTTTTATTTTTTTTATAAAATTTTGCCTTGTTTCTTTTGATAAATGTTGCGGACATTTACTGACTATTAGTATATCTGCTCTTTTATAAGCATTTCGCCATTCTCTAAGTCTTCCTGTAGGAAGAAGATAATCAGAAAAAAAGGGTTGCTGGAACGTAGTCAGTATGATATCAAGTTCAGGTTTTATAGCTCTGTGCTGGAAGGCATCATCCAGGACAATAACCTGTAAACCAGCATTTATACCTACCATCTCTGAAACACCACTAACTCTGCTTTCACATACTGCTACGGAAACTTCAGGAAATTTACTTTTTATTTGTAAGGGTTCATCGCCCACTTCGTCAGATTTTAAAAAGGGTTCCACCCAGATAAATCCTGTAGTTTTTCTATTATAACCTCTGCTTAAAACGCCGACATTTAAGTAATTTTTTAAGTAATTTACTAAAAATTCAACGTGTGGCGTTTTTCCGGATCCTCCTACCGATAAATTTCCAACGGATAAAATAGGAAGGCTAAATTTCAAAGGTTTTATAATTTCGGTTAAGTATAAAAATCGATGAATACTCACACCAATGCCATAAAGCAAGGACAATGGGAGCAAAAGAAATCGAACTAATAGATGTTGAAGCATTTTACTGTTATCTTTATACCGAAATGCAATATATATGAAAGCCATGATTTTTGCTGCTGGTCTGGGAACCAGATTGCGACCTCTTACCAACAATATTCCTAAAGCTTTAGTTCCTTTAAACGGGGTAACCTTACTGGAACTGGCTATTAGGAGATTAAAATATTATGGCTTCAATGAAATAATCATTAATGTTCATCATTTTGGAGATAAAATAATTGAATTCCTGGATAAAAAAAACAACTTTGATATTGAAATTCATATTTCAAAAGAGGAAAATGAATTGTTAGATACAGGAGGTGGATTGAAAAAAGCCTCGTGGTTTTTTCAAAAAGATCCATTTTTGATGGTCAATGCAGATATTGTAACCAGTTTAAATCTGTCAAAAATAATTGAATTTCATCGCGAAAATTCATTTTTGGTTACTTTGGCCGTTCAATCACGAGACTCATCCAGGCAATTAATATTCAATGAGGATCATTTATTGAGTGGATGGAAGAACCATCAAACTGGAGAGGAAATTTTATCCAGAACTATAAAAAGGCCGACCTTTTATTCCTTTAGTGGCATCCATGTTGTTAATCCTGAAATTTTTAAACTAATGCCTGAGGAGGAAAAATTTCCAATCATGCCTTTTTATTTAAAAATAGCGTCAAATAATCCAATGGGAGCTTTTAACCATTCGGGAGACATTTGGCAAGATGTTGGAAAGTTAAATGCTGTTGAAAAAACGGAAGAAATATTACATTTAATTCCAGGTATTTCCGCGTAAAATGGCGTGTCCAATGGCACAGGAAAGGCATAACCTTTTATCACAATATTCATTCTTCAAGTGAATTAAACTTTGGCTTTCAGCGGCTGAAACGGGTATTATGCCCATATTCTTCCAATTTCGAATCAAGATATTATCTTCAGCATCTAGATCATTTAATAATTCGAGTGCTCGCGCTTTCACATCAGGCAGATGGTTTATTTCAGCAAAGAGAAATTGAAATGGAATGACAAAATTTATAGCAATCCGCTGTATTAAATCTAACCCGGCAGCCGCACTGTTTTGGGTTGTTTTTTTGCCAAATCTAAAATGATTTTTCCAGTATAAGGAAGTACGAATATCAAAAAAGGAGTACAATTCAGTTTTACTGCTAAGGGCAATAAGCTTACTTTTGAGGTGTTCTGTTTGAAATATAAAACCGGCTAATGCTGCCATTCTCTTTTCTGGAAAGCCTGATGGTCTCATGCGCATATAACGCCATTGACCTTTAGGGATTGGAGTCAGATTTAATTTTTGTTTTTGAAAAATATACTCATTTTTCAACTGAAGCTGATATTCATCCGTTATCAAATCACCGTCTTCACCCAGAAGATTAGCCTGGCCAAATAAAATGGCCTCTATCTGGAAAAGATTTTGTAATCGTTGCAGTTTTTTAATATCAAGAGTACGGGCTACCTGCATAAATGGTTCCGTATTGACTCTAAGGCCAATATTATAGGCAAGGCGCTGAAAAGCAAGTTGTTCCCAGTCTCCATTCAGCATTAAAAAATGTTCTTTTAAGATAGCTGTTTTTACCTCTATGCGCTCTACCGAGAGTGTTTCCAGCCACTTACGTTTTGTAAGAGGTGAAACATAAGGCCAGTGGAAGGAACACGGAAGAGTTTCTTTTATAGCAATGAGCTGATGGAATAAATGTGATAAATTGGGAAAAATGCGGTCTTTTAAAATCAAACAAGGTATTTCAGACCCGTCTGTACGAAAAATTTTAACCGTTTCTTCATAGACAACATGAAGAATTACATTATTGTAATGTAAATGACCAGCATGTCCATGTTTAACCCAATCGGTAGTTGTCAGATGTATTTCAACCTGTCCAACCCATTTTATATCATCTAAAATAAGATGGGCTTCATAAAAATCGGGTCCTGCATGACTATTTAACTTTCCCACTCTTAAAATGGTTAATGCTTGACCTTGGGTAGTTATTAAGGAATGTGTATTAAACTGCTGGTACTGCCATACAAAATGGAGGAAATCTTCACGCATGATTATTTATTTTGCTGTAATTTCTTCCTATTTGTATAGAGTTCAAAGGACAAAAAACGGAAAATCCGACTTATTAAGAAGTAGTCATTTCAGCAAAATGATAAACATGAACCCCTGGTTTATTCAAAACTGCTGCCTGATACATAGATCTGGCCACTTGTGAAGCTTCAATGGGTTTGTAAATAGAGGGAATTAAAAAAGTGAATGGTTTCATGAGGATAGTTGAAATTTTTTCTCCCAATCTAAATTCTTTTCTGTCTCCCAATAATAAAGATGGACGAAATATAGAGATTGAATCAATCTCTTTTTTCATAACAACCTCTTCAACTTCACCTTTTAAGGAAAGGTAGAAATTATTGCTTTTACTGTCTGCGCCAACTGAGGAGACGAGTAAAAAGGTAGTACACCCATTTTCTTGACAAAACTGAGCTGCTTTTACGGGAATATCGTAATCAATTTTTCGATATTCAGTGAGGTTCCCCTTTACTTTTTTTTGAGTTGTACCTACAGAACAAAATACAACACTGCATAAGCTTAACGCTTTTTTAAAAGCATCGTCGTTGTTAAAATCTATAACAATATTTTTAATCCTTTTAGCGTCATTGCTTAATTTATGCCGTGTAATCAGATAGATATCAGCAAAGTGGTTGTCCTTTAAAAGCAAGGACAAAAGTTGGTTTCCGATTAAGCCTGTACTTCCGATGACAGCTACATTTTTCTTTTCCATAAAATAATCAGGGTAAATTTATTGCAATGTAATTGATTATTATGTTAAAGAAGTTTACATTTATATAATTTACTAAAATTTTGAAAATACATGAGGGGTCAATTAGGGAATTACGGAACCATTCTAATGTTTATCATTCCAATTTTCCTGCTTTTTATTTTTTTAGAGAAAGCATATGCATGGTACTTTAAAAAGGTACCATTTAAACAAATGGATTTGATTTCAAGTCTTAGTGCGGGTTTTTCTAATTCTATTAAAGACTCATTAGGAATTGTATTTGTGATAGTTTCCTATGGTTTTATGGTTTCAAAACTAGCCATATTTGAAATAAAATCGACTGTTTTTCTATATTTCAGCGCATTTATAATTCTTGATTTTTATGGTTATTGCACCCATAGATTAGCCCATTCCATTAATTTTTTCTGGAATAAACATGCTATTCACCATAGCAGCGAAGAATTTGATCTTGCCTGTGCCTTGAGGCAACCTGTCGCTCAATTCGTGAATTTATTCACCTTTATATTATTGCCTGCAGCTATATTAGGTATACCAGTGAAAGTTATTGCTATGGTAACACCCATTCATTTTTTTCTTCAATTTTGGTATCATACGATTCATATTGGCAAACTGGGTTTTCTTGAAAAGATTATAGTCACTCCTTCACATCATAGAGTACATCATGCCATAAATCCGGTTTATTTAGATAAAAATCATGGGCAGATTTTTATTTTATGGGATAAACTGTTTGGTACCTTTCAGGAAGAATTAGATGAAGTTCCACCGGTGTATGGTATTACCAGGCCAATGAAAACCTGGAACCCAATCAGGATTAATTTTAAACATCTCACCTTATTAATTCAAGATGCTATTCATACTAAAAGCTGGAAAAATAAGTTGGTTATCTGGTTTAAACCTACGGGGTGGAGACCTGAAGATGTGATAGAAAAATATCCAGTTGAGAAAATAAAGGATCCTTATCAGTATGTTAAATACGAAACATCTTCCTCCTCTTTATTAATGGTTTGGTTATGGTTTAAGGTAGTTCTAACCTTAATATTTATGTATCACTTATTCGGAAACTTAGCAGTAATTGGTAAGCCTGATATACTTGTATATGGTCTTTTTTTAATACTAAGCATTTATGCCTACACGGAATTGATGGATGGTAATAAGGATGCAGTATTGTGGGACATATTAAAAGCAATTGCAGGAATAATAATTTTGATAAAAATGGATGGATGGTTTGGAATAAGGGGTATTTTTTCCTTGCTTATTTCATTTTATCTCCTTATTTCTGTTGTAGCAACCTACTATTTTACCTTTCTCGATAAAAAAAGAATGTCACTGAATGTTTGAGAAATAGGATAAATATCTTTAACCTATGCGATCATAGATGAGAAATTGACTTTGAAACTTATTTTTTTCATCTGGGATGTTTTTAATCTCAGAAATACATTTCCATTCGTTATCGTTCCATTCGGGAAAAAAGGTATCGGCATCAGAAACCTCCAGATTAACTTTAGTGATATACATCCGATCCCAAAGAGGGGCAGATTGTTTATAAATCTGACCTCCTCCAATGATAAAGGTTTCCGTTTCGCCTAGTCCCAATGCCAAATCTAAAGCTTCATTTATGGAATGAACAGTGTGGAATTGCGAAGAAATAAGGAAAGGGTCTGAGGTAATAACAATATTATTTCTTTTTGGCAGTGGTTTTCCAATAGAATCATAGGTTTTACGTCCCATAACAACGGTATGACCTATGGTTAAATCTCTGAAATATTTTAAATCTACAGGAAGATACCAGGGAATCATGTCATTTTCACCGATAGCGTAATTATCAGAAATAGCTACAATGGCAGAAATTCGCATTTTCAATTTATTTTTTGAGTTTCCATTTTCATCACCATAGGAAGGACTAAATTGGGAAAGACTGGTTTTTCATTAATCCCGTATTTAGAAAGAATAGGTTTAATAATTTTCAAATCTTGTTTTAGTTTAGTTTTTAGGTATGCGGGAATAGGAAATGGGTCCCTTTCTGTTAACTCACTAAACAAAGTAGCAGGTAGGGTGTAATATTTTACAGAGGTCGGTGTTCTGTGTACATATCTAAAAACAGGGATATGTTGAGTTCGGGTTATACAGGTGGAACCAAAAGGTAGTTCTTTTTCCATTTCCACTTCTAAAATAGCCCCAATATCGGTATATGTTTTTATCTGCCCGGAAATAAAATTTCCAAGCGAGTAAGCAACAACGGTTATTTCACCTTTTCTGGATGGCTCTGTCTGAGTAATTTCCTCAATAGATTGAACGACATGGGGATGAGAACCAATAACCAATTTAGCTCCCCAGCCGAATAATTTTTGAGCCAGTTGACGTTGGTAGGAGGTTTCCACCAATTGATATTCATTACCCCAGTGAACTAAAACAATAATAGCATCTGGATTAAAACCTCTGGCTTTTTGCATATCTAAAGCGATTTGTTTTTCATCTATTAAATTCACGATGACGGGAGCCTTAGTTGGTATGCCATTTGTTCCGTAGGTATAATTTAGAAATGCCAGTTTAAAATTGCCATGTTGAATCAATAAAGGATAGTTTTGAGACTGGTCCAGACTATCTAAAAAGGTTCCCGTTTGGTAAAATCCTAATTTTCGAACGGTATGAATCGTGTTTTCAACGCCCGTTTTCCCAGCGTCATTGGAATGATTATTTGCTGTAACAAGCAAATCGAAGCCGGCTTCTTTTAAGGCAATGGCAACAGAATCAGGACTCCGAAATTGAGGATAACCAGAATAAGGAGGTTTCCCTGGAAGCGTAAATTCTAAATTTCCTATAGCTAAATCGGCCTGTTGTAAAATTGGTGCTACATATTTAAAACAATGTCTGTAGTCATAGGTTCCATCAGTTAACAAAGCAGCCTTAATCTGGGTACTATGACCCATGATATCACCTGCAAATGCAAGTTTTATTTTTTCGGTAAATGTTTGTGCATTTAACCTTAAGTTAAATGGAATAATTATAAGCAGAAGGAAGAAATTTTTCATTAGGGTTTGACATTTAATAAATTAGCTTCCATCATCCTTTTCTCTAAGTTCTTCCTTTCCTCCCCTCTAATCTCACCTTTTAAATATTTTTCAATAATGAGACTTGCTATTGGCGTTGCGAAAGTACCTCCAAATCCGGCATTTTCAATATACACAGAAAGAGAAATTTTAGGATTTTCCCTGGGTGCGAAACAAAAGAAGATAGAGTGATCTTTACCTTGCGGATTTTCAGCTGTTCCTGTTTTTCCACAGACTGGAATATCAGGAATAAAACCACTTCTTGCCGTTCCTGCTAAAAGAGCTTTTTCCATTCCATCAATTACTGGTTCAAAATGTTCCGTTTTTATCCCCGCATTAATTTTAGTTCTATATTTTAAGGGAATTTGCTGGTCTGAATCCTTGAAGCCTTTGACCAAATGAGGTGTAAAATACCATCCTCTGTTTGCAATCATTGCAGCTGCATTTGCTAATTGAATATTAGTTGCCAGTAATTCACCCTGACCAATGCCAAGGGAACGAATCCAAACTGAGTTCCAGCGTGGATTTTTAAACCAATTGGTAAAAAAAGCAGAGCTGGGATAATTTCCTGATTTCTCACCTGGAAAATCGATATCCAGTTTTCTGCCTAATCCAAATCTATCTAAATAGCTGTTCAGGGTATCTAAACCTCTGGAAGGATTGTAAAATCCATATTTGTCGACCAGTTCTCTAAATACAGTCACAAAATAAGCATTACAAGAATGTTGGATACCAGCTGAAACTGATTTGCAGGTTGTATGCCTGTGGCATCCAGTTAGGCGCATACTTCCATAGTAATAGGCACCATTACAAGGAATGGTTCTATTGGGCCTTAAGGTTTCTTTTTCAAGTGCTACCAGAGCAAGGAGAGGTTTGAATAGTGAACCTGGTGGATACTGAGCACTTGTTGAGCGGTCAAAAAGCGGTAAATCTTTATTTAATTGGAGGGACTGAAAAACTTTACCTCGGTTTGGATTTGTGATGGCCATTAAAGAAGGATCATAACCAGGAGATGTAACCAAGGCTAATATTTCTCCGGTTTCAGGTTCTATGGCAACAATAGCACCTCTTTTATTAACCATTAATGATTCAGCATATTCCTGAAGTTTGATATCGAGCGATGAAATTAAATCCTTTCCTGATAAGGCTCTGGTATCTAATAAACCATTTTTAAATACCCCTTCCTCACGTCCAAGATTATCTTTTAGAATATACCGGTATCCTTTTGATCCGCGCAATTCCTCCTCATATGCTTTTTCTAATCCTGAAGCTCCAACATAATCACCTGACACATAAGAACTGCCTGGTGTATTAATTTCAATTTCGTTTACCTCTCTTATATAACCTAAAAAATGGCCAGCTGAATGAGAGGGGTATTCTCTAACATTCCTAATGGTGATGTCAAAACCTGGAAAAAGGTGAAGATTTTCCTGAAAGGCAGCATATACACTGGATGGAATTTTACTTAGAAAAAGAAAAGGTACATTTTTAGAAAATTGCCCACTTTTCCAGTCTTTATCCAGATTTTTTACAAAAGTTTCTTTGGAAATATGGAGTAACTGGCAAAATCTGGTCGTATCCATTCCAGGATCCATCCTTTTAACCGTTACCAATAAATCATACATCGGGTTATTATAAACCAATAAATTATTATTTCTATCATAAATTAAACCTCTGGACGGATATTGAGTGTACCGTTCAACGACCATGGAAGATGCCCTGTTCCTAAACCCCTCATCAATAACCTGGAGCTGAAGCGCTTTCGCTATCAGAATTAAAGAACCTATCAGGAAAATGATAAGAATGGTTGAGGATCGTGCTTTCTCTTTTTCCATAACCTGATAATTTTGATTAATCTAAAGGGTTTAAAATAATCATGATTAAAAAAATAAAAAGGTTTGACAGGAACCAGCTTAAAAGCGTTTTTATCACTATTGCCCCTAAAAATAAGGGAGTAAAAACTTCCATGGAAAAATAAAACAGAATATGTGTAAAGGAAAGTATACTCATGTAAGATGCAAACCAAGGCCATTTAAATCTTTTCAAGGTTGGACTATGTAGTTTATCATAACCACCTCTTGGTTCTAATAACCGTAAAATAAATGGTCTGATTGCCATGGTAAATACAGATGCTCCAGCATGAAGACCAGGTGATTGCAAGGCGAAATCCACAATTAAGCCACTACCAAAAGCAAGTAAGTATTGAAATTCTCTGGGTGTGCGAAAGGGTAATAATAAGTAAGCGAGGGGAAAAACAAAAATATCAATATAATAAGGGCCTAATGGACCAAGGTGAATTTGACTAAAAATAATTAGCTGGACCAACAATAATAAAATAAACCGGATGCTATTATTTAACAGGGCAAGATTCATAGTGATTTTGTCTGTAGGTAGAGAGAATCTAGTGCAGGCGTTTCAAAATTAATGACAACATAAGCAAATTTTATTTTTGTCATATCTTGATAAAGTTTCACTTTTAGTTCATAGGTGCTGGAACCTGGAGGAATTCTTTTGTTTACAATCTTTCCCAATATTATCCCTCCTGGAAATAAGGTTGAATAACCGCTTGTTTCTACTGTATCACCCAGACGGATGGGTACATGCTTTGGAATATCCTCAAGTGTCATGTATCTTACGTCTCCATCATTTTTCCAAACCAAAGAACCAAAATACCCTTTATCTTTAATTCGGGCACTAATTTTAGTTTGGCTATTAAAAATGGACAGTACCGTTGTATAATTTTCATTTACAGCTTTAGTAATGCCGATGATTCCATTTTCACCAATGACACCTTGATTAACTTTTATTCCTGATTTTGTGCCTTTATTTAGAGAAAGATAGTTGTTTCTAAGAGAAATGGAGTTATTGATAACTTTTGTAGCGACTAAATTAAACAGATTATTTTTCTTAAGGATTGAATCCAGATCTTCAGTTTTTAACCCCTCTTTTTCAGCTAAATTAAATAATCTGGCTTTTAGTTTTGCATTTTCATTCAGTAAGAAAGTGTTTTGATCTCTTAAAGAAAAATAGTTACGAATCCCAGAAGCTTGATCAGTGATACTACCAGAAATAATATTGACTGTATTTTGATAAATTTTTGATTGTGAATCATTATAACTGACAATAAGGTAAATGCTAATCCCTTCTAAAATTAGAAAAAGGACTAAGTTCCCTAATTCGGAAAACACCTTTGACCTAGGAAGCATAAGCAATCATGAATACTTACCGTATTCCGGTTTATTTAGACGCTTTTTCGATCTATTAGAAAGGTAAAGCGTTCTGTTTCTTTTAAAGCTATACCTGTACCACGAACCACGGCGCGTAAAGGATCTTCTGCCACATGCACGTTTAATTTAGTCTTCATGGCTAATCTTTTATCTAACCCGCGTAAAAGTGCCCCACCACCTGTAAGATAGAGTCCTTTTTTATAAATATCAGACGCAAGTTCGGGTGGTGTGGCTTCTAAGGCTTTTAAAACAGCATCTTCTATTTTTGATACCGATTTGTCAATAGCTGAAGCAACTTCCCGATACGAAATCTTTATTTGTCTCGGAATTCCAGTCATAAGGTCCCGACCATTTACAGCATATTCTTCGGGTGGATTCTCTAATTCATGTAAAGCGGAACCCACATGAATTTTTACTTGTTCGGCAGTCCGTTCTCCAATAAGAATATTGTGTTGCCTTTTCATATATTGAATTATATCACCAGTCAGTTCGTCTCCTGCAATTCGAATAGATTGATCACAAACAATACCAGATAATGCAATAACAGCAATTTCAGTTGTACCGCCACCTATATCGATAATCATATTTCCTGTAGGCTCCTCCACATCGAGACCAATACCTAAAGCAGCGGCCATTGGTTCATGAATTAAATATGTTTCTTTAGAATCAACGTGGTCCGCAGAATCAAAAACCGCCCTTTTTTCTACTTCAGTAATTCCTGATGGAATACAAATAACCATTTTTAAATGGGAAAAAAACCGTTTTCTTTGGCCAATCATGTTAATCATTCCTTCGATCATGCTTTCGGCAGCCTGGAAATCTGCAATAACACCATCTTTCAAAGGACGAACTGTTTTTATATCATCATGCGTTTTTTCATGCATGTGCATTGCCCTTGTGCCAACTGCAATAGTTAAACCAGTTTTTCTGTTTATAGCAACAATAGAGGGCTCATCAACAACGACTTCGCCGTTTTGGATAATTAATGTATTGGCAGTTCCTAAATCTATGGCCAATTCTTGGCGGAAAAAACTAAAGAAGTTCATCTGGTAAATTTATAGCAATAACCAATTTTCAATGAGAATAGTGTAAATCATTCACAAATTTAATAATTATTTTGTCAAATTATGATAAATTAAGGCGTTACCGAAACTTCTGTGAAATTATCTTCACAAAAATATTTATTGGCCATTTCTTGAATTTCAACAGGAGTAACTGTATTTATTCTCTCCATCTCGTTACCATAATCTAAATTTTCAATTCCTTCCATAGCTCTTTCTCTGATAACTTCCATAGCTTGTAAGGTTCCATCGAGTGCATTTAGTTCGGTGCCAAGCAGATAACTTCTCACCATCCTCAAAAATGAGTTTGAGACAGGCTTAATTTTTAGTTTATGGATTTCTTTAAAAATTTCAATTCTGGTAGGTTGTAGGTATTCAGGGGACATTTCCGCATTTATCCATAAGGAACCAACATCAGGATAGGTATCGAGATTGGACTGAATGTGATAGGTATATCCTAGTTTTTCGCGTATACTGGTCATCAAACGGGATCCAAAAAAGCCTCCAAGGATGGTATTTAATACCAGCAAGACAGGGTAATCCTCATGTTGTCTGATTCCCGTCAAATATCCAATATGCAAGGAAGACTGTAAAGTGCCTGGCAGTTTTATTTCTGTTTGACCGAAAGTCGGGCTTACCTTGGGTATCATTGGCTGGATGCGATTCTCTTTACCCAGATATAACTGCCCAATTGTTTTATTTAAAGCTTGTAAAAATTGATGGGGTATATTTCCCGATAAAAAACAACTGCACATTGAGGGGCAAAACCAATCGGAATGATGTTTCAGAAGGTCTTCTCGTTGAAGGTTTTCAAAAATAGCTTGACTGGAATTCCAACCAAAGGGATGATTTTCACCAAGTAAAATCTCGGTAAATGCTCTGTAGCCAACTACGTCAGGTTTAGTTAACTCAACTTTTAATCTTGTCCTGTTTCTTTGGACAAATGCATGAATTTCCGACTCTGGAAAAGTTGGATTTTCAAGAATTTCTGCTAAATATGGTAAAGCTTGGCTGGCAAACCGGCTCAGGCCCAACCAAGAAAAATGGGAATAATCAAGTTGTACTGGAGCTTCCCAGGAGCTTCCCAGTGTATCCATTTTTTCAGCAAATTCTTTACCTGAAAATTGTATGCTCCCTTCTTTTAGCATTGAAGCTGTAGCCCTAGCTGCCAATCGTTTATGTTCGTGCTGTCTGCCTACTTTAAAACAAATATCTAAACGTAAAGCTTCTGTTTCTGCGCCATGCAAAAAAGTCACAGGAATACCGTTATCTAAATATATTTTTTCACATTGGGGAAGCTTTATCCCTGTAATTGTGCTGACTCGAGGCGACCTCGTTCTGTTTAAACTCATTCCTGACGATTATTTTCCTCAAAGTTAACAGGGATTATATAAGTTATCATGAGGTGAAGAAAAAAGTTATGATTACCATAAATTTTGGCTATTTTTACACCAAAGAAAATAAAATGAAATTTAGTATATCTTCCTCTGAGTTACTTAAGCAATTACAAATTGCCGTTGGTACCATTTCCTCGAATCCTTCTTCCGCAATCATGGAAGGATTTTTATTTTCCATTCAGGATAGCGTCCTGACTATCTCAGCTACGGACAATGAAACGGCTATTTCTACCGAAATGGATGTAATGGCCGATTTTAATGGGAAAGTGGCTATTCCAGGGAAAATATTGATGGATACCCTAAAGGCACTTCCTTCTCAACCTATTACTTTTCAAATAGATGATAAAAGTTTTGCTATCGAAATTACTTCTGCTTACGGTAAATATAAATTAGCAGGTGAAAATGGGGCCGATTTTCCTGCTATTCCAGTACCCGATGAAGTAGAAGCAGTTAGCCTTTCTGGTCTTGCCTTGCTTCAAGGTATTTCTAAAACTATTTTTGCTACCAGTACAGATGATTTGCGTCCAGCAATGATGGGGGTTTATTTTCAAATAGATCCAAATAAAATTTCTATGGTTGCAACAGATGCTCATAAATTGGTTCGATATGTTTGCACTGATATTACAAGCGCCGTCTCTTCTTCCTTCATTATGCCCAAAAAGGCATTAAATCTTTTGAAAACGGTCGTCCCTTCTGATGCAGAAGTCACCCTTTCCTTTAATAAAAGTTACGCCTTTTTTACCTTTAATAAAATAAAAATGGTATGTCGTCTTATCGACAATAAATACCCTGATTATAATGCCGTTATCCCTGTAGATAATCCATTGCGTGTTCAAATTTCAAGAAATGATTTTCAGAATTCATTGAAACGAATTGCAATTTATGCAAATAAAACAACGAATCAGGTTGTACTAAATATCACAAAAGGAAGTATGACAGTTTCGGCTCAGGACCTCGATTTTTCTAATGAAGCGACTGAACAACTGCCTTGTAACTATGATGGTTCTCCCTTAGTAATTGCTTTTAATGCTAAATTTATGGCAGAAATGTTAGGCGTTCTTGACTCAGACGAGGTATTGATGGAATTATCAACTCCTTCAAGAGCTGGATTGATGTTTCCTTCCGAGCAAAAAGAGGGAACAGATATTCTAATGCTCGTTATGCCGGTGATGTTGAGTAACTAATGAAACAAACATTAAAAAAATATGGTGCAGTTTTCCTAATGGTTTGTATCCTTTTTAATTGCGAAAAATACAAAAATGAAACAGGTAACCAAATTGTAAAGCCGTTAATGGCCCCAGAAGATTTTATAAGACAATACCAGAAATGGTTAGATGTTAATGATTTTGAAAAGGCTGCAGAAAATGCAACGAGGGAGGAAAAATTAAGGCTTGAAAATTTAAAAAAATTTGTTTTTAAAACCCAGGAAACCCTCGATTCATCGCTTTTGCAAACTACTGTTCTGGATGTTAATTGTTTGCCCAAAGATGAACATACCATTTGTGCCTGTAGAATGAAAGATCAATTCGAAGTTTATGACATTACCTTTTATTTAAAAAAATTAAATAAAAGATGGTTAATGGACGCTCCACCTGAAGAAGCCCAGATTTATCAGGATGAAGAGCTCCAAAAAATAATTGATAGTATTTTTCAAACCATGGAAAATAAATTCCAGCAATGACAGAAACCTATGAAAATTGGCCTTTTCTTTGGTTCTTTCAACCCAATACATAACGGGCATCTGGTGATAGCTGAATTTATGGCTTCTCAAACTGATCTGGAGGAGGTTTGGTTTGTAGTTTCCCCCCATAATCCATTGAAAAATAAAAAATCATTGGCAAATGATTATGATCGTTTAGCTTGGGTCCAGGATGCCGTTGCAGATAATCTAAAATTAAAAGCTTCTTCGATAGAATTTAATCTTCCCCAACCTTCATTTACAATCGTTACTTTAACCGTACTGAAAGAAAAATTTCCAGACAAACAATTTCACCTTATTATGGGAGGAGATTCTTTAATCAGCTTGCCAAAATGGAAAAATGCAGACATTCTCATGAGAGATTTTCCAATTTATGTCTATACCAGACCGGAATATGATACTGCGCCTTTTGAAAATAATCCAAGTATAAAGATTTTTAAAGAGGTGCCTCAAATGAATATTTCCGCAAGTTATATCAGAAATTGCCTTAGGGAAAATCTTTCCATTCGTTACCTTGTCCCCGATGTTGTATTTAATGCCATTTCACTTTCATCCAATTTCAAGCATCTTTAGTCCTATGAAACTTGTCGCTCCTCTTTCAATATATTTATTTTTTAGCTTAGGTGTATTCCATACTCTGTTGGGCCAGGACACCTCCAGATTAAAAATATCAGATTGGCAAAGTTTATTCCCCCTTCGTCAGGGTCAGTTTGTTACCCAAAGTGAAAATAAAATATTTTATATCGCTTCACAGTCAATTATTTCCATTGATAAGGTTGATTTTACAATAGAACAATTTGATAAATCGCGCGGGTTAAGTGATGTAAAGTTGAAATATATTCAGTTTAATAAAGGAAGAAAGGAGTTAATTATAGCATATACGGATGGAGTCATTGATATCATGGATCAAAATGGAAAGGTATATAGCCTTCCTCAAATAAGAAATTTCAAAAATATTACTGGAGATAAATCGATTAATCAACTTTATTTAGCATCGGCTGATTTATTATTATTGGCTACTCAATATGGAATTTCAGCGATAAATCTTAAAAAAAGAGAATTTTCATTTTCAGTATTTACGGGACTGCCCGTTAAAAATATAATCTCCTTTAAGGGTAGTTTTTACGCTGCTACGGAAAAGGGTATATTTAAAATTGAATCAAATCATGCTAATCCTGAAAATTTTAATAATTGGCGTTTATTATCAATTGTAGATGGTTTTCCTTTAGGTAATTGCACTGCATTAGGTGTTTTTAAAGAGTTTTTGTATTTCAATGCGGGAAAAAGCTTGTATAAACATGCAGGGAATAATCAGGCAGCATTAGCCGTTTATACATATAGTCACGCCAATCTTTTATATCTGAATGGAGAGGGAACCCAATTATTAGCAGGTTATAGATGCTCAGATAATTCTTGTAATCAAGATGAGATTTTAGTTATTCAAGAAGGGAGTTCACCTGCAAGAATACCAGGTAATTGTATTGGCAGGTTGCAAAATGTTTTACAGGAGGAAAATGGAAGAGTTTGGTTTGGTGATGAATACCAGGATTTCAGATATATGGATAAAATTACGGATCCCCAGTGTAAAAGATTTTCATTAAATTCTCCTTTTTCCCCTCTGTCAAGATGGTTAACTATTTCTCCTGAGGGAGTTCTTTGGCTCGCATCCGGTGGTGTAACTCAAAATTTTGGATATAGATTTCTGGATCACGGATTTGCTTCTCTAAAAGAGGGTACGTGGCGAATTTATAATAGATTTAATACTCCGGCAATGCTCGGAGAAAATGTAAATTCCCCCGATGACGATGTATATGACATCATCACTTTGGCGATACATCCTACCAATGGAAAAATTTATGCAGGTTCTTTTTTGGAAGGATTATTGCAAATTGACGGGGAAAAGATTATTAGGTTCGACGAAAAAAATTCTTCCTTAAATAATACAGTGGGCGATGCCATTCGCACCAGAGTAAGTGGACTGGCATTTGACAAAGATAAAAATTTATGGATTGCCAATCACCTGGCAGAAAAACCCATTTCTGTATTAACGGATAAAGGGGATTGGCAGTCTTTCAAACCCAATTGTGCAGAAACACAACTTCACCAGCTGGGTATAGATGGCAGTGGTTATAAATGGTTTGTTTCTTCCTCTTCATCTAATGGTGCACTGGTTTTTGATGCCGGAGATTTAAAAAATCCTTCAGATGACAGATGCAGGTTAATAAATACAAATACGACACGATTACCAACTAATCAGGTTAATTGTCTGGCTACTGACAGAGAAGGATACGTTTGGTTGGGTACCTCAAAAGGTATTATCATTTTTGAATGTGGAGCAAGTATTTTTGATAATAATTGTAAAGGAGAATTGCGCATTGTAGAACAAGATGGATTTTTAGATTATCTTTTATCTACAGAAGAAATATTATCTATTGCTGTTGATGGCGGAAACAGAAAATGGATTGGAACAAAAAATGGATTATTTATACTTTCGGCAGATGGGCGTAAAACAATAGGTCGGTTTAACACTTTAAATTCTCCTTTGCCTGGTAATTCCGTTCAGGCAATAGCCATTGACGGGAAAAGTGGAAAAGCTTACATTGGGACAGAAAACGGATTAGTGGTATTACAAAGTGAGGCCATTGAGGCTAAAATATTCCATTTAGGAAAGAAAATAGAAATTTATCCGAATCCGGTTCCTCCCACCTTTTCCGGGCCTGTAGCTATTAAAGGATTAGCCAGAGATGCTATTGTTAAAATTTCAGATATGAACGGAAAATTAGTTTTTGAAACAAAAGCTGTTGGAGGGCAAGCATTGTGGTATGGAAGAGATTTTCAAGATAATTATGTGAAATCGGGTGTTTATTTAGTTTTTAGCACTACAAATCCAGCGTTAACAGGATTTAGTAATCCTGATACTGCCGTGGGTAAGATTGTATGGATCGGCAGAGAAGAATAATCATACTTATAAAACAGATGAATGGATGATTTCTTCATAATAGGCTTCATAAATAGGGAGTACATTGTTAATGTCAAATCTTTTTGCCTGTGCGAGTGCATTACTTCTGAATTCAGCTAAGGTATCTTCATTAGAGAGAATAGAGATGGCATTTTTAGCCATATCTTCTACATCACCAATTTCACTTACGTAACCCGTTACCCCATTTATATTTACTTCTGGAATACCACCCGCATTTGTTGAAATGACAGGTACTTCACAAGCCATAGCTTCCAGTGCTGCTAATCCGAAAGCTTCTTTTTCTGAGGTTAACAGGAAAAGGTCAGCAACAGCCATTAATTCCTCCACAGCATCCTGTTTTCCTAAAAATCGGATATGTTCTCCCAGTCCCAGGCTTCTGGAATAAGATTCGGCATTCCATCTTTCAGGCCCGTCCCCGATAAGCAATAATTTACTGGCTATTTTTTCCTTTACTTTTGAAAATACAGTAATAACATCCTCTACTCTTTTAACCTTTCTAAAGTTACTTACATGAATGAGAATTCTTTCATTGTCCATGGCAATGGCCTTCCGGAAATGCTCTTTATTACTTCGTTTAAATCTTTCAAAGTCAATAAAATTGGGAATAACTTCAATATTTTTTTTAATATTAAAGTAAGCGTGGGTTTGTTGTTTAAGATTTTCGGAGACGGCTGTTACACCGTCTGACTTATTGATGGAAAATTCAATAACAGGCTTGAAAGCACTATTATTACCTACCAGGGTTATATCAGTTCCATGCAGTGTTGTGATAACTGGAACATAGCGACCTTCACTCAGGAGTATTTTTTTTGCCATGTATGCAACTGCTGCATGAGGTATGGCATAATGAACATGAAGGAGGTCAAGATTTTCGAATCTCACTACATCCACCATTTTACCAGCCAGTGCTGTTTCGTAAGGGGGGAATTCAAATAATGGATAATCGGATGTATCTACTTCATGGTAGAAAACATTTTCTTGAAAATGACCAAGCCTTGCAGGCCTTCTATAGGTGATGAAATGGATTTGATGCCCCTTACGGGCCAAACCGAGACCTAACTCAGTAGCAATAACGCCACTTCCCCCGTATGTTGGGTAACAAACAATTCCTATTTTCATGCTGCCTTTAATCGATAATAACCAATGGAAGTCCCAATTGTTTATCACTTACCTGAACAGATACCCAGTAAACGCCAGGAATTTGCCTGTTCATTTCTAGAATCAGGTTATGATGTTGAGCAAAATCCGATTTAGTCTGATAAATAAGAGCACCTAAGGAATTGAAAACCCTAATAATAGCATCATCCGATTTTAACAAAGAAAACGAAATACGGGGATTTATGGAGGCGGGGTTTGGGTAAATGGAAATGCCTGACATCCATGATAAATAATCATTTATACCCGTTGGAACACCCAATTTAACCTCTGTAAAGTCGGTACAGCCAAAAGCATCGGTTACAGTAACTTTGTAGGTCCCGGGATTTTGTATTTCTGCTGTTCTGCTCTTTATGCCATTGCTCCAGGAAAAGGTGTAAGGTCCTACGCCGGCGTCTGCGTTAATAGTTACGACAGCAGGTTGGCTGGATGTTGAGGAAAGGGATCTTACCAGCGTGGTACTCAAAGTCAGATTAGATGGACAACGGGTGCTATTGAAATTATCAAAATCTACCCAATAATTACCTGATCCCCAAAGCGCACTTACTTTTACCACCACATACTTTCCAGCAAAAGCCGATAAATCAACCGCAATGGTTTTATATTTATTAGTGGTTTGATGGTTTATACTACTTATAGTTCTAACAACTTGAAAGGTGGTACCACAATCAGTTGAAACAGCAATTTCCAGTCTGTCTGAATTATTCCAAACGGCGCCAGCTTTCCCATCACTTTCAAAAGTTACGGCTCTGTAGTCAAATCGTAATGTATCTTTTAGAGCAATAATACCAATGGGTGCAGTAATTATATCAAATCTAGGATCAGAAGCAGAGAGTAAATCGGAAACCACATACGTTTTATTATTATGTTCTTTGGTTACTATTTGATCTGTTCCGACCCAGTCGGAAGGGAATCTGCCCATTTCAAAATCTTCTTTAAAAGGAAGAGTTGTATTAGTTTTAAAGGTAAAATAGGCAGTATCATTATGGGTTAGGGATGATTCGCCAACAATCCATGCCTTAATTTTATAAATTCCTGGTTTAGAAGAATCGAAACCTTGTTTAAAAACGAAAGGTTTATTCTGGCCACTATTTACAACAAAAGTAGATGCTGATTCCGTTATTATGGATCCGCCATTAATTTGATAAGCGAGGTTAAGACCATTAATATTAGATCTGCCTATATTTCCAATATTTAAAGTAACAAGGTCAGTTATATTTTCACAAATCGTTTTTCTATTATTTTTAACACTTAACGCAGTTAAATCAAAGTTTGATAAAGCAATATTGATATTATCGATAAGAACGCCTTCTCTTTGAACACCAAAATCACTATTAAAAACAAATCTGATTTTTATTTTACTGTTTCCAGCAACTCCAGGAAGAACATGAGCTGCTAAAAACCAGGCATCGGCATTTCCATTTCCATTCCACAACCATCTTTCAGTATCATTATACCAATTAGTTCCTGAGGAAGGATTTCCTAAACGCAACCAAGAATTTCCATCATCTTTGGAATACTCAATCCAAAGGCCATCACAACATTTTTCAATGTCAATTTTCATTCTAAAAGAAAGAACTGGATCCTGGCTTAGCTTTGAAAAATCAAAACAAGGAGAATTTAAATAAGATAATTCATTGGAATTATGATTTCCATTAAGGTTAGTTCCCCATGATTTAATGCCGCTGAAGGCATCACGAAGACCTGATCCATTAGGAGTTCCTAAGGCCCAGCTATTTGACATACTTTTTTTATCGACCGTCCAGCCAGTAAATTTTTCTTCCAGTGTTGTGAGGTAGGGAAAAGTATTTATAGTGGGTATACTAACGACTTGTGTAGAAATACTGTCATTTTTAATTTCCCCATCTTTTTCAAATTGCGTCCAGGCGACGATATTATATTCACCAGGTACAGAAAAATTAAAAGGTTGGTCAAATGCCGTAACATTGGTGCTGTCTGGGGCAACTACACCGGTATAAAAACCATCAATGGGTCTATTTATAGGTACATCAACCTTATTTATCTGATACCCATAAGGAATCAAGGACTGAGGTTCGCCACCGTAGTTAAAAATGGCCACTTTAACAGAATCATTCCCAAGTCCACAATCTGATTCAGGGGCAATTAAGCCAGTAATACCAACGTCAAGCTTCCACTTCGTTTCAAAACTGAAAGGACCGTTTGGTCTGCTTGTATCACCTGCCGGACAAATGCTGGCAAGAAAATAGGTGTATGTGGAATGCTCACTTAATTTATTCATCAAGGTGTCTTTTTTAGTCACCCGAAAAGTGTCAGCATTTAAAATGGGAGATGATTTAAACAGGAGTAAGGTAGAAGTTGTGTTTATCACAGGGCTCCATGCTAACGTTGCTGATTGAGAACCGATAAAGGCTGGTTTTACAAAAAAAACGGGAGGAGCAGGACAAGATGGGCATGTTACCAAACTTTTATAGACAATGCCTGTGGTGGGTATCTTTCCTTTTTGCGAAAACAAAACAGAATCGCGTTCACTTCTTAATTCGTATTGAATTTCTTCATCATAAAGCCCTTCGTTAAAACGAATCGATAAACTATCCCCTTTAGTGACGTTAAAATAATAAATTTCTTTACTCCCATTTTTTAGCGAGAAACGATTTACCTTATTCCCTACAGTTATTTCAAGAGAGGCCTCATTCCAGCCATCTAAACCCAGGTCTGTACATTCAAGTTTATAGGTACATGGTGGTGTATTTTGTCCAATTAACCATATCTGGCAAAACAAGAGAGGGAGAAAAAGAAGACGCGCAAATTTCAATTTCATATATTTTGAGTTAGAGGTCGTTCTGGTTGAATAAAGGTATAAATGTTAAAAATAACAATTTAAACATTTAAAAGAGTTAAATTAACGATAAACACACTTGAAAATTTGTTTATAAACTAAGATTTAACAACACGATACAAAACACTATTATTTTAAACCTTTTTAAAATGAAATTGTTTCTGAACAAAATAGGAAAAAGTGGCTGTATATTCCATTGTTGATTTAGAAAAACTAACAGGTGTTAAAGCACATACTATTCGTATTTGGGAACAACGTTATGGAGTTATTTCCCCTAAAAGAACCCAATCTAACATTCGTTATTACCAAGAGGACGATCTCAAGCAATTATTGAATATCGCAATTCTAAATAAAAATGGACACAAAATTTCAAGAATTGCCCAAATGCAGCCTCAAGAAATTAATGAAACGGCAGCTGCATTGTCTTCTTTAGATGTAGCTTACGGTGCCCATCTCGATGCGCTAACTATTGCCATGATTGAAATGGATGAGGTTAAATTTGATAAAATTGTCAATACACACATTCATCAATTAGGATTCGAGCGGACAATGACGGAGCTTATCTACCCCTTCCTGGATAAACTTAGTATCCTTTGGCTAACGGGTTCCATTAGTCCTGTACAGGAAAACTTTATGAGCTTTCTAATCAGACAGAAGATTATATCAGCTATTGACCAGTTAAATTCTATAGATTATTCACCTACAAAAAAATGCATTTTATATTTACCTGAGGGAGAAAAACAAGAATTGAGTTTATTATTCATTCAGTATATGCTGAGGGTTCGATATTATAGAGTGATTTATCTTGGGAACGATATTTCAATCTCTGAACTGAAAGTAGCCAGTGAAATAATTCAACCTGATTATATTTGTACGATGATTACTTCATCCTTTGAAACAGAGTCCATTCAACAATATGTTAATAACCTCTCTAATGAAATTTTTAATTGTCAAATTTTATTGAGTGGGTATCAAGTGAATGCTCAAACTTTTGAACACGGAAAGAACATTCATAAAGTCCAGAGTTTAGACCATCTCTTAAATATTATCTCGGGTCGGGAAAGAAATGAGAAATAGTTTCATCTGATTTTTCAGAATTTTATGTTATTTTTAAGCATTGTACAAAATTCTACAATCTTAATTCATAAAATCGGAAATTATTATCAGATGAAGCCAACCAGATTATTTGATTACATTCATTATCAAATGGCACATTATCCCCTTGAGCGGTGCATGGGTGCCAAAAACGAACAAGGTGTGTTCGATTTCCTTTCTACCGAAGAAGTCATCGATTTAGCTAATAAACTTAGTTGTGGCTTATTAAAATTAGGCATTGGAAAAGGGGATAAAATTGGTGTTGCCGTTTATCAGAATCGCCCTGAATGGGTCATTCTGGACATTGCCGTTCAGCAAATAGGCGCGATAAATGTTCCAGTTTATCCAACTATCAGTAGCAACGAATATGTATATATTTTCAATGACTCTGAAACAAAAATTTGTTTTGTTGGTAAACTGGATTTGTTTGATAAGGTAAGGACCGCTCAAAAAGACGTACCATCTTTAAAGGAAATTTATACTTTCGATATTCAGGAAGGCAGACCTTACTGGAAGGATATATTAACAGATGAAGGTATGGATCGTTTGGAAGAATTGAAAAGCGAAGTCAAAGCAGAAGATTTATCTACTATTATTTATACGTCTGGAACCACGGGTGTTCCAAAAGGGGTTATGTTATCTCATTATAATATCATATCCAATGTGGAAGCGGCTGCTGCCATTATTCCAGTTCAAAATGGAGATAAGGTATTAAGTTTCCTCCCAATTTGCCATATTTTTGAAAGAGCCGCTTCTTACCACTATCAGTTCCGTGGTGTGTCAATCATTTTTACGGGTACTGACAATTTAGGAGGTGATGAAGGAGATTTAAAAATGGTTCAGCCCCATTTCTTTACTACTGTCCCCAGATTACTGGAAAAAGTATATGAGAAAATTTATAACAAAGGATTAGCCCTAAGTGGTGTAAAGAAAAAATTATTTTTCTGGGCTCTTTCCTTAACGGAAGACTTTGCTTATCATCAACCCGTATCTGGATTTAAAGGCAAAATTGCCGATAAACTTATTTTTAGTAAGTGGAGAGAAGCTTTAGGAGGAAATGTAAAAGGGATTGTCACGGGAGCCGCTCCTTGCCCATTAAGAATTGCACAGGTTTTTTCTGCTGCTGGTGTTCCAATTAGAGAAGGTTATGGTTTAACAGAAACCTCACCTGTTTTAACCGCAAGTACTTTTGAGAAAGGAGGTGCTTTATTAGGAACAGTGGGAAAAGCTATTCCTGGTGTTGATATACTTATTGATTCATCCGATGGGAATTACAGAGAAAATGAAGGAGAAATTTTAGCTTCAGGTCCTAATATCATGATGGGATATTATAAAAAACCGGATGCTACTGCCGCTGTTACCAAGGTAATTGATGGAAAAGCATGGTTCTGTACAGGTGATGTGGGTAAATTTGTTACGGGTCCACAAGGAGGTCAATTCCTTAAAATCACGGATAGGAAAAAAGAACTTTTGAAAACTTCAGGAGGAAAATATGTAGCTCCTGCCCCCATTGAAAATAAATTTAAAGAGTCTTTCCTTATCGAACAAATGATGGTCGTTGGGGATAACCAAAAATTTGTTTCTGCTTTAATCGTGCCTGCTGAAGAGGCATTAAAAGATTGGTGCAGTAATAATAATGTTACTTGGACAAATATGGCTGACGTAGTTAAACTAGGCGAAATTATTGACCTTTATCAATCTATTATCGATGAAATGAATCAAGAATTTGCTCATATAGATCAGGTGAAGAAATTTAAGTTATTGGTTGAACCTTGGGAACCAGTTAAAAAAGATGGTTCAGAATCTGAGTTAACCCCTACAATGAAACTAAAAAGAAGGGTGATTTTAGATAAATACGCGGATCAAATTGAACAGATTTATAAAGAATAAAAAAAAAGCCGGTAAGTATTTTCTTACCGGCTTTTTTTAACCTCTATTCTAATCCTAATTGATTATACTGATATATGTAAACAACCAGTGAGAAGAAAAGTAATAATGAAATAAAGAAATATAAAACGAAATATCCCTTTTTTCCAGCATTTTGTATATTGGACATGATAGTAGTTTTTATGGGTGATTAAAAGAACTTACTGCGATTATCCTTAATTTTTGCCCCATCTTTCAAAACCTGAGTAATTTTGCTGTTTGCCTGGCTGCGGTAGGTTGGAACTAAATTTCTTTTGGTTGTAACTAACTCAGTAGGCGCTGACGGAGCTGCTTTAGTAATAATTTTTGCAACATAAACACCCGAATTTCCAATAACTGGAGAAGTTACATCACCTGTATTATAGCGGAATAGTTTACCTAATAATTTAGGTTCACTGCCTACGCCAGTGATAACTGGGTTTGCAAAAGTGATTCCATTAGCCGTATCAATAGGTTCTCCAAAATTTGATGCCAGGGATTCCAGTGATTTACCTTTCATTTTAGAGGCAATCAAAGCACCTTTCTTTTCATTTATAACTAATGTTTCAATTTCCTTCTTTATTTTATCAACTGAAGGCAATCCTTCTTCAATTATATCTTCCAAGCCAATAAGAACATATTTATTATCAAAATAAAGATTTTCATCTCTGTAAACATATACTTGTGGAGAGACAGCATCAATATCTGCTTCAAAAGCCCAACGTATGATATCACGAGATTGAACTCCCGCTCCTAAGGGGCCAAGAAAGAATTCATTTTTACCCATAGGGGTAGAAGTTTCTATCCTGATATCTTTATTTTTTGCCAGATTTTTTTTCAAATCTTCAACGGACTTACTTTTATTAAGAAGAACTGAAACCTTATTATAAGCGTCTTTTTGAGTCGCTTCAGAAGGTATAATATTTGAAACTAAAGATGCAATTCTTATCCCTATTTCATTTTTCTCAAATTTCTTTCCTGTTACTTCAACCAGGTGCACACCAAACTGAGTTGTAACTGTATATAATTTACCAGCTTCAGCTTGGAAGAAAATCAAATCATTATATTCTGCAACCATCTGCCCAGGTGCGGCATATCCCAAATCACCTCCTTTAGTTGAAGTAGCATCACTGCCAAACTGAGCTGCCATTGCTTCAAAAGTAGCTTCTCCTTTCTCAATAACCTGCTTTAAAGAGTCTATTGTTTTTTGGGCAAGAAAAGCACCATTTGCATCTGTTGCCGGAATAAGAATGTGTCTTGATTTAACAGAATCAGGTAAAGGTTTTTTGTCAATCATTTTTACTACCCTGTAAGCACCTGATTCAGTATATGGACCAAAAACGCCACCTTCAGGAAGACTAAATATACTGTCTGCAAACATTGGATTGATTTCAGATTTCTTGACATAAACAGGAGACATCACGCCTCTGTTTTGTTCAACAAAGCTGGTATCATTATCTGCTGCCTTAAATTGTTTAGCCAAGGCATTTATTTTACTAAAAATTTCAGCTGTATCCGCTTTTGAAGGAAATACATTATAAATAGCATAGGCTATTTTTCTGCGTTCTTCTTTATTGGTATATTTCTTTTTATTTTTCTCCAGGTAATTTTCATAATCTTCATCAGAGAGAGAAACCTCACTATTGTCGATATTATCAAAAGGTACTTTTACGTAAGCAAACTGGAGAAAGCCCGAGCCTTCAGAAAAAAACAATTCAGCCTGCCAGTTTGGGGTGTAAAATCCATTAGCTACCAAAGATGTAAGCTTTCTCTGAAGTCTTTCTTTAATAATCTCACCCTCCTGAATAGCCCAGTAAGAACGCATTTGAGGCTCAAGCGTGTTAGCTTCAATCATTTGACGAACCTGATTTAACTGTTCTCTATTGACCTGTCCGGTAGTTTGATCTCCAAAACGCTGAGTAATAACAGGACTTGGTTCTAAACCAAATTGTAAATCAAGCAATTCTGCACGGCTTACACCTAGACCTAATTTTTCAGTCTGTTCTTCAACCAGAATTTTTTCCACGAAATAGTTCCAGATATTCTCCCTGCGTGCAAAAACGTCACTGGTTGAACCGGCGTATAAAATACTTTCCGTTCTGTTAAATTCGTTTACGTCAATTTTTTGACCATTAATTTTAGCCAGTACAGGTTGTGAACTGCCAAAAACACTTGTTTGCCCAGATGTCATATCCATAAGAATGAAGCCACCTAAGCCCAAAGCTATCAGGATAATTAATATCCAACTACCTTGTTGTCTGATTTTACTAATCAATGCCATGTTTATCGGTATTGTTTTTTGTCTTAAAAATTCAATTGCTTGCCAGAAAATTTATAAAAATTGGGCAAGGTGCGCAAAAATACAGTTTCTGCGCTTAATCTAAAAGTCAGCACGGTATTTTTTCGCAAAACCTTACATTTATCTGTAAAGATTGTAAAAAAAATTTAGATGAATGGATTTATTATGGACAAATAAATTGAAAACCAACTCCGTGGATAGCCTCAATTTTAATGCGCTCATCCCCTGAAAGGTATTTTCTCAATCGGGATATAAAAACATCCATGCTTCTACCTAAAAAATAGTCATCATTTCCCCACACGTCAATCAATAATTGAGAACGCTTAATCAATTGATTGGAATGTTTAGCCAGATAACTCAATAATTCAGCTTCTTTACTTGTCATTCTTTTAATAACCCCGTCTGAAAAAGTAAGAGAAAGATTTTTTTTGTCCAGTTTATAATAGCCAATTTGAATAGGGTCGAGGGAATCACTTTCCTTCTGAATAGCTTTTCTTTTAAGAAATATTTGAATTTTTAAAATGAGTTCTTTTATTTGAAAAGGCTTTGTCATATAATCATCAGCTCCAATCTGTAAGCCATGTATTCTATCCTCAGAGAGGGAGCGGGCACTTAAAAAAAGGATTGGAATAGATTCGGATTGTTGTCTGATTTTTAAGGCAATTTCAAATCCGTTTTCGCCAGGTAAATTAATATCTAAAATAATAAGATCGAACACATTAAAATCTTTCAGAGCAATAGCATCTGTTCCAGATTTCAACCAGAGCAAATCAAAACCTGCATCTTCAAGTTGGTCTCTTGTTAAAAGCCCAAGAGCTTCATCATCTTCGACATATAAAATTTTAGGTTTCATTTTTAAGATTTTAATGGAATCAACAGATTTATCTCAGTTCCATCGAGAGGAGCTCTGTTTTTAACTTTGATTTTCCATTTATGAGCTTTACAAACTTCTTTCACATAATACAATCCGATGCCAAATCCTTTAACTTCAGAAATGGCTTGCGTCGGGACGCGAAAAAATTTTTCAAAGACTTTTTCAAGAAAATCTTTTGGAATTCCGATGCCGTGATCAATAACAGAAATAATTAAAACCTGATTTATCTTTTCAGCTTTCAATAAAGCAAAAACCTCATTTTTTGAAAATTTTGCGGCATTATCTAGCAGACTGCTCAAAGTATTTGTAAGGTGAAATTTATCGGCAATAATCTCCATTTTATCCATTTGACATTCAAATTCCAGAGAACCACCCATATTTTGAAATCTAATAGTTTCTGCATTCACCATCTCCTTTAAAAAAGAGACCACTTCTATAGGTTCTAATTTTAAGTTAAAACCATTATTTTCGAATCTGGCCAATTGAAGCAAGCGTTCAATATGCTCATTTAAACGTAAATTTTGTTCTCTTATTATTTTTGAATATTGTAGCAATCTTGTGTTTTCTTTTATTTGATTATGATGTAAAAAATAATCTGTAGCTATTTGAATAGATGCGATAGGTGTTTTAAATTCATGCGTCATATTATTTATAAAATCTTTTTGTTGCTCAAAAAGCCATTTTTGTCTTAAGATAACGAAAAGGGAATAGGAGAAAAAGATAATGGTAATAAATAGTATGAAAGAGAAAAAAAGAACAACCTGAAACTGTTCCCAAAGAAAGCCAGATCTCCCGGGAAATTTAACGGCAAAATAGTAAGTAAATGCATGATAACCAGGCATGGAAGTACTTATTTGAGGTGCTTTTTTTGTAGGTTCATAAGCACAATATGCACCATAAACCATTTCGTCGGTACTACAATCGAAAATGGCATATTCAAAATCCAGGTTAATAGTTAAGGCTTCCAGTTCTTTTCGTAGATAAAATTCGAGGAGGTTAGCGTCAATTTCATAAGCTATATTAACCAGGTAATAATTCGCACTTCGCTTACGAATAATATTACCGGTAGGTAAAACAGTCCCATTTGCAACAGCTAAATTTCCAGCAACTCTTTGTAAAGCCAGATGAATTTTCTGGTTAATATCTGATTCATTGGCTGTCCAGGTGGTAATACCCCAATAAGTTTGAACGGCTAAAATACCCACTATGGCAATTAAACCTAACCAAACAATCCGAATGACTTGAAGGTCTCGCATTGATTTTATTTTTTAACCATAAAATTGTTTAATTTTGCAGAAAAAAGGATTTTGAGCAAAATACGACCGTTTTTTTTAATCTTGCTTTTTTCCTGTCTTTTGTTTTCGCAGGGGTTAAATTCTTTTGCCCAGGAACAAAATCCATTTGAACTGACTTACAGAAAGGATCAAAAAGAAGCGGTTAAAAGCATATCGGATAATCCGTTTGAAAAATTAAATCCTACAGAGGAAAAAGTAGTTGAAAAGGCGATACAAAAACCTTTGCTTACAGAAAAGTCATCTAACTTTTTTCTACTTATTGGTCTATTATTGCTTTTAGCCATATTGCTTACTTTTTTAAGATCCTTTGCCCTAAGATCAATAGGTGCCTTTGGTACAGACAATCTTTTTAATTTTTTATTCAGGGAAATGTCAGGCAGAGGTATTTTACCCTTTCTTCTGCTTTATATTTTCTTTCTTATCAATTTAGGAGTACTGGTTTATTTTTCTTATCCTCTATTTCCAGACTATATTTTTCTTAGATTCAAACCTGAATTTCATTTTTTTTTACTGATACCTTTCCTGTTTTTTGGGGCAAGACATCTATTATTATCTTTCATAGGTTTTATATTTCCTGTAAAAAGAGAAATGGATCGGTACCAATTTTTGATGGTCGTTACTGGTATTTCAATGGGTTTAATCATCGCTCCGATAAATATTTTTTTTCCTTATTTGAATGAGGATTGGAAGAAAATCTTAATTTATTCCGCATTAATAATTTTAGGTTTAGTATTGATGTACCATTTTTTAAGAGGATTAACTATCGGTGTTCGATTTATTGGTTCACACCAATTCCACTTTTTATTGTATATTTGCACCGTTGAAATTGCACCAGTTCTTATTTTGGTAAAATTGATTATCAATTCCTTATAAAAACGGATGAACACAGAACAAATAATAGACGCAAAGCCTGAACCAACAATGAATGAAAACTTCGTTGAAAGTTATAGGGAGGTAAAAAGTATTCTGGTTTCACAACCCAAACCAGCTGATAAATCTCCCTATTATGAATTGGAGAAAAAATATAATATTATCATTGACTGGCGGTCTTTCATTCATGTAGAACCTGTACCTGCCAGAGATTTTAGGAAATTTCGAATTCGGATTGAGGATTTTTCGGCTGTCGTACTTACGAGTAAGAATTCAGTGGATCATTTTTTTAGAATGGCCGATGAAATGCGTGTAAAATTATCTTTGGATTTGAAATATTTTTGCCTGACAGAGGCAATTGCAAATTATCTTCAAAAATTTATTGTTTATAGAAAAAGAAAGGTCTTTGTTGGTAATAGAGGAATAGATGATTTAAGTCAGGCTATTAAACGCAATAAAACCGAAAAATTTTTAATTCCGTGTTCAAATTTAGGAGCTAAAGATGTGTGTAAATATTTAGGGGAAAATGAATTAAACTGGCAAGAGGCAACTATGTTCAATACAGTTAGTTCGGATCTTTCCGATTTAAGTGATGTAACCTACGATATTTTAGTCTTTTTTAGCCCTCAGGGAATTGAATCACTTTATGATAATTTTCCCGATTTTAAACAAAACAATACAAGAATTGCTGTATTTGGTAATTCTACAAGAAGAGCCGTTGAGGAACGAAACTTAATTGTAAATATTCAGGCGCCAACAGATATTGCTCCTTCAATGACCGCTGCATTAGAACAATATCTTCAAAAATCAAACAAGATAGTTGGGTAATATTATTTTCCATGAAAACGGACTGGGTATTGGATTTATCAGAGAGGCTATCAAATGGCTGTCTCCCTGGTTTGGATGCCCATAAAAAAATGGCTCACCCGCAACGTTTTATTGAATTGCCTCCTGAGAATGCAAAATTAGCGGGTGTAATGGCTCTTTTTTATCCAAAGGACCATCATTGGGAAATGGTGCTCATAGAAAGGCAATCTTCTGATAGCAGAGATCAGCATAAGGGTCAAATTTCTTTTCCAGGAGGCAAGTTTGATTCAACCGACGCAGATTTATCAATAACCGCAACCCGGGAAACAGAGGAAGAAATTGGTGTTTTCGCACAACATATTAAGCTCATTGGTGCCCTCACACCCCTATATATTTCAGTAAGTAATTTTCATGTTTTTCCATTTATTGGCGTTTTAGATTTCGCTCCCGTTTTTAAACCACAGGTAACTGAAGTTAAAGAAATTATAGAAATTCCAATAATTGATTTATTGAATCCACAGCATCAGCAGGTATCAGCTATTCAGCTCCATAAGCATTTTATTTTGAATGATGTTCCTTGCTTTCATATAAAGGAAAAGGTAATCTGGGGTGCTACAGCAATGATTATTAGTGAAATTGTAGAATTAATTTCACCCTATAAATCTATATTATGAGTGAGGAAATAAAAAAATCGTCAGGTACTATACATATTCCTAAAGAATTGACAGGAAAACAGTACCATGTGCAAGAGGAAATGGTCTTGAAAACAGGTAAACAGGATAAACTGGTTTTTGGCATTCCGTTAGAAATTACCTTACAAGAAAATAGAGTGCCCCTTGTTCCAGCTTCTGTTGCAACCTTAGTTGCACAGGGACACCAGGTTATCATTGAAAGAGGTGCTGGTTTAAATGCTCATTTTACGGACAGAGATTATTCAGAGGCAGGAGCTGAAATTGCAGAAAAAAGAGAAGAAGTTTATAAAGCAACAGTTATATTAAAGGCTGCACCTCCTACCATGGAGGAAATTGATCTTATGTTTGCTAATCAGATTCTTATTTCTCCTTTGCAAATGCCTACTTTGAATGCAACCTATTTTCAAAGGCTAAGACAAAAAAAAGTGCTTGCTCTGGCAATGGAATATATCAAGGATGAAGCAGATACTTTCCCTCTTGTTAGAATTATGAGTGAAATGGCAGGTATTGAAGCAATGCTTACAGCAGCAGAATTACTTTCCGTGAATGCAGGTGGGAATGGGGTTCTCTTGGGGGGTATTTCGGGTGTTCCAAGTGCAAAAGTAGTTATCCTGGGTGCAGGAATAGTTGCTGAATATGCTTCAAGAGTGGCAATTGGACTGGGTGCCGAACTTAGAATTTTTGATAATGATATTTATAAATTGAAACGTCTTCAAAATCAGGTGGGAAGACAATTATATACCTCTTCTCTCAATCCTATTTATCTACAAGAAGAATTGGTTTCGGCTGATGTTGTTATTGGTGCTATACACTCAAAATCAGGTCGAACTCCTGTGATTGTAAGCGAAGAAATGATTCAAAAAATGAGGCATGGTGCTGTTTTAATTGACGTAAGTATTGATCAGGGGGGATGCTTCGCCACTTCTGAAGTTACAACTCTACAAAATCCTTCGTTTATAAAATATGGAGTGATACATTATTGTGTACCAAACATTACCTCTAGAGTACCTAGAACAGCATCTATGGCTATAAGTAATATACTTACGCCTATATTGCTGCATGCAGCTACTGCCGGTGGAATTGAATCCTGGTTATTTAATAATCCAGGATTACGTCACGGTGTTTATACCTACAATGGATATTTATGTAATGCTTACCTAGGCGAAAGATTTGATATGAAGGCCACAAATTTAGATCTTATCATCACTTCCCAAGGCTAAGTATTTACTACAGATTTAATCCTTCAAGGAGTTTTGCCATTGAAACTTTTGACCGAATGATTTCCTCAACCTGAGCTAAAGTAAGTCGCTCCTGTTTTAGGGTGTCCCGGTCGCGAAGGGTAACGGTTCCGTCTTCTAAAGTATCGAAATCAATCGTTAAACAATAAGGTGTACCGATCGCATCTTGTCGTCTATAGCGGCGACCGATCGCATCTTTTTCATCATATTGACAGGAAAATTCCTTTTTTAATTTGTTGTATATCGCTTTGGCTGCTTCGGTTAGCTCCTCTTTATTTTTAAGTAATGGCAATACAGCAACCTTTACAGGTGCCAGTGCAGGGTGTAATTTTAGAACTATTCTAGTTGATTCTTTACCATCAGCATCGGGAATATTTTCTTCACAATAAGCGTTGGAAAGCATAGCAAGAAACATACGATCGCATCCAATAGAAGTCTCCACCACATAAGGTATATAACTTTCATTGAGTTCTGGATCAAAATATTGCATTTTCTTACCCGATAATTCCTGATGACTTTTCAAGTCAAAATCAGTACGGGAGTGAATTCCTTCTAATTCTCTGAAGCCGAAGGGAAATTCAAATTGAATATCGACAGCTGCATTAGCATAGTGAGCAAGATTATCATGATCTTTGAAACGCAGTTTTTCTTGTGAGGTTCCTAAGGCAAGGTGCCATTGCATCCGAAATTTCTTCCAGGTATTATACCAGGTCATTTCTTCTCCCGGGCGAATAAAAAATTGCATTTCCATTTGTTCAAACTCTCTCATACGGAAGATGAACTGCCTCGCAACGATTTCATTTCTGAAAGCTTTTCCAATCTGAGCAATACCAAAAGGAACTTTTTGACGGGTTGTTTTTTGAACATTAAGGAAATTGACAAAAATACCTTGAGCTGTTTCAGGTCTAAGGTATAATTTCCCTTCTTCACCAGAAATATTTCCCAGCTGAGTAAAAAACATCAAATTAAATTGACGAACTTCTGTCCAGTTTCGTGAACCATTATCAGGGTCGGTAATTTCCTCGTCTGTCAAAATTGCGCCTAATTCAGTCATATTTCCTTCGCGCATCGCATTGGCAAGTCGAGTAGCCAGATTATTTGCTTTTTCTAGATAGGATAAAACCCTGTCATTTGTTTTTCTAAAAAGAGGTTCATCAAATGTTTCACCAAAGCGTTTTGCTGCCTTTTCTACCTCTTTTTCTGCTTTGGCAAAATATTTATCAATCTGATCTTCAATGAGAACATCGGCACGATACCTTTTTTTACTATCTTTATTATCTACCAAAGGGTCATTAAAAGCATCAACGTGACCTGAAGCCTTCCATATTTTGGGGTGCATAAAAATGGCAGAATCCAGACCAACAATATTTTCCTGCATCTGAACCATTGCAGCCCACCAATACTGCTTGATGTTATTTTTAAGTTCGACCCCATTCGGACCATAATCGTAAACTGCACTTAATCCATCATAAATTTCACTAGATGGATAAATAAATCCATATTCCTTTGCGTGTCCGGTGATTTTCTTAAATAAATCAACTATTTCCTGAGCCATTGGATTGGTTTTAAAACAAAATGAACTTAAAAAGCGTTGCAAAAGTACATTAAAACCTACTAAAACAATGAATCAAAAGCGTCTATTTTCTTATTTGTTTTGCTTGGGCTTCTTATTTAGTTACCATAATTTAGTCGCACAGAAAACTATTTCCGTTGATCCATTTACAGAAATAGTCCTCACTGGGAGTATGAATATTGAACTTAAGACTGGAGAAAAGGAGGAAGTTCTGATAAAAACGGAGGGGATAGAAATAGAAGATATTTTCATAAAGGTAAATGGGGGTATTCTTAAAATAAATGCGTTGAAAGCATTTAAAAATAAAAACATTGAAGTTAATATTACTATTTATCACAAACAATTGTACGCTATTTCAGCAGCGGCGGGTGCTACAGTCAGAATAGATGAAACTTTAGAAGGGGATAAATTAGACTTAGACGCAGCAAGTGGAGCTAAAATTTCAATGGATGTCAACCATAAATCTTTGAAAGCTTTTAGTTCATCAGGAGCGAATTTGATATTGAGCGGTAAAGTAGAATCTGGCCATTTGTCTGCATCAACAGGAGGAAAAATAGAAGGAAAAAAACTAGAAATCGAACGCGCCTATGTAGTTTCATCAACAGGTGCCAGTATTACGGTAAAAGCTGTTTCAGAACTTGAATTAGTTGCAAATTCCGGTGGAAATGTAACCTATTACGGCACTCCAGTTAAAAAATCAATTAAAAAAGTTTTGGCTGGTGATGTAATAAATGAGTATTAATAATTACTAACAAAGGGATTATTTTTCTTCTCGTAACCAATCGTAGTGTATTCTCCATGTCCAGGCCACACAACCGTTTCTTCGGGAAGCTTAAATAATTTTTCTCGAATAGATTCTAACAATAATTTATGGTTACAACCGGGTAAATCGGTTCTTCCAATACTGTCTTTGAACAGGACATCCCCAGCTATTAGAAAACGATCCTTTTCGCAATAAAAGGAGAGGCTTGCCGGTGAATGACCTGGGGTAAGAATTATTTTTAGTTTACTGTTACCAAATAGTATCTCATTATTTTCATTTAAAAAACGATCTGGAACGGGGGAATGTTCAAGGTAAGGAATGCCATACATCGCAGCAACTGCAGGACCTCTTTCAAGCATTCCAAGTTCACCTTCATGAATTTCCAAGGGTAGATCAAAGGTGTCAGCCACAAATTTATTTCCTAAAATATGATCAATATGACAATGGGTATTAAGGAGTCTCACTGGCTTTAATTTCAGATTTTTCAGGGTATCAAGCAACTCATCTTTTTCATATTCATCTGAACAACCTGGATCAAACACGATACATTCACCTGTTTCATCATAGACAATATAGGTGTTTTCCTGAAATGGATTGAAAGTTAAAAAAGTAACATTTGCCATGAAAAAAAATTAAATAATTAAAAGTTAGTTGGTAAAGTCAAAATATTAAACACAGAGGAAAAATAATTGTTAAATTTAAGGTATTATCTTCTGATTGATTTAATTAGAGCCATTAATATGAAAAATTCGTTGGTGTTTGTTTTTGTCTTGTTTCTTCAAATCATCTCCTTTCCTCTTTTTTCGCAAGGAACGCAAGTAGAATTTGGTAAAAATAGGGTGCAGTATCATCGTGATTTTGATGAATGGTCTCAGTATGAAAGTGATAATTTTATTGTTTTTTGGTACGGACGTTCAAGGAATATTGGAGAAGCCGTGGTTCAGTTAGCAGAATATGATTTTGATGAAGTACAGCGTATTTTGGAACATAGGATGAATGAAAAGGTCCAGATTGTTGTATATGCGGATCTCACAGATTTCAAACAAAGTAATATCGGTCAAGAAGAAGTTTTTGGAAATGTAGCTGGTCAAACAAAAATTATTGGAAACAGCCTGTTTGTTTATTATGATGGTGATCACAACCATTTAAGGAAACAAATTAGAGAAGGAATCGCTTCTGTATATCTAAACACCATGTTGTTCGGTGCTAATTTTCAGGAAGTAATTCAAAATGCTGTATTGTTGAACTTACCTTTATGGTTTACACAAGGTTTGGTTGCGTATCTGGGTGAACCTTGGAATACTGAAGTGGATAATGCACTCAGAGAGGAAATGCTGGATCCGAAATTTAAAGGGTTTGGAGGTCTTGCAACAACTAACCCAAGGCTAATGGGCAATGCATTATGGTATTTTATCAGAACTCAGTACACTCCTAAAACGGTTTCGAATCTGTTATATCTGACCCGGATTAACAGAAGTGTAGAAGGTGGATTTCAATATGTGTTAGGTGTTCCATTAAACGAAGTCGTTCTGCGTTGTGAACGATTTTTTTTGGAAAAATATAAAGCAGATTTGTCCTTAAGAAAAGCGCCTACATCGCAGGTAATACCAATTAAAAATAAGAAGCAAATTCCTATTACCAGATCCAGCATTTCACCCAATGGCCGATATATGACTTATGTGACCAATAATAAAGGAAAGATTAACCTTTATTTACAAGAAGTTTCTGGGGAAAACAGAACTTTAATTTACAGACAGGGGGTAAAAAATGTTTTCCAAGCCACTGATTTTCAATATCCACTTGTTTCCTGGTCACCAACTGGTAAAGAATTAGTGATTTTAACTGAAAAAAAGGATAAGTTGTTTTTGGGAACCTATAACCTGGAGTCTAAAAAAATAACTAAAGAACCCTTAGCCGAACAATATCAGCGGGTTTATAGCATGAATTTCTTTGATCCTTTTACCTTACTATTCAGCGCAGATGTAAGTAGTCAGGCTGATATTTTCCTTTATTCCATTCGTACCCGTCAAACTCAAAGAATTACGAATGATTATTTTGATGACAAAGATGCAAGCACTGTGAATATTGGAAATAAAAAAGGAATTTTATTTGTTTCTAATAGAGAAGACAGTCTGTTGAAGCCGGTTAGAAGAGATACTTTATTACCTCTAAAACCGTTTGATGTATTTTATTATGACATGGAAACCAGGAGTAATGAACTGGTTAGAGTAACACGGACGCCTTTTGCGAATGAAAGAAAACCTATAAGTATCGATACCACTTTTTTTGCTTTTTTAAGTGACCGTTCGGGTATTATGAATAGGGAAACAGGTTTTTTAGAAACGTATGTTCATCATATTACGCGCCATATTATACTAAAAGATGGCATTCATTTGCGGTTTGATGCTGATTCTATACCCTCAGGATTTGATACGACCCAGATTGACAGCATGTATTTAGAGCCAGTTTATAAAAAAAGAGCCTTTACTGGTCTTAATTCTAATATAGACAGAAATATACTTGATCAATATAAAGGGAATGCTAATCAAGTATTTTCTCTAATTTACAGAGAAAAGAAGTACCAGCTAAGAAGTGAAAAAATTAATCCTGCTGAATGGTTGAGTGGAGTAAGAGAAAAAGGAGAGGATTTGCCATTTCCAATAGCCTTACCTCCGGGAATACCTCCCTCAGGCCGTGAAATTTTGAAAAAATCAGAAATAACAGCAAAGGAAGAACCTTTAGATGAAAAATATTTTTTTCAAACTCCGTTTGGGGCTCCAGAAAAGAAAAGTCAAACTCCGGTTATTTCATCACCAGATCAAACTCCGGTTGGGTTATTGACTGGAAATAATTCTCTTCAGAAACCTGTATACCGTCTAAGGCCGACGCAGTTAATTCCTTACAGGACACAATTCCATACCGATTATGTTGTAACACAGATGGATAATTCTCTTTTATTTGGAGGACTAGATCAGTTTGCAGCAACTCCAGACGGATTTTCTGTTCCTCCCGCTGGCATGTTAATGAAAGTAAATTTGAAGGATTTATTCGAAGACCATGAATTTGAAGGGGGTATCAGAGTTCCTACTTCTTTCAATGGTGCGGAATATTTTTTCTTGTATCATAATAGAAAACATAGGTTAGACAAAAGGTGGGCTTTCTATATGAAGGATTTGAGAAACAGATCGGAAACAAACTCCTATATCCCACAAAAAGACAGATATAATATTTTATTAGGCCAGTTTACGCTTCGTTATCCCTTTGATATTTTCAGAAGTTTAAGAGGAAGTGTAACCTTGCGAAGAGATCAAATGATTCCTTTAGCTACAGACGCAGCCAGTTATACAAAAAACATAGAAGCTCAGCCTAGAATAGGTGCTCGTTTAGAATATGTATTTGATAATTCTCTAGAAACAGGTTTAAATTTAAGGTCGGGTGCCAGGTATAAATTCTTTGCTGAATTCGTAAAGAAATTTGATTTCTCGGAAAATGAAAATGGTGCTCAGGCATTAACTTTTAGTAAAGGTATTATGAGTATATTAGGAGTTGATGCTCGTTTTTACCAGCCAATATTTAAACATAGTGTTTTTGCGACCAGAATTGCGGGCGCAACTGTCTCAGGTTCTGAGAAAATTCTATATTTTTTGGGTGGTGTTGACAATTGGTTAATGCCAAAAAGAGATGATGATATTTCTATTCCCCCTGGTAATTATGCTTTTCAAACACTGGCTGCAAATCTTCGGGGTTTCAAGTTGAACACAAGAAATGGTAATAATTATTTGCTTCTAAATAATGAACTTAGAATACCTTTGGCAAGGTATATTTTTAAAAATATTTCATCCCAGTTAATTCGAAATTTTCAGGTAATTGGATTTTTTGATGTAGGTACAGCGTGGACAGGTTTTAATCCATATCGTGCTGATAATCCATTGAATACCTCAACTTATAAGGAAGGTGAAGCTATAACGGTGACCGTGAATTATTTTCGTGATCCCATAGTAGCAGGTTACGGGGTTGGATTAAGAACTAAACTTTTCGGTTATTTTGTAAGGGCAGATTATGGTTATGGTATTGAAACAAGGATTATTCAAAAGCCTATCTGGCATTTATCTATGGGCCTTGATTTTTAAAATAGTTATTTATACAGTAGCACTTTTCTTCGAACCCAGTCTGGAACTATGATAGCACCCACGAATAAATAAATGTAGTAACCCATCATTCTCCAAATTGCAGCTGTTAAGGTTGCTACGGTACTACTGGGAATATAATCACTTAAAAATCCACCAAATAATACCTCTACAAATCCTGCCCCACCAGGTGTTGGACTAAATAAAGTAATCAGGAACATAGATTCAAGTCTTGCAAATAATTGGACAAGGTCTTTAAATTGGTGAGATATTTGGGGATTGAACGCTAAAATAACGGCAAGAAGGAGTAAAAAACGGGTACTCCATGCACCGATAGTCGCCATTAGGGCTCGTAAGTGCCAATTAAAGGGCTTAACTTTAAGTTCTTGACTTGCCAGTATGATTTCAGTACCCACATTTTCTGCTTTACTTTTCCACTTTTTAGTAATGGAAAAACGAGTTAAGGCCAATAATAAGTCTTTCATCTTAACCGGTTTTAGGAAAAGTCCATAGAAGAATAAAAGAGTGTAACTGAACATAAATAAGTAAGAAAATATGAAATAATTGCCCCAACCTCCTAAATCACTAAATCCACTCATGTCAGGCCTTATTATAATTCCTCCAAAAATTGAGAATAAAAGAGGAATTGAAAATAAAAAAAAGAAACCATCCAGTACAATCGTATATAAAACAATAGTTGCAGTTTTTGCAAATGAAAGTTTTTCTTTTGCCAACATATAAAACGCCACAGCAGAGCCGCCGACACTGGTTGGTGAAACAGCAGAGCTAAACTCCCAGATGAAAATTAATTCGATACATTTTTTGAAGGAGAATCCCCCATCACTGAGAGAATATAATCTATATGAATAAGATAAATGATGGATAACTAAAAATATAAAGGCAATAAAAAGCCAGAAAAGGGTGGGTTCATTCCATGAAATGTTTTTTAACTCCTTCCAGTCAACTCGTTTCCATACTAAATAAATCACGGTAAGTACACCAATTAGAATTGGAATAATAATTTTATTCAAACGTATAGAATGTAAAACTGCCTCCTCCTTTTTCTCATCCTGATGGGGAAATGGTTCTTTTTGCATCTTTTATTTCTGTGAGTTTCTTTTCCCAAAATAAGCAATTAACTTAGCTTTTAGTTATTAAATAAGGTTAATTTATTTTATTGATATTTATGGAAAATCGGTTACAACGCTGGCGTTTAATATTGGGAGCGGATGCTGTACCTGATGAACCTGAAGTATTGGATAAAAATCAACTGGAAATGGATGTTCTTTTAGCAGCCATTTATGATTCAGGGGATACAGGCGTATTAAGGGGTTCCTCTCCACAAATCAATAGATGGCTGGGAGATATCAGAAAATATTTTCCAACTCCCGTTGTTCGAATTCTTCAACAGGATGCTTTGGAAAGGTTAGATTTACAACAGATGATTTTAGAACCTGAATTATTAGGTTCTCTGGAGGTAAATGTTTCATTAGTAGCTACTTTATTACAATTAAAGGACTTTTTGCCTGATGAAACCAGAGAAACGGCAAGAATGGTTATTCATTCTCTGATTGAAAAATTAAAAAAAGAATTACGGCAGCCGTTAGAACAAGCCCATAGAGGGCGGCTTAAAAATAATTCTTACAGATCTGCTTTCCCCAGAGGAAAACTTGACTGGAAGCGAACTATCCTGACCAATTTAAAAAATTATCAACCAGCAGAAAAATTACTTATTCCACAACATTTCTATCGTTATAATGCATTTACACCTAAATTAAGCAGACTTATATTAGCTGTAGATCAAAGTGGCTCAATGGCAAATTCAGTAGTTCATGCCAGTATTATTGCTTGTATCCTTGCAGGAATACCTTCTTTTAAAACGAATCTGGTTGTTTTTGATACGGAAATACTAGATTTAACAGATGAACTTTCAGATCCAATTTCTTTATTGTTTTCTGTACAATTAGGTGGGGGTACACATATAGCCAAAGCGTTAAAATATTGTCAATCGTTGGTTACGCATCCTGGGGAAACTACATTAATATTAATTAGCGATTTGTATGAAGGTGATCTGGTTGACAATATGTTTGGTATCATCCATAAGATGCAAAATGAAGGTGTTAACATAATTTCTCTATTAGCACTTGATAATGAAGGAGTTCCTTCATTTGATAAAAAAAATGGCACAAGACTAGCTTCAATGGATATACCCTCTTTTGCTTGCACCCCTCAACAATTCCCCACTCTGATGGCGTCTCTTTTCAATGGTCAAAAAATTTTATCAAGTACAATTTCTTGAATAAATTCTTTCTCACATCTGAAGCCTTCTGTAATTTAAATACCTTTAATTATTTTCTGCCCCTTCTAAGATCCGTGCATTTTCGGCCACTTGTAATGCCTCAATAATTCCATCTATCTGGCCATCCATAATTTGATCTAAATTATATAAAGTCAAATTAATTCGGTGGTCAGTACATCGGTTTTGAGGATAATTATAAGTTCTGATTTTTTCGGAACGATCCCCACTTCCTACCAGACTTCTTCTTTGAGCAGCGAGCTCAGACTGTTTTGCAGCTGTTTGCTGGTCAAGAATACGTTGATATAATTTTTGCATGGCAATCTCCTTGTTTTGATGTTGAGAACGCCCATCCTGGCTTTCGGAAACTATACCTGTGGGTAAGTGGGTAATTCTAATAGCCGATTCAGTTTTATTAACGTGCTGTCCGCCGGCACCACTGGCACGAAAAGTATCAATTTTTAGATCTGCCCGATTTATATTTATTTCTTCTTCTTCCCAAACGGGGATTATAGCAACCGTTGCCGCCGAGGTATGAACACGTCCCTGGGATTCCGTTTTAGGAACACGCTGAACTCTATGGGCACCAGATTCAAATTTTAAGTGACCATAGACTTCATCTCCTTGAATTTCAAGAACAACTTTAGAGTATCCACCTAAAACACCCTCGTTTACATCAAGTACTTCTGTTTTCCAACCTTTGTTTTCCATATATCGCGAGTACATACGCAGTAAATCAGATACAAAAATAGCGGCTTCATCTCCCCCAGTACCAGAGCGAATTTCAAGAATTACATTTTTACTATCAGCAGGATCCTTTGGAATAAGTAAAAGTTTAATTTTCGACTCCATTTCCTCTTTCTGTGGTAGAAGTATGGATAACTCTTCATTTGCCATTTGCCGCATGTCAAAATCACTATCTTTTAGCATTTCCTGGGCTGTTTTGATATTGCCAATAATTTCGGCATAAATCAAATAGCATTCAATTAATGGTTTAAGGTCTTTATATTCTTTATTCAATTTTTTATATCGGGATAAATCGGAGACTAAATCAGGATTACCTAATTGTTCCTCTAATTGCTCATACCTACTGTAAATGGCGGTTAATTTATCAAACATAAAGCGATTTCCAACTTAATATTCTGGTGTAAAATATAAAACGCAAAGCTACTATTTTCCGTGGTAAATCTGTATTTGGATTTTTTAATTGAGACTATTTACCGCTAAATAATAAAAAATTACCGTTTCCTAAAAAAATAATACCGTTTACATTTGAAATTATAATTTTTTTCATATCTTTGTTTTGCTTATATAAAAAATACTTGAATCATGGCACTTTTACTTGGTATAGAATCATCATCTGAATATTGTACCGTTTTGTTGTGCAACAATGGAGAGGTTATTTCCAAGGTTCAACATACGGAAGCTTTTTCGCATGCTGCCGTACTTACCAGAATGGTAGAAAGTTGTTTGAACAAAGCATCCTTGAATTTTAAGGATTTAGAAGGGGTATTTATAAGTATGGGACCAGGATCTTACACATCCTTGAGAGTAGGGGTGAGTACAGCTAAAGGAATTGCTTATGCTCAGAATATTCCGGTTATAGCTATTCCTTCTTTAAAAATTTTAGCTTTAAGTGCCCTAAAATATAATCAAAATAAGGATGCTATTTATGTGGGAATGACTGATGCAAGAAGAATGGAGGTCTACATTGGGTTCTATGATTTCGAGGGAAATGAAGTCGGTGTAAATAGGGCTATGAAATTAAATGAGGATTCTTTTAATGATTATAAGGGACAAGTATTGGTATTTGCTGGTAGTGGTGTACCAAAAGCAAAAGAACTTTATCAAGAGAGAGAAAATTGGATTTGGACAACTAGAGAAATGGACTGGGATGTTTTTGCCCGTTTAGGATATGAGAAATTTACAAAAGGTGATTTTGCAGACTTGGTGAATGGTGAGCCTCTTTATCTGAAGCCCCCAAATATTACTGTAGCGAAAACACTGAATTAAGAATATGAATATACTAAAGTTATTATATATAAATAATTTTAATATATTCAGTGTTTTAAAACAATATGTACTTTTTTACCCCCAAATTATAAAAAGGTACAGTATTTGTAATAAGACAAATTACAAGTATAATTGATTCATTAACAGGTTAACTAAAACAATGAAAAACAAAATTTTAGCAAATGAACAACAGCTGGATTTCCCCCTGAATTGTGCTGGAATTCGGAAAACTTTAATTTTATTACGTTCTGTAAATCACAAGTTACGCCAACGAATGATTGAGATCATTGGCCAAGGTAAAAAAATAGTTGTTACAGATATATGTAATGAATTAAACCTTGACCAGTCAGCTGTTTCACAACATTTAGCCGTATTAAGACAAGCAGGCGTTGTAAAAACAGAAAGACAAGGAAAATATATTTTTTATTTTCTAAATAAAGAAAAATTAAACCTTATACAATCGCTGGTTCAGTTGGAAGCCTCTCAAAATGAGAGTCTAATGTCGGTTTTTGAACCTCAAAAGCCGAAGCGTAATTTCTTTTGGCAGTAATTCTTAATATATAAAAATCACTTAGTCTGTCCATTCAGGAAAATTGGTACGGTATTTGATTTTTTGAAGCTGTGTTATTTTACTTATTTTTAAAAAAGGCTAAATGAGAAAGCAAAAAAACGAGACTATCATCCTTAAAAAAGGACAATCTGACATTCCATTAGATTATGCTGAATTGCGGAAAGCAGTTTTGGTTTTGCGTGCAATCAATCACAAATTGAGACAGCGTGTAATCGATCAGCTTGATGAGCATGGTAAAATGACGGTGACAGATCTTTACGTGAAATTGCGTTTAGAACAATCGGTAGCTTCACAACACTTGGCTATACTACGTCGTGTAGGTGTTGTTGAAACTACCAGACAAGGTAAGTTTATTCATTACTCCCTTGACAAAAATCGTTTAGAACAGATTGCACGTTTAGTTGATGAATTAGCTGGGTAGACTTCTCAGCATTTTTCAAAGTTAATTTGGTATGTCTCAAGTTACCCCCCTCTGGGAAAATGCCTGCAAAAACCTCCAGTTGCGGCATTTTCCCAACTTTTAAGAAAAGTGAAATGCACACACTTCGATTTTAAATTTTTAGAACTATGAGAAAAGTAAAAGAAAAAATCAACTTCAACCAAGAGCGGTTAGATAATTCTACCGACATCTTGAGGGCCCTTGCCCATCCTTTGCGCATTAAAATTTTATCATTTATAGATCAAAATGATGAAATAAATGTCAACAAAATCTACAACACCCTTGATTTGGAACAATCAATCACTTCTCAGCACTTAAGTGTTTTAAGGCATGCCGATCTGGTGCAGACTAACCGGGAGGGTAAGTTTGTGCAATATAGCATTGACTATAAAAAAATAGACAAAGCTGTAATTGCTATTAAATCATTTTTGAAAACAGAAAACTAAAATAATATTAGAGGTAATTTTGGATATTAAACTTCAAGGTTACCTCTGATTTCTTCCTTTTCTACTGTCTGGTGATCCTCAACATTTTGGAAAAAGTGTTTATACCCTAAAATAATTAAAAATACGCCGGTAGTAATCGCCATATCTGCAATATTAAATACAGGTTTGAAATAGGGAATGTGAAGCATATCAACAACTTTACCCTGAAGAAAACCAGAATATCCACCATTTTTAGGTAAGAATTCAGAAACTCCTCCATGATAAAACGATTCTGAAAAAAGCATTCCATAAAAGGCACTATCTAAAATATTTCCTAAGGCTCCTGACAAGATGAGGCTAAAACTAATGAGAATCTTTAGGTTAGCTTTCTCGATAATTAATCTGTAAACGAAAAAAAGTAGAAAGGAGACGGCTATGATTCTAAAAATACTTAATAATAACTTTCCATATACTCCTTGAAGGGCAAATCCAAATGCCATCCCGTTATTTTCTACAAAATGAATGGAAACCCATGATAATCCAAATATTGGAAACTCTTCACCGTAGGTGAGATGAGTTTTTACCCAAAATTTTAGCCCTTGATCTAATATCAATATCAAAGACACAATGGCGGCAACCATCAGGAATCGTTTTTTAACCATCATTTCTTGCATCAATCTAAATCTTCAATGATTTCTTCTTCCTCGTTGCTTGCAGGATTTTGGATACTGGCCTTATGTCTGCGAACCAATGGATTTGCATGATCGGCTAGAAATTGTTGTCTGGAACGAACTAAGTCAATACAAGTAAATAGAGCGGTTCTGAATGAACTTGGATCCGCAATATTTTTACCCGCTATCTCATAGGCGGTCCCATGATCAGGAGAGGTCCGGACAAAGGGTAAACCTGCTGTAAAATTAGTGCCATTTCCAAAAGAAAGTAATTTGAATGGAATTAGACCCTGATCGTGGTACATAGCTAAAATGCCATCAAATTTCGCATAATTTCCTGAGCCGAAAAAGCCGTCTGCAGGAAAAGGTCCAAAAGCCAGCGAGCCATTTTTCTTACATTCCAATATAGCAGGTCTGATCATATCGTCTTCTTCATTTCCTATTGCACCTCCATCTCCAGCATGTGGATTAAGTCCCAAAACAGCGATAGTTGGTTTGTCAATACCAAAATCTTTTTGGAGGGAGGATTCCATAAGATTTATCTTCCTGATAATCTGATTCTTCGTAATAGATTTTGCTACTTGATTTAGAGGAAGGTGATTTGTTACCAGACCTACACGAAGATTATCCTGGACCATGAACATCAAACTTTCTAACTGACCAAAGGCATGGGAGAGATATTCTGTATGTCCCGGGAAACCAAAATTTGCGAGGAGCATGGCTTCTTTATTTATTGGAGCCGTCACCAGTCCATCAATTTGACCATCTTTTAACTCCTTGACAGCTCCAGCAAGTGATTTTATAGCGTAGGCACCGCCTTCTTCTGTCATTTGACCAAGGCTTATATTTACACTTTCTTGCCAACAATTGACAACATTTACTGCGTTTGGCTGAAACTTTTCACCGTTTCTAATTTGTTGAAATGGAAATTCTAATTCAGTGATATTTTTATGATAGGATAAAACCTTGGCAGAACCATAAATAACGGGTGTACACAAATGTAAAACTCTTGGATCTGAAATTGTTTTAATAATAACCTCTAATCCAATACCATTAATATCTCCAATACTGATTCCTATTTTTGGCTTTTCCATGCTTTATTTTTAATATCCCTCTAAGGAGATAATTTATCTTTTACTACAAATTTACTTAATTTCTGATAAAGGACAAATTTGACGCTGTACCTTTAAAGCTTCACATATAAATAATGATTATTATCATTATGACTATTAATAAAAAAATTATACCTTGCATCAAGTTTTGTAAAAATTATCTCATATGAATAAATTTCTCCCAAACCTAATAGTAAAGCCATTCTACTTAATAGTAATCCTATCAGTTTTGACTGTAAATAGTTGTCAAAAGGATAACCCTGAAGTTTTATCCTCCAGATTGACTAAAGACTTTAGCGGTGAAGTAATTCAGGAATGGAATAATCTTTTTTTAGAAGTTGAGAGATACGCGCAGGGGTTTCGACCATGTCCTGCCCCTAGAGCAATGGCATATATTGGTTTAGCTAATTATGAGGCTTGTGTAATTGATATGCCAACTTTTAAAAGTTTACGATTCAATTACCCTGGTTTAAATATTCCAACTCAAGAACCCTTGGTTGATTATCATTATCCAACAGTTGTAAATGCAATATATAGTAATTTACTTACAAATTTCATGGGTAATGTAAATGGTGTTCCGCCAGACAAATTTGCGAAGATATCAGCATTGTATAATAAACTTAAAAATGACTATAAAGAAGATGCATCTGCTGAAAGTATTTTAAAATCAGATGAGTACGGTATCAAAATAGCAGAGGCAGTTTTTGAATATGCAAAAACGGATCAAGTTGGCCATAATTATCACTTAAATCCATTTAAAAACACCGTAAGTAAATATACTAATAGCACGAAACCAGGACGATTTACTCCAACAAATGCAAGCGGAGCTGGTATGTTTCCTGACTTTGGTTATGCAAGAACATTTGTTATTAACGAAGCAGATAAATTGATTCCTGCTCCAATTGCTTATAGCGAAGAGATTAATTCTCCTTATTATGTTCAAGCTGCAGAGGTTTATGCCACAGTAAATAATCCTACACCAGATCAAAGGTGGTTAGCTTTTTTCTGGAGTGATGATCTTACTGGCTTAACATTTAGCCCGCCTTCAAGATGGCTGGCTATAGCTAATCAAGTTTATGAACTTGAAAATGTAAATTTGGAAACGGCTGTTTATGCAAATGCAAAATTAGGAATAGCTTTAAATGATTGTGTGGTAGCGTGCTGGTATTCAAAATATTTTTACGATGTTGAGAGGCCAGTTGATTATATCAGAAAAATGATGCGCGCTTCCTGGCAACCCGCTTTATATAATCCTTTGACAAAGGAAACAGGAATTTCTCCCAATTTTCCTGCTTATCCATCTGGTCATTCAACCATGGGGGGAGCGGCCGCAGAAGTCCTGACTGATATTTTTGGAAATTATTTTCCTATGACAGACCGTTGCCATGAAGGAAGAGAGGATTTTGAAGGAGGTAAGCCACGTCAATTCAATTCTTTTTATGAAATGGCAAATGAAAACGCTATTTCCAGAGTACCACTCGGGGTACATTTTAGAATGGATTGTGAACAAGGAGTGAATTTAGGAATTCGCGTAGGTCGCAAAGTAAATCAGTTTTCGTGGAAAAAAGGATAAATTCTATTCTTTAGATATTAGAATCACTTTTTTACTTTTTCCGTCGTTCATAAATATCTCTTTGTTGTTGAATCCAATAATGTCATTTGTATTTTTAGTACTTGTGAGTTCTTCAATCTGGCCGTTATTGGTTATTTCAATTACTTTTAGATCCTTTATGATCCAAATGGTATTTCCAAAGGTTAATACTTTTTGCCATTCGTTTATAGGAATAAACTTTATAAACTGACCCAATAAATCACATTGAATGATACCCTGTTTCTGATCGAATAGAAAAAGGTAGTTTTCATTAAGTGCCATAAAATTTATCACAGGTGGCTGTAAGCAACAAAATATTAAATCCGTTTTTTGTCTTTCAGACTTTCTGTCTCTGTCAATGCTTCCTAATTGATAGTTAAATTGGTCAAATAACCATATTTGATCATTTTTTCCTACAGCAGCAGAACTTATGAATCCCCAGTCTTCTGGATTTATTTGCCATTCTTTTAGGGGTGATAACGTTCTGTCCAACGAAATAATTCTTTGTTGATCTGCATAAAAAAGAAGTATTTGTAAAGGATTCCTTACATCAATCTGGCTTAATTTTCCGTCGCGATTGTTAATATACTGGAATAGCAGGTTTCCTTTTTTATCCCACTTATTAAAATACTGGTCTTCTGTAAGGGTGTAAACCTGATCTAGGATATCTACTTTTAACTGTTGGATGTTTTCTGTAAGAAAAAGTGTTTGTTCGCGTACAGATTGACCGTATATGGAGTGAAAAATAAGGAAAATAAAAATTAAAAGGTTATAATTTCTCATATGTCTGGCCCTGATTATTTTCAAAAAAATGATATTGAATGTCTGTTCCATCCCAAAGGCAGTAACTAAAGTGTTGCATCCAGTCCCCTAAGTTAATATATCGACTTTTTTTATTTGAAAGGGTAATGTTAATGGGCAAATGCCTGTGACCAAAAATAAAATAATCTATATTTTCCTGCTTTAATTTTTCTTCACAATATTGTACTAACCATTCCTTTTCTGATCCCATAAAATGGTCAGGTTCGGAGTTATGTTTCCTGCTCAAAGAGGAAAAATATTGTGCCAGGGCTAATCCAAGATTTGGGTGTAATCTGCTATAAGCCCATTGTGCTAAAGGGTTTGTAAAAATCTTTTTCATTCTTTTATATCCGTAATCACCTGGACCAAGTCCATCTCCATGACCCAAAAAAAATGTTTTTCCTTCCCATTCCTTTTTGACAGCCTTTTTATGCAGACAGATACCTAGTTCTTCCTCCAGATATCCAAACATCCAAAGGTCATGATTACCGGTAAAGACAGTAACAAGTATTCCTGCATCTACTAATTCGGCTAAGCATCCCAGCAGGCGGGTAAATCCTTTCGGTATGACTTTACTATATTCGAACCAACATTCGAAAATATCACCTAGAAGGTATAATTCAGAAGCATTTGGTTTAACTTCCTGATTCAACCAACGAACAATTTTTTTCTCTCTTTGAAGACTTTCAGTAAATGTGCCTGCACCTAAATGAAAATCTGAAGCGAAATAAATGAATTTTCTTGTTTCCATAAATCAAAATTAATAAATTACCATTCAAAGAAAGAAGGCCTATTTGAAACAGACTAAAATAAACGAAATGGATATTGATTTATCAGGAAAAAATGCTTTTGTTTTTGGTGCCAGTAAAGGAATTGGAAGAGCTATCGCTTTTTCGTTGGCCTCTTTGGGTGCAAATGTTACTTTAGCTGCTCGTTCTGCTGATAAATTAGCAGCTATTAGTCTGGAGTTGAATAAATTAAGAATTTCAGCTAATCAAGACCATGACTATTTGGTTATTGACGGAAACAATCCATTAGATATAAAACGTAAATTACATATTTTATTGGATACTAAAACATATCATATTTTAATTAATAATACGGGTGGCCCGCCATCAGGTTCAATACTTACTGCCGATTGGGAAGCGTTTCAGCAGGCCTTTCAAATGCATTTACATTGTAGTCATATTGCGGTGCAATTGATGATTGATAGAATGAAAAATGAGGGATACGGAAGAATCATAAATATTATAAGTACCTCTGTGCGCATGCCTATTGATGGTTTGGGTGTTTCTAATACGACAAGAGCAGCAATGGCTTCCTGGGCAAAAACACTTGCCAGTGAGGTAGGGGCTTTTGGTATTACGGTAAATAATATTTTACCTGGATTTACTGCAACAGAAAGACTGGACTCTTTAATGGAGGTTTGGGCTAAACAAAATGGAATTTCTAAGGAAGAACAAATGAATCAAAGCAAGTCAACTATACCCATGAAACGCTTTGGTACACCAGAAGAAATTGCAGATGTCGCTGCCTTTTTAGCAAGTCCAGCAGCCTCTTACATAACAGGAACAAGTATTATTGTAGATGGTGGGCGCACCAAAAGTCTTTAAAACTAAGTATCTTTTGAAGAATTTAAATCGAAATAGCCTCGTATTAATTTTGTTTTGTGTTCCCCACATAATTTTATAAGAACCTGAATATCTGCTTCTGCAATTTTTTTCACAGAGCCCAGAGAGCTTAATAAGAGTTCAATTGTTTTATCGCCAATACCTTGAATATTCTCTAGTTCTGACTGGATAAAATTTTTTGATCTTACGGTTCTATGGAACGTAATGGCAAATCTGTGTGCCTCATTTCTGGCTTGTTGTATCAATTTTAAAGATTCCGATTTTTTGTTTATATATAAAGGTATGCTGTCACCGGGAAAGAAAATTTCTTCTAATCTTTTTGCGATACCAATGACCGTCATTTTTCCATTTAAGCCTAGTTGAGTAATGCTTTTCATAGCTGCACCCAATTGGCCCTTGCCACCATCTATAATGACTAATTGGGGTAATTCTTTTTCTTCGTCCAAAATCCTTTTGTACCTGCGGTAAACAACTTCCTCCATACTGGCAAAATCATTGGGGCCTACAACTGTTTTTACATGGAAATGACGGTAATCTTTTTTTGAGGGTTTAGCATTTTTAAAAACTACGCAAGAAGAAACAGGATTGGTACCTTGAATATTTGAATTATCAAAACAATCAATATGCAGGGGTATTTCTGGCATATTCAGGTCTTTTTGTAATTGTTTTAAGATTCTTTCTGATGGAGTTTGTCTTTTTTCTTTACTTATTAATTCTTTCTTTTTTTGTAATTTATAATATACTACATTACGTTCGGAGAGTTCCAGCAATTTCTTTTTATCACCAATTTGAGGTATGGTATTTTTTAGGTTTGACTCTGCCAACACAACGGGAATGGCGGTGATTACCTCTGGTGCAAAACTATTAAACCGCTCTCTGATGATTGGTATGGCCAGGGAGAGCAAATCCTCGGGATCTTCTTCTTCCAATTGTAGATTTAATTCCTGCGTGTGTGCTTGAATAATGGCACCATTAACAACCCTTAAATAATTTATATACGCTTCTTTTTCATCCGTTAAAATGGTAAATACATCTACATCTCTAATGGTATGGCTAACAACTGTCGATTTTGCCTGATAGTCCTCAAAAGCTACGAGTTTTTCTTTAATAGCATGTGCTTTCTCGAAAGCCAAATCCTCAGCATATTGGTTCATTATTTTCTTAAAATGCTGTAAGACGGAACTGAAATGTCCTTTAAGTATATTTTTAATTTGTTCTATTTTTTCATTATAAGCAGTCTCAGATTCTAAACCTGCACAAGGTCCCATGCAATTTTTAATATGATATTCAAGGCAAAGTTTAATTTTCCCATCCTTAATATTTTCCTCACTTAGATTAAAAACACAGGTTCTTAAGGGAAATAATTGTCTTATTAATTCTAAAATAATTTTTAATCTACCTTTTGATGTATAAGGTCCAAAATAAACTGATCCATCTCTTATGACTCTGCGCGTAATAAGAATCCTGGGGAATCGTTCATTTTTGATACAAATATAAGAGTAGGACTTATCGTCTTTAAGGGAAACGTTATACCTTGGCTGGTGTTCTTTTATGAGCGCACTTTCTAAAAGTAAAGCGTCTGTTTCAGATTCAACTACAGTAAAATTAAGGAAGTCTGCATTTTTAACCATTAACCGAGTGCGAAAAAGCCTATCCCTTCTTTCGCCAAAATAAGAAGAAACCCTATTTTTTAAATTTTTAGCTTTGCCAACATAAAGTATGGTTCCATCTTGTTTGCAAAACCGGTAAACACCAGGTGTTTTAGGAATGGTTTCCGCCAATTCCCGATATTCCTCCGTTGTCATATGGGTTGGTGTCTATGCAATTAGCGTATCTTTTAAAAAATCAATTTCTACCAGTTCACATAATATATGACCTACTAACATGTGACATTCCTGAATTCTTGGGGTATCAGAAGAAGGAGCTTTAAACAAATAATCGCTTAACGGATCCATTTTACAACTATTTTGCCCTGTAAAACCTATGGTAAGGATATTTTGACTGCGGGCATATTCAAAGGCATTTAATACATTTTGAGAATTTCCAGAAGTTGAAAGTCCAACCAAAATATCACCCTCTTTACCTTTTGCGGTTAGCAATCGTGAAAATACTTTTTCGTAGCCATAGTCGTTGGCAACGGCAGTTAGAAAAGCATTATCAGCACTTAAAGCTTCAGCATTTAAGGGTTTTCTGTCGAAATAATATCTCCCGGAAAGCTCTGCAGCCAAATGCATAGCGTCAACAGCACTTCCACCATTTCCACAAAACATAATTTTATTGCCGTTGCGCAATGTTTGAATCATTTTTCTGGCTATCTCACTCATTAGAACGGCAAGTTCCGGATTATTTAATAGCGCTTGTTTAGTTTCAACAGACTCTTTAAATCTTTTTGTAATAATTTCTTGCATGATTGTATTATGGGTAAACCAATGTAAAAGTCCTCAAAAGTACATAAAATAGATTATTTTTGAAGTTCAACAATAATTTAGGGTGTGAAAATAATTTTGGTCGGCACGGCTCATCCCTTTAGAGGTGGACTAGCTTCTTTTAATGAACGGTTAATGAGCCAATTTCAACAAGAAGGTCATGATGTCATGATTCTAAATTTTACCTTGCAATACCCTTCGTTTTTATTTCCTGGGAAAACCCAGTTTAGCGATAGTCCTGCTCCTGAAAATCTTAAAATAGTGCGTCAGGTGAATGCCATTAATCCATTTTCTTGGATAAAAAATGGCTTGTTCCTTCTTAGACAAAATCCTGATATTATACTCTTTAAATACTGGCTTCCTTTTATGGCGCCGTGTTTTGGGGTTATTTCCATGATTGCAGGTTTTAAGAAATCTATCAAAAGACTTGCAATTCTGGATAATATTATTCCTCATGAAAAAAGATTCTTAGATACGTTGCTTACTTCATTTTTTGTCACTCAAATAGATGGTTTTTTAGCAATGAGCCAATCTGTGGCTCTAGATTTGAGAAAATTTACCCTTAAAAAGAAGTGTATTTTAAGTCCTCATCCTTTATTTGATAATTTCGGCCTCCCTATCGAAAAAGCAGATGCAAAGAAATATTTTGGACTGACTGAAAATCAAAATGTACTTCTCTTTTTTGGTTTTATCAGACCTTATAAAGGACTTGATTTATTGCTTGAGGCAATATCTAAATTAAAAACGGATGATTTAAAACTGATTATTGCAGGGGAATTTTATACAGATGAAAAACCATATTTCGAAATGGCAGAGCGGTTGGGAATAGAAGATAAACTGGTTTGGAAAAATAATTTTATCTCTAATGAAGAGGTTGGTATATATTTTTGTGCGGCCGATCTGGTGGTTCAGCCTTATAAACACGCTACCCAGAGTGGGGTCACGCAGATAGCTTATCATTTTGAAAAACCCATGATTGTAACCGATGTGGGTGGATTAGCAGAAATTGTCCCTGATGGTGTCTCAGGATATCTGGTATCCCCTGACGCATCTGAAATTGCCAAAAAAATAGCTTATTTTTTTGAAAATCCTGCTCAAAGCGAAATTTTAAAAATGGGCTTGCTTCAGGAAAAAAAGAAATATCTTTGGTCAGTTATGACAAAGAATTTAATTGACTTATCTCAAAATAGTTTAAAATGATGGTTCGCTGTAAAGCCCCTTTGCGTATAGGACTGGCAGGTGGAGGGACAGATGTCAGTCCTTATACAGACCAGTTTGGGGGTGCAATTTTAAACGCTACAGTCAGCTTGTTTGCTTACGCCTTTTTAAAAGTAAGAACGGATCAAAATGTGATTCTTAAAGCAATGGACAGACACGAGGAGCTGACATTGGAGGTAAGTTCCGTCCTTCCATTGGATGGTAAGCTTGATTTAGCTAAAGGTGTGTTTAATCGTCTCGTAAAAGATTTTAATATACCTGTTAAGGGTTTTGAGTTAACGACTTATGTAGATGCACCCCCTGGTTCTGGTTTGGGTTCCTCTTCCACCTTGGTGGTAGCTATTTTGGGGGCATTTGTCGAGGCATTTAAATTACCTCTTGGAGAATATGATATTGCTCATCTGGCCTATTCCATAGAACGTGAAGACCTTGAAATGGCAGGAGGAAGACAAGATCAATATGCCGCTACTTTTGGTGGGTTCAATTTTATGGAATTTGGAGCAAATGATAAGGTGATTGTTAATCCCTTAAGAATAAAGGAAAAAGTGCTTTTTGAACTTGAAAATAATCTGGTTTTATTTTTTACCGAAACATCCAGACTTTCATCTTCCATAATTCAAAAACAGCAAGACAACGTAAATAACAACGTGGTATCTTCTATTGATGCTATGCACCATTTGAAGGAGCAGGCTATATTAATGAAAGAAGCATTGCTGAAAGGAGAAGTAAATCAGGTTGGAGAAATTCTTCACTTTGGATGGCAACAAAAAAAGGCCATGGCTCAAGGGATTACTAATGATTCTATTGACCATTATTATGAAACGGCTATGAATGCTGGTGCTACCGGCGGAAAAATTTCAGGTGCTGGAGGTGGTGGCTTTATGATTTTTTATGCACCCGAAAATCATAAATTTCAAGTTATCAATTCTTTAGAAAGCATTGGAGGTAAGGTTTTGCCCTATCAGTTTGTTCAGTACGGAATGGTAAGCTGGGGATTATGATACACGGTTATTTATTAGTTTTTATTGGTTTTTATTTATTTGGAACCGTACTTATTGGTTGGTGGGCTTCAAGTAAAGTAAAAACAACTAAGGATTTTGTAATCGCTGGTCGAAGGTTGCCTACAAGTCTGGCTGCTTGTGCTTTATTTGCAACCTGGTTTGGTTCTGAAACTATATTGGGTGCACCTGCAGAGTTTGCAGAAAACGGAGTTTTAGGTATTATTGAAGACCCCTTTGGTGCAGCACTTTGCCTTGTTCTTGTCGGATTAATATATGCTAGGCCTTTATATAGGTTGAATATTCTTACTTTTAACGATTTCTTTAAAATGAGATTCGGTAGAATAGCAGAAATCACCTCTGCCATTTTTATGATTCCTTCCTATTTTGGTTGGATAGCTGCTCAATTGGTAGCACTGGCTATTGTTTTAAAGACAATTATTGGAATTCCTCTTATTTATGGGATTGTCTTATGCACCATCGTTGTTGTTTTTTATACTTATTTTGGAGGAATGTGGGCAGTTTCTATAACTGATGCTGTACAATCTATTATGATTATCATTGGGTTGTTACTTTTGGCTTATTCTTTATCAGATCAGGCAGGAGGTATAAGGGTGGTTTTAAAGGCACAACCAGAGGGATTTTTTCGCTTTTTACCGGAGGCAAAACCAATGGCTGTGATGGAATATTTTGCAGCCTGGATAACTATAGGATTAGGTTCAATACCACAACAAGATGTATTTCAACGGGTTATGGCAGCAAAGTCTGAAAACACAGCTGTTAAATCTGGTGTTATAGCAGGATTAATGTACGTTACCATAGGTCTAATTCCATTATTTATAGGGCTTTGTGCAAACTATTTATATCCGACGGAAAATCCAGCTGATACCCAAATGATTATTCCGATTATTGTTTTAAAACATGGCTCTTTATTTTTACAGATTGTATTTTTTGGGGCACTTTTATCAGCCATATTGAGCACCACCTCTGGAGCAATTTTAGCTCCTGCTACGGTACTTGGAGAGAATTTATTAAGACCAATGCTAAAAAATAAAAGTGATAAAGTAATGCTTCATACCATGAGGCTTTCAGTAGTGGGGGTTGCAATCTGTGCTGCATTTCTGGCTACAAGCAAATCAAATATTTATGAATTGGTAGGACTTTCTTCTGCATTAAGTCTTGTTTCTCTATTTTCTCCCTTGACTGCTGGTTTATTTTGGAAATCCTCTTCCAGAATAGGGGCAATTCTAAGTATGATTAGTGGTATGATAGCTTGGATATTAGCTGAATTTGTGATTAAAATTCAGATTCCGGGAATTCTTTTTGGCGGTGGTATTGGTCTTTTTTTTCTAATAAGTGGTAGTCTGTTGTTTCCAGATGAAAGTTATAAAGAGTTTTTAAAAAATTCCGAGCAAGCAATTATTTAGAATTAAAGCTTGTTATTGTAGTAGCTAATTTTTGAATATCTTCTGATAAGTGGAGTGCACTCAAAACAATTCTGGTGATGGGTCTGTCTTTCGATGTTGGATATGGAAAATGAGATACAAACATTTGATTTTGAAATAAAAATCCTGAAAGATCAGATGATTCTGAAAAATGCACAGGATAGTCCATGATGCTTCTCACAACGGTGTTTTTTTGGCCAATTAAAGTTTGAAATTGACTCATATTTTGAGATAAAAGAGTACGCAATGATTTATAATGACCTTGTAACTGAATCCATGTATCTAAATGGGCCGGTGAAGCTGGAGAAGCGCCACCAAAATGAGGGCTGTTCCAAATTTCATTTATCCAATATTTATTGCCAGCGATAACACCTGCCGGAATCCCCATTCCTTTTCCTAAACTACCAATCACAACACCTTGAACATGGTTAGGTAATGAAAGTGAGGACAAAACACCTGTTCCATCTTTTCCCCAAATTCCCAAAGTGTGAGATTCGTCTAAAACCAGAATAAGTTCTCTTTTATGACCAAGATGTTGAAGCCAGCTAAAATCATATTGTACAACCTGAAGAGAATCAATAGCATTGCTATACATAAAAAGTGCCGGACCAGTTTGGTGACTTTTTACAATACAGGTTTCTTCCCATTCTTTCCTGTTTGGATAGTTTTTAGGAATTTTTAACCATAATGCCGGATGAGCATCTGGAGCAAAAATTAATTCACCTTTGGCATCAAAGACTCGGTAAGCCAATATTCCTGCCAAGGTGCCTGAAGAAACAGTCAATGCAGCTTCCTGCTGAAGATAAGTTGCAAGGAATTCCTCCGTTTCTTCATAAATGGCAAGTTGCATGGAACCTAATCTGGAGCTTCCAAAATTACTGCCGTATTGACTTAAGGAAGAGGCTAATTTTTCATGAAAAACAGGATCATTAGCAATGCCCAAATAGCTGGTTCCGCTAAAATATAAGTAAGCCGAGCCTTCCCAAAACATCCATCTGCCTGGTTGATGACTTAGGGGATAAATCATAAATAACTTTTTTAAAGCTAATTGGTTTTTGAAATAAGCTGAGCGCCAATGCCATTCCTTTTAGGAAATATAACTTCGCCATGTTGTATTATAACACCCTCTGCAGGATCGTTGGCAAGTAAAAGGGCTCCGTCCATATCGACATAATCTAATAAAGGTAATAAATGTGCTATGGCAGTAATGCCAACAGATGACTCGGTCATGCAGCCTACCATAACTTTCATATTTAATTTTTTAGCTTCATGAATCATTCGAATAGCTGGGGTAAGTCCTCCGCATTTCATTAGTTTAATATTAACGCCGTGAAAATGCCCTGCGCATCGACTTACATCCTCTTCTTTTTGGCAACTTTCATCCGCAATAATGGGTAAAACACATTTTTCGAACAACAACTTATGCCCTTCCCAATCATCAGGTTTAAGGGGCTGTTCAATAAATTCAACACCTAATTCCTTTAGTTCAGGGGCATAATCAAGTGTTTCTTCCGCTGACCATGCAGTATTTGCATCCACACGAAAAATAGCTGAAGTATGTTTTCTGAGGTTTCTGATAATGTTTAAATCATCTTTTGTTCCAAGCTTAATTTTATAGATGGGCCAGGGCATTTCCTCCATTTTAGCAACCATCTCCTCTATAGGACCAAAGCCTAAAGTGTAGTCAGTCAATGGATTATTTTTATAGATTAATCCCCATTTCTGGTAAAGAGGTAATCCTTCCTTTTGAGCTAGCAAGTCATGTGCTGCTTCGTCGAGAGCACATTGCTCGAAGGGATGATTTTTAAGAACGGGATGGAGAAGGTCCCAATAATTTTCAACTGTTTCCAATGGAGTGGATTCGATTATTTTTTTCCAGCTACTAAAACGCTGTATCATTTCATCTTGATCAAGTCCATAATATTTAGTGGCAGTAGCCTCTCCATAACCTGTATGAATACCATCGGAAAGAGAGACTATAACGGTGGGTTGATAATCTCTGGAACCATGCGTAATTCTAAAAGTATGTTTTAATTTAAGCTGGAAAGGATGAACTTTTAAAGTAAGCATTTTCAATTAAAGTATTAAATAGTTGGAGATTCCAGGTAGGTTAAGGTTTTATTTTCAGTATCAAGTTCCGCCAAAATACCAATAGGTAAGGTAAAATTATTGGGTACATGTCCAAAAGACAAACCATATACGGATGGAACTTTTAAATCGCTTAAACGGTCAGAAATTGTTTCCTTTAAGGATAAGGATTCTTCATCCTTTTTAGGGTTACAACCTTCAAAAACCCCTAGAATAAGCCCCTTGGCTTTATGTAGATTTGCAGATTGTCTTAATTGAGTAAACATTCTGTCTAAACTATATGGTCGTTCATCTATATCTTCCATAAATAGTAATTTATCCGTTGCATCGAAAGCAAAAGGAGTCCCAGCGAGTGCGGACAGGAGACTAACATTACCTCCCATTAATCTACCTGATACAGTTCCTGGATTAATGCTATAAGGTTTAAAATGCTCTTTTTCAGGTGTAAATTCTTCTTCAGCCAGTTTTATGACATAGGGATTTATAAAAGAGTCAAAAAGAATTCCTTTAATATGTTGAATAGTATATGGCGTCCAGTTTGCACCAGCAACAGGTCCATGAAAGCCTACCAGACCTGTTTGAAGGAAAATGGCTTGAAGGAGGGCTGTTATATCACTGTATCCAATAATAATTTTTGGATTTTTTTTAATAAGGTCATAATTAATATGAGGTAAAAGTCTTGAACAACCATATCCGCCTCTTGCACACCAAATCGCTTTTATAGAAGGATCTTCAAAAAGAGAATGAAGATCTTCCAGCCTCTGAGCATCTGTACCCGCTGTAAATCCTCTTTTTTCTCTTACATATTTTCCAGGAATTACCTGTAATCCCAGTTGGGTTAGATTATTAATGGCTTTTTCGTATCCA
>JBEAXK010000053.1:0-18739 GCA_041159865.1 Bacteroidota bacterium
ACGCAGATTAATACAGAAATTATACCTATGACGACATTTCCTAATTCCATTTTCAATAAATTAAATGTGCAACAAAGCTTTGAATATTTCAAAGCAAAACTAAAGGAGTACGCATCTTGTAAAACAAGTGAAGATGCACAAAACGTATTCGGAAAACTACCAGAAATAATGAAATGGAAACAGAATGTCTGACTTCCTTGTATGAATTAAGATTTTATTTATTTGGGTTGTATATTGTTTATATCTAAGATTAAATAAGTTGTTTTTTTGATAAAAAAGACTTGTAAATTCTCCAAAATTATTTTTAAAGCTTGAATTAGGAAGATTATCTTTATCAGATAAGGTGTTCTCAGATTTAGGTGTGTGATTGAATAATTTGGAAGAAATATCTGAAAAAATCGACTCGTTTAAGACAGATGATTTTGTAGAAAATGAAGTTTGAATATTTCTGTTTGTGACAAAAATAATAGCAAGGCAATAAATTGCAGCAAGGAAATATACGCCAAGAATTTTGATAGTCTGTTTCACCTTTCAAATATAAGGTATAAATTAATTATTTAATTAATTGAAGAATTAAACTTTTAAAAAAAAGTTAATTTATGTGATGCATGATTTTAAATGCCAATTGTAGGGCTTTCAATCCATCATCCGCCGTAACCGTAGGTTTCCTTTTGTAAAAAATGGCTTCGGCAAAGGATTTTAATTCTTCTTTTAAAGCATTATAATTTGAAAATGGAGGTAGAATTATTTCAGAATTAGAAAAGGAATTAGATATTATCTGACTTTTCTTTTCTAAAAAATCGAGACTGATATAGCTTTCTTTCTGAAACAAACGCATCTTTCTCATTTTTTTCATCGAAATTCTTGAAGCAGTTATATTTGCAACAGCCCCATTTTTAAATTCGATTCGGGCATTTGCAATATCAGGAGTAGGACTTAAAATAGAAACGCCATTAGCCCTGATTTCTACAATTTCATAAGGGATAAGTTGTAGAATCAGATCCAGATCGTGTATCATTAAATCTAAAACAACAGACACATCTGTTCCTCTGGGATTAAATGGGGCCAGCCGATGGACTTCTATAAACATTGGATTTAAAGGAAGTTCCTTGATGCTTAACCAGGCAGGATTAAACCTTTCTATATGACCAACCTGTACGATAGAGTTAGGGTTTTTATCTATATATTCTTTTAATAAAGTAGCTTCTTCTATTGTATCAGTAATGGGTTTTTCAATAAACAAATGTTTACCAAAGGAGAGTATTTGTCTGGCATAAATATAATGGAAAGAGGTAGGAACTGATAAAATAAGGGCATCTGACGCTTTTATAAGAGAATCTGCATCTTTAAAAGAAATCAGTTGCTTCAAATCATCATAAAGGGAGCTAATATTCGTATTATTATCGTAAAAGCCGGTGATTGTAAACCATTCGGGTAATTCATTTAATTGTTTTATTATTAATTTACCTAAATGACCGGCACCAATGACCCCAACTTTTATCATGTTCAATTCTTATTCTCGGAAATACATTAAAATAGCGCCTAAAAGGGTAATTAAAACGATTAGGACAGTGGCCATTCTAATAGCCAATCTGATATATTTTGAAAAATCTCTAATGGCCTGGGCTTGGTTTGGGTACTTTGGGATCACCTCCTTTTCCAGTTTTTCAGGTTTGAAAACATCCATTGCTTCAAATGCTACTTTATTGCGAACCAATATTTGATAAGCATTTAATACTTTGACCCTAAAATAAAAAGATAAGAAAAGCATGCTTAGAAAAAGCAAGGTAATGATGATAAATAAGGTTAGAAATAAGCTCATTTATTTAAATCTTTTTCTTTTTTCCAACCTGAACTAAAGCCTGCAGCTATTAAAAGATGTAATGCACCAGCTCTCGGGTCTGGATTATATATAAACTGGCTCAGGCTAATGAGGGTATGAAAAAAAATGAGTAGAATAATTAATCCGTTCCGTTGATCACTTCCTGGGGTTTCTTTTAGTGCCCAAAAAGAAATGGCAACTGGTAGAATAGCTGCTGATCCATACATAGCCAATAACATTCGAGGTGTTTCACTATGTAAAGGTTGTAAAGCAGGAATAAACCTAATAAACGAGGGGAAAAACCAAAATAACAAGGCGATTCCTCCCTCTAAAAGAATGGTAACATAAAGTAAAAACCGAATTATTTTCATGTCCTTATTTTCTTGTTTCGCGAAGGTAATAAGCAGACATCCAAATAACGATAGCTTCGGGTAATCTTTTTATAATTTCAAGTAAAAAGGGCAGACCCTTTCCCGGAACAACTAAGTTCTTGCCTTTTTTCAGACCTTGGAAAATATCCCTGACCACAATTTCAGGTGTAACAACCATCCAGTTTTTAAACGTTCTCGATTTTTCCATGCCGGCCTCTTGCATGAAACCTGTATTTATAACTGGAGTCGGACAAACGGCCATGGTACGAACGGCTAATCCCGCTTCTTTTAACTCGAAATCTATAGATCGGGTAAACTGTAAAACGAAACTTTTTGAAGCTCCATAAGTGCCTAATCTTGGATTTGGCTGAAAAGCAGAAATGGAAGAAATATTGATAATCCAACCCTTGTTTCGTTCTATCATTTCCTTTAAAAAGTAGCGCGTCATCTGGTAAAGGTTCAATATGTGCAACTGAAGCATTTCATATTCTTTTTCCATGTCTGTTTCCCAGACAAATCCATAAGTTCCAAAACCTGCATTATTGACTAAAATATCAGGAATAAAATGGGCATTCAAGGCAGATTGATAAACAAAATTTGCACTCTCAGCATCTGCCAGATTGATTTCAAGACCTTGAACAGATAGCTGGGGATACTCTTTTTGGAGATTTTCAATGGCTTTAGGTAATAAACCATCTTCTTTTGCAACTAAGAACAGAGATTTTCCTTCTTTAGCAAAGGCTCTGGCAAGTTCAAAGCCGATACCCTGAGAACCTCCAGTAATGAGAATTTTATTCATGCAAAATCAAGATAATTTGAATGCCAGAAAAGAAACCAGTTTCTGTTTAAATCCATTGTAGGGGGGATAAATAAAAGAGAGGGTTCCAAATGTCCTTTTGACAATGCCTCTTTCATTGGAAAATTCAACAAAGGAATGAAATCCCATGGCTTTTCCAATCCCACTATTATTAACACCACCAAAAGGAAGTTCTGGATTCAAATAACCCAATAAATAATCATTGATAACAGTTCCACCAGACGATGTTCTGCTTATAATTTCATGGATAAAGGAATTGTTTTTCGAAGCAACATAAAGAGAAAGAGGTTTTGGTTTTGCATAAATCGTTTCTATGACCTCTTCCATATTTTTAAAAGTCATCATAGGCATAACAGGGCCAAAAATTTCTTCTTCCATGATTTTCATATCATCCGAAACATTTCCCAGAAGGGTAGGGGAAATAAACTTTTCCTTTTCATCGAATTCTCCTCCAGCCAATATCTTAGCCCCTTTAGCAACAGCATCATCAAATAAATCTTTTATCCGATTAAAATGCCTGGTATTTATAATTCGGCAATAATCTGGGGAGTTAATAATTCCTTTATTTTCAGCATTATATAGTTTTTCAATGCTTTTTTGATAAGCTTCAGCAAAGGCATCAGCAACATCTTCCTGTACCATTAAATAGTCTGGAGCTATACACGTCTGGCCATTATTAAAATGTTTAGCCCAAACACATTTTTCAGCTGAAGCCTCAATAGGAGCAGATTTTTCTATAATGGCAGGTGATTTGCCTCCTAATTCCAGCGTTACAGAAGAAAGATGCTGAGCTGCAGCTGCCATGACTATTTTACCAATTTGTGGACTACCCGTAAAATAAATATGATTAAAGGGAAGAGATAGTAATTTGCTTGCCAAAGACGCGTCTCCCTCCAATACAATGATTTCATCTTTTTGGAAAATAGAGGAAATCATGTTATTTATAAAGGTTGCAGTATGAGGAGCTAATTCCGACGGTTTTAACAGTACGGTATTTCCGGCTGCAATAGCATAAATCAGCGGAAGTATAGAAAGATTAAAAGGATAATTCCAAGGGGCAAGAATGAGGCAAACTCCCTTAGATTCATATCTGATCCATGATTTCGTTCCGACCAAAGTCAATGGTGTATCAACCATTTTATCAGTCATCCAGCGGGATAGGTTTTTTTTAACATGTGTAATTTGTTGGATGATAGCACTTATTTCACTACTCATCACTTCTACAGGGTGTTTTTTGAAATCATCATATAAGGCTGATTCCAACTCTTTTATATGTTGAGGATTTCGCAGATAATCTTCTATCTTTTTTAATTTTGCAACTCTTTCTGTCGCATTCGTACGGGAGACATTCCGAGCATTAGATTTCAGATTATTAAAAACCGGGGAGAGGTCAAGATTCGGGTTATTTGTTGAAAGTGTCATACTTATTATAATTTTATATAAATATAGGGTAATTAAAATTAATCCCAAATGACCAGTTGCTTAGATTGGCTCCAATCTTCAAATTTATCATGAAATAATTGGTTTAAACGATCTCTTTTAATTTTCAAGGTAGGCGTTAATATACCATTTGATACATCCCAGGGTTCTGATAAAATAACCACAGATGAAATTTTTTCAAAATTGGAAACCTGCTGATTAACCTCCAGAAGGGTGTTTTCAATCCGTTTATTTATCTCTTCTTTAGGCAGTGTTTGTGCAAACTCGGAAAGATTAACCAGTGCTAATGGTTGTGCCAGGCCCAGACCAACCACACAAACCTGTTCAATTAAGTCATTAACGGCAAAAGGCCATTCCAAAGGAGCGGGAGCAATAAATTTTCCTTTTGATGATTTGAATGTTTCTGATAGGCGCCCCGTGATATAAAGAAATCCTTCTTCATCTATTCTACCCATATCGCCGGTATGTAACCAATCATTTTTCATTACTTGATTGGTCAGCGCTTCATCTTCAAAATACCCTTTCATCAACCAAGGTGCCTGCATTAAAATCTCACCATTTTGGGAATCAATTTTCAGGTTAACGCCAGGAACAGCTTTACCAACTGTACCGTTTTTTTGAAGATTAGCTGGCATTAGGGTGCAACCGCCACAATTTTCTGTCATAGCATAGACTTCCTGAATAGGTATGCCTAATTTGTTGAAAAATAATTTCAAAGTATCAGAAGCAGGTGCTGCACCTGTCAGTCTTATACTCGCATTGGAAAGACCTAGATTTTTTTTCAATATACGTCTTAAAATACCCCCAATTACGGGGATTTTGATAATTGTAAAGAGTAGATTTTCAGGTATTTTAGCGACAATTCCCATTCTAAATTTAGTCCATATTCTAGGCACGGCCATAAAAACGGTGGGTTGAGTATCTTTCAGATTATTAACAAAAGTTTGTATAGACTCTCCAAAAGATATACTACCGCCAGTATGAATAGCTGCAGCAGCAACAATTAGCCTTTCAGCAATATGATTTAAGGGTAAATAAGAAAAAAACCGATGTTTTTTTGTGTTTGACAAACCTAAAAAGTTGGTTTCTTTTTCAAGCTGCATAAGTGCAGCAGGGCCTTCAAAATCGATCATGACACCTTTTGGCTTGCCTGTTGTTCCAGAGGTGAAAAGAATAGTCCAGATATCACTTAGAGCGGGAACTGGATTTCCAAGTAATGGCTGATACCGATTTACAAGAATATCCCATTCTAAACAGTTGGATATTATACTGTTTCCTTTGTAATGTGGGAAGGAGATTAGAGGAAGATTTTTAGGGATTCCTTTTTTCTGGTTTTCCCAATCTTCTAGTTTTCCAACAAAAAGCATTTTTATTTTACCCGCTTCAATAACCTCTGATAATTGGTCGGCTGTTTGATTTGGATAAAAGGGAACGGAAATTAATCCAGACATCATGATGGCTAAGTCTGTGATAATCCAGTGATAACAGTTTTTAGAGAGGATTCCTACATTTTCACCTGGTACAAGTCCCATATCTAATAGAGCTGCTGCTATTTTTCTCGCCTGATTACCAGCTTCTTTCCAGCTTACTTCTTTCCAGTTTTTTCCTTCAGGCTGTCTAAGGAAAATATGATTGGGTTGTAATTCCTCCCATTCATAAAAATATTCAAGCAAAGAGGGTTTGTTAGCGATTGTGTTTGTTTTTTTCATCCGTTGAATAAAAAACTGGGTATTAGGGGTTAAAAATCATTTATAATAAATAAGGACTTCCATGCAAATGTTGGCCTCCGTCTACGTAGATAGTATCACCTGTAAGATAATCAGCGGCTTTTGAACTTAAAAACAAGGTTAATGCAGCAACTTCATCTACCCGCCCAAGTCGTTTTGCAGGTATATTTTCTGCAAGTCCTTTCAACATTTGAGGCGGATAATTATCTAAACCTGAGGATAATATAATTCCTGGTGCAATGGCATTGATTTGAATATTATATTTACTCCATTCTACTGCCAGTGATTTGGTCAAATTATCAACCCCAGCTCTGGCTGCACCCGTGTGAACCATTCCAGGAAATCCCCTGTAGATATTAACAATGATGGTAATGATTTTACCCTCCTTTTGGGGAATAAAAAATTCATTCGCCATCGTTTGAGTTGCAAACCAGGTACCATTTAAATTATTGTTAATGACTGCAAGCCATCCTTTTTCGCTGATTTCTTCAGCTGGAGAGAGAAACTGACCACCCGCATTGTTGATGAGAATATCAAGTCTGCCTTTTTTTTCTTTAATAAATGTTGCTAATTCATGGAGTTGGACAGTATCCCGAATATCTGTCACTTTTTCATAACAAGGGCCCAATACATTTAATTCCTGAATTGCCTCTTTTAACTTTTCTTCCTTACGGCCACAAATAAAAACAGTAGCTCCTGATTTTAAAAACTGTTCTGCAATTTCCTTTCCAATACCAGATCCACCTCCCGTTACTAAAACTGTTTTATTTTCAAATACATCTTCTTTAAATATCATACTGTTTCTAATTTATTTTTGCCTAATTCTTTTTTCAATTTTCCTAAAAAAGAGTGATAATGGACTTCAATAGTATGTCTTTTTGCAGCAAGGAATTCTTTTGAAATTTCTCTTGCATCTTTTTCTGCTAATTCTTTAATATCCCCTTTTGGTCTCCATTTCTGTGAAATATATTTCGCAGCCAGTTGAGCCTGATAATCACTCAAAGGCCAAACAGCACCTTGAGGTTGAAAAAGGCCAATGAAAATAAGGTTTTTATAGGAAGGGTGAAACATCCGTAGGTATAGAGGAACACTATTTCCCTCTTCCCAGTTAATTAACTCTTTATGGAAAAAGGGGAAACTTATTTTATAGCCTGTGGCTGCGATGATGGTATCAAAAGTTTCTTGTTTACCGTCATTGAAAAATACTTCCTTATTTTCAATTTTTTTAATTCCAGCTCTTGGCGTTACTTTACCATGTCTTATTTTATATAAAAGCTCTGAATTTAACGTTGGATGAACCTTCGTTACAGCGAAATTCGGCTCGGGCAAACCGTAATCTTTATACCGACCTACCTGAATAAATAAAGCGAACCGTCGTAATGGATTTGCGATAAAAGAAGGAAGCCAGGTCATTCCTTTATTAAATGTGTCAGTGGGTTGTCCTAAAAAAAACTTAGGGATTATGTATTGCGGATTTCTTAGAGAGATGGCAGTGTAACGGGCTACCCGACTGATTTCTACTGCGCAGTCACAACCAGAATTGCCAGCGCCTACTACCAATACTCTTTTTTCGTAGAAGGGTTTATTAGATTTATAAAGGTGAGAGTGAAGTAATTCTCCTTTAAAAGCAGTTAATTCCTCTGGAATTCTTGGTTTAGAATGATGACCGTTTGCAACGATTAAATAATCAAAAATTTTAATTTCTCCCGTTCCAAGCTGCAAAGCCCATTTGTTATCTTTCTGAAGTTTTGCCTCTATAACTGGAGTACTAAACTTAATATGAGGAAATAGATCAAAATGAGTTGCATAATCGTGAAAATATTTCCATACTTGTTGGTGGGAAGGGTAGTCTGGATAATCAACAGGCATTGGATAATCATGAAAAGAAGAAAGTGTTTTTGAACTGATAATATGAGTAGTCTCGCAAACACTGGAATGGGATTCTTTTTCGGAAAAAAGCCAGTTTCCTCCAATTTGGTCGTTTTGTTCAAAGCAAGTAACATTTCCCACTTTTGCTTGTAACATGTTCTTAAGGGTAGTTAAGCCTGAACAACCTGCCCCAATAATCGCTACATTTGGCTTAAGAAGATTCCCTTTAGATGTCATAATTAGTCTTAATATTTTAACTGCTTACATAAATATGACAAAAAATATCAAAATAAGAAAGGCTTTTTTTAATCTGACACATTTTTATTACTTTTATTTTTCACAAACTTTATATTAGTATCATGAAGCAACTATTTTTTACTTTCTTTTTATCTGTTACTGCATATTGCGGACTTGCAGGACAAAAACACCCTTTGTCATATTATTTGCCCGAAATAAATTATCAATCCGATATACCCACTCCTGAAGCATTCTTCGGATTTCAAATTGGTGACTGGCATCTTTCTCATGACCAGCTTCTTTCTTATTTAAAACATATTTCATCACTTTCTACCCGGGCAAAATGGGTGGAACATGGCAGAACTTATGAGGGAAGACCCTTAATTCATTTGGTCATAACCTCAGAACAAAATCACAAAAATTTAGAAGCGCTCAGGTTAAAGCATGTCTCTAATACAAATCCTGATTTGTCCTCAAAATTAAATCTGGAGGAGGTTCCTTTGGTTTTTTATCTGGGAAATGCAATTCATGGAAATGAAGCAAGTGGATTCAATGCAGGTCCTCTCGTTGCATATTATATGCTCGCTGGTAAAAGTCAGTCAATCGATAAGTTTTTGGAAAAGTGTATTCTCATTTTTGACCCAAGCTTAAACCCTGATGGAGCTCAGCGTTTTTCAACCTGGGCAAATATGCATAAAAATGCAAATCTGACAGGCGATAATCAAGATAGGGAGTTTAATGAAACTTGGCCTGGTGGTCGCTCCAATCATTATTGGTTCGACCTGAACAGAGACTGGTTGTCCATGGCTCATCCGGAAAGTAGAGGAAGAATTTCTATTTTTCATCATTGGAAACCTAATGTACTGACAGATCATCATGAAATGGGAACAAATGCAACCTTTTTCTTTATGCCTGGAGTACCAAGCAGGGTCAATCCAAACACACCAAAGAAAAATCAACAATTAACAGCAAAAATTGGACAGTACCACGTAAAAGCTTTAGATAAAATAGGTTCACTTTACTATTCAGAAGAAGGATATGACGACTTTTACTACGGAAAAGGTTCTACTTTCCCCGATGCAAATGGTTGTGTGGGTATTTTATTTGAACAAGCAAGTTCCAGAGGACATTTACAGCAATCTGAAAATGGGCCTTTGACTTTCCCGTTCACTATCAGGAATCAAGTTACAACTGCTCTTTCCTCCTTAGAAGCTGCCTCTGATTTACGCATTGAACTTTTAGAACATCAAAGAGAGTTTTTTCAAAATGCCAGAAAAGAAGCAGCATTGGATAACAGAAAAGCGATTGTTTTTGGAGATAAATATGATCCAGCCAGGGTAAATCATTTTATAGAAATATTAAGAAGGCAACAAATAAAGGTTCATCATCTGGCTAAATCTTTGACCATTGAGGGAAAATCTTTTGATCCTTCTTATTCCTTTGTCATACCAATGGAACAAGATCAGTATAAATTAATTTTAGGCGCTTTCCAGGTCTTAAATCAATTTGAAGATAGTATTTTTTATGACATTTCAACCTGGACATTACCTCATGCTTTTAATCTTTCCTACCAATATATACCAAAAGCAAGTTTTGAAAATGCGATTCTTGGCAAAGAAGTATCCGGTTTGACTCCTGAAAATGAACCTGTTCCGATGGTTACAAAGTCGGGTTATGCTTACTTAATGGAATGGGATAACTATTATGCTCCCAAAGCATTATATCATATCCAAAAGGCAGGTATCAGAACAAAAGTTTTTCGGGAAGGCATGACACTGGGAGAGAAAAAATACCAGCCAGGTACCATTATGATTCCCGTCCAAAGTCAGACTTTATCGCCTGAACAGATACACGCAATTATTTCAGAGGCTTCAAAAACAAACAATGTCCTCATTGAACCTGTTAGTACTGGTTTTACAACCAAAGGAATTGATTTAGGTAGTAATGGTCTGGTTACTTTAGAGATACCTAAAGTTGCTATTATCGTTGGCGAAGGAACTACGTCCTCAACCGTTGGGGAAGCCTGGCATTTATTGGATCAACGATATGGAATGGTAGTAAGCAAAATAGAGGCGAGCAGACTTTCTCGATCCGATTTATCAAGATATACTGCTATCGTGTTAGGTGGAGGATCTTACCAGGCTTTAGGTGCCAGTGGAGCCGCTCAAATCAAAGAATTCGTTCAAGGTGGAGGTACTGTCATTGGTATTCAAAACGCGATTAATTGGTTGAAAAGTCAAAATTTAGTTTCAGTTTCTTTCCGTGAGGTACCTGATGGGGAGAAAAAGCGCAGGCCTTATGGTGCAATGACCGATGATTTGTTTTCATTAGAAATTCCAGGAACTATTTTCGAAGCTGATCTGGATATTTCTCATCCGCTTGGTTATGGCTACAGAAATAGTAAAATTCCGGTTTTTAGAGATGGAGATTTATTACTCGAACCATCTAAAAATGTTTATGCAACGCCTCTTATTTACACACCTTCTCCCCTTTTGAGCGGCTATTTACCTAGAAAATATAATGGTAAGATGGGTGGAACAGCTGGCATCATCGTAGGAAGTTTAGGTATGGGTAAAATAATTATGATGGCTGATAATCCTAATTTTAGAGAACATTGGTTTGGTACAAATAAGTTATTTGCCAACGCCATATTCTTTCCAAAAGCAATTAATAGCATGGGCACTGAACCCGCTCCGAGATCTGGTAATGAATAAATAATGCTTAGGTTTGAGAAAGGGGGAAACAGGAAAGAATCTGTTTCCCCTTTTTTATTTAGTGAATACGGAAGCGTACTTTGCAATGTATTTACCTAAAATATCAAATTCAAGGTTTACAGGATTTCCTTTTTTTAGAGTTCTAAAAGTTGTATGCTCAAACGTATAGGGGATAATAGCAACCTGAAAAGTAGTATTGGTAGGATTGATGACGGTCAAACTTACACCATTAATGCAGACGGAGCCTTTATCAACCAGTAAATGTTTATTTTCTTGAGGAAAGGAAAAGGTGAAAAGCCAGGAACCGTCTATATCATTTTCACTGACAACCTGACCTACGGTATCAACATGCCCTTGCACTAAATGACCATCAAAACGGGATAATCCTGACATTGCTCTTTCTAAATTAACAGTTTCTCCTACTTTTAATGAGTCAAGATTACTCCGTTGAAGTGTTTCGTCAATCGCTGTAACCTGATGACGCCCATCTTCTATCGCTGTGACTGTCAGACAAACACCATTGTGAGAAAGACTTTGATCTACTTTTAATTCATTAGAAATGGGTGAAGAAATGGTGAATTCTTTATTCGTTCCATGTAAAGAAATTGCCTCCACGGTTCCTAAAGATTCAATAATTCCTGTAAACATAAATTCTTTTAATCTTTTCCGTTATGTAATTCAATATAGCCACTAAGCGTACTTCCAAATGGGACTACGCCTTCTGTTCCATTTTCAAATACTTTACAAACATAATAGTAAGTTCCAGAGGGTAATTTTTGACCTTGTAATTGATTTCCATCCCAATTAAGAGCTGGTTCAGTTGTCTGGAAAACTAATTGTCCCCATCGGTTGAAAACTTTAAAGTCAACGGATACAATAAAGCAGGATTTTCTGGGTGTGAAAATATCATTTTTACCGTCTCCATTTGGCGTAAACGCATTGGGAAGTTCATAAACAGGGCAATTGACAGAACAAACCTGTTCACTGGGTTTACTTTCATTTCCATTTGCATCAAAAGCCGTTAATCGGTAACATCCAGCTAAACCGTTTTGTGGGGCATGTCTGGTATTGCTTACATTTGAACCATTAATCGTTTTTACTTTAGTTTCTGTTTTGCCAGGTCCTGAGGCATAATAAAGGTTATACCCTGCGATATCATTATCTACACAGTCTTTTGCTTTTGACCAGTTTAGTTCATTTCCCGTAGAAGCAATTTCATCACAATCCGGATAAATTCCAGTTTGACAAAAGTTGTTCACCTTTAAAACGGGCGGACATGGTGCAACATTATCTTTAGGGGTAATGCATATTTCCTGCGAAAAATTAAGTATTGGGTCCGGTAAACCAGTAACCCCATAAGTACCCCAACTTTTAATTAAATAGCAATATGATTTTCCATTCGTTAAATTCAAATCTGTAAAGGTTTTAACCTTTGTAAATCCAATGGAATCAAATACACCTGCACTATTTTTTCGGTAAACAGTGAAGCCATAATTTTCCCAGGTTGTCTGAAAATTCCAGTTTAAAATAGCAGATCTATCCGATCCAGAACCTGTTAAGAAAACCGAAGAGGTTTGATTTGTCGTGCCTTGAACCCGATTATCTATACCTGTTAGTAAAGTTATTTTATAGGAATAAGCATTTTTTTCTGTATCCGTTTGGACATCTAAGTAACAAGTGTCCAGAATATTACTAAACTTATTGGCTGGCTGGCTCCTCCATATTTCTTTGTAATCATTCGGATTTAAGCCAGTTCCTCGGGTTAAAATAAAGGTATAGGGTGGAGGATTGTTAATCGTATCCAGAATTTCAGGTTTGGGTCTTATCCAGCAAATGTTTATACTTCCCGTTGCTGCTGTTTTTTTAACATTTACTTCAATGGGAAGAGGTAAATCTCTGCCAAGTTGAATGCATATTTCCTCAGAGGGAAGACTTTCCACAAGATTATAGGCATAGCGACCATTTGGCGTAGTCCTGGCAAATTCAGCTAAAATCCTGTAACAATAAGTTTTACCTGGTTCGATAGTTTTATCCTCGTAAATATATCGGTTGTTCTGAATATTAATAATACTAAAATCAGTGAGTTGGGTATAACCTTTTCCAGCCAATCCTGGTTGACAGGTATCCAGCGGAAATTGATTGGTATTAATTTTTCGCCAAACGGTAAATCCTCTGAAATAATTTCCACCTACTGTGTCACATGCATAAGGTTTACCCCAACTCAGAAGAATGGATTGCGGATTACTCTTTACCTGCAGATCTTTTGGTGGTGGTCCCATCACTTTAATTCGGACGGTTTTCAGAATGGCTAATCCAGAAGAATCAGGAAAAAAATTATCCTGCGCTTTAAATACGACTGAATAATATTGTTCTGAGATATGCTCACAAGTTGTTTTCCAGGTGAATACTTTGGTAACGGGATCTGGTTCAAAAAATCGTCCAGGAGGAAGAAAGGTAGCAGGACTTGGCTGAACCTGAAACGGACCTCCTAAAGCAGTAAGTTTGACTCTTTGAATACTCTCCGTAAGCGGAGCGGTTGCTGTTACCTCAAAACGTAAGGTCTGTCCTGCAATGACACAAATTTCATCGAAGGGTACCTTTATTTCTGGCGGTAAATTATCACAATTCTTAATCAGAATTTGCATATCGCGAATAATGGTATCTATAGGAAATCCATCTCTGTATTCTACAATAAAAATTGAAAGATTATATTCACCCGCTCTTTGAGGAGCATCCCAGACAATATCCCCTGTGACTGGATTGAGCGTTAAATTATTTTTAGGACCCGGACTGATATTACTTGGGAAAATATAATTTGGAACTGCTAATCCTACATCCTGAAGGGGAACTGAAAAGTGATAGGATAAACTATCTCCGTCACTGTCATAAGCATTTGGATTATGGATAAATTTTTGACCCACACAACCAATATCAATAGGAGGCTGAAGTAAAACCGGCGTATTATTGCAACCCTGGAATTGAGGGTTTGGGAAGGTATAAGTGGTTTGAATATGAAACCTGATTTGTTCTGAATTGGGATAATTTACATTTAATATACCTCCATTCCTATTTGGATCGGTCATAGATATGACATAGGTACCCCTCGACGGAAAGGTATGATAGGCAATATAAATATTTCTTTTAGTATCATTTTCAAGAGGTTCACCTTTGGGAGTAGAACCTCCTCCATTGGATCTTCCTATTTTTTCACATTTTCCATCACCCCAACAAATAAACAAGGTGTCCCTGTCGGCTTGAATACTGCTGGTTTTGGTATAAGTAGTTATTGTTGCTTTCACTGTTAAGCTGGAGGTACAGTCGCCAACCTGAGAAATAGATATTTCTCCAGCTCTATTATGCGTTGCATTTATCTTAGAAATAAAAAATAAGTTGAAAATAACAATAAACACATTCTTTTGGATCAAAGAAACCCGAAAAGGGGGTGCTAAAAAACAGGAGATTCTATTCGCCATTGTTCAATTATTATGCGTTTACTCCAATATACAAGTTTATTGGTTAATGCGTTTTATTTTACTATTAAATAATAAAAAGGAATGTTTAGTTCAATATAAATTTAATCGGGTAACCTTTGTAAACACTTTTGGAGAGATTCTTGCCAATGGGGTATTTCTAATCTAAAAATCTCTTTGAAATGCGATTTATCCATAGCACTGAAAGGGGGTCGAGGGGCTGGAAGAGGGAAAGAGGTGGTTCTGACGGGTATGATCTTAGTAGAATATCCACGCTGTATCATAATAGCTTTTGCAATGTCATACCAGCTGGTTATGCCTTCATTGGAATAATTGAAAGTTCCGTTTATTTCTTTGGCTTTTCCTTCAGTGATAATGGTCAGCAGCATATTTGCTAAATCATATACCCAGGTTGGGGAACCTATCTGATCAAAAACTACTTGAATCTGTTCTTTTTCACGTCCCATTCTGTCCATGGTTCGGATAAAATTTTTACCATGTTCCCCATAAACCCAGGAGGTTCTGAAAATTAAATAATGATCGGTATGTTTTTTTACAGCCTCTTCTCCGGCCAGTTTGGACTTAGCATACACTCCTTTGGGCTGTGGTAAATCTGTTTCTGTGAAAGGTGTGTTTTGTAAACTATGATAAACATAGTCACTTGAGATATAAATGAATTTAGTCTTTTTTGACGAAAAATGGGTAACCAGCTGTTTTACAGCTATTTCATTTATCTGAAAACATTGTTTAATTTCTTTTTCAGCCAGATCCACCGCGGTGTAAGCTGCCGCATGTATGTAATAATCGTAAAGAGATGTATTTAAAATGGATGGAATATTGGTTGCTTCTAACCTCTCTAAATCAAGTTGATTTCTATTTATGAAATCAATTTGTAAGCTAGGATAATTAGAAGAAATAAGCTGCAATGCTAATCCTAATTGTCCATTTGCCCCACTTACCAGTACCTTTATTTTCATGACTGAAAAGATATTTCAATAGAAGTATGACAACCCAGAGTTGGAAGAACAGTATCTTTTTCAGATAAAATCATATCAGTATTTGGGAAATTCCAGTCAATATTTAGCTGGGGATCATCGTATTTAATGCCTGCCTCGGCCGTTTTATGATAATAAGCATCACATTTGTACAATATATCTGCCGTTGAACTTAGAGTTAGAAACCCATGAGCAAATCCCCGAGGGATATATAACTGATGATGATTTTCTTCACTTAGAACAACACTGTAGGATTGACCGAATGTAGGGGAGTTTTCTCTTAAATCAACTGCAACGTCTAAGATTTCACCTCTTAATACACGTATTAATTTTGCTTGCGCAAACTCCCCAATCTGGTAATGCAATCCTCTTAAAACCCCTCTGGTTGACCTTGATTGATTGTCTTGAATGAAAGGTAAATGTATACCCTGTTTTTTCAAAAAGTCATCTCGGAAAGATTCAAAAAAATAACCTCTGTCATCAGGAAAAACCCTGGGTTCAAAAAGCAAAAGTCCGGGAATTGGGGTTTCAAAACATTTCATAAAAAAGCTAATCCTTATTTTTGTCTGAATAATATATGAATAGGAACTCCCGTAAATTGAAAATGTTTTCGCATTTGATTCTCAAGGAAATTACGATAACTATCTTTAATGTGGGTAGGGTGATTACAGAAAAACACGAAGGAAGGGTTTCGGGTAGGCAGCTGAGTTATATATTTTATTTTAATATATTTCCCTCTGTGTGCAGGAGGTGGCATATTCTCAATAATAGGAAGTAGGGTGTCATTTAACTCTGAAGTCTTGATTTTTCTGGTTCTATTCTCATAAACAGATAATGCAGCTTCTAATGCCTGAAAAATTCTGACCTTTTCAGTTGCTGATATAAAAAGAATGGGCACATCGGTAAAAGGAGCAATTTTTTCCCTGATTTCTTTTTCTAAATCGCGGGAAGTATTCGTTTCCTTGTCGATTAAATCCCATTTATTAATTAGGATGACAATACCTTTTTGTCTTTTTTGAGCTAAAGCAAAAATGTTTACATCCTGTGATTCCATTCCTAAAGTTGCATCCACGAGAAGAACGCAAACATCACATTCTTCCATAGATTTAATGGCACGCATGACAGAATAAAATTCGAGGTCTTCGTGAACTTTTCCTTTTTTTCTAATGCCAGCAGTATCGATAAGAATGAATTCCTTGCCAAATTTTTTATAATGAGAATGAATAGCATCTCTGGTAGTTCCTGCTATTTCAGTTACAATATTCCTGTCTTCTCCTAAAAAAGCATTTGTAAGGGATGATTTTCCCGCATTTGGTTGACCAACGATGGCAAATCGTGGTATTTCATCGGTAGGAGGTTCCTCTTCAAAAATATGTTCAACCACTGCATCTAAAATTTCACCTGTTCCAGAACCGGTAATGGAGGAAAGAAAAAATACATTTTCAAATCCAAGGGCATAAAATTCATTAGCCTCTAACAAACGGTTGCTGTTATCTACTTTATTAATGGCTAAAAAAACAGGTTTATCCGTTCTTCGAAGCATATCCGCTACCTCATCATCTAAGTCGGTAATTCCTGTAGTTACATCGACCATAAAAATGATAGCTGCAGCTTCTTCAATGGCAATTTTAACTTGAGTTCTAATGGCAGATTCGAAAATATCCTGGGAATGTTTTACAAAGCCACCTGTATCCACAACGGTAAAATTTTTACCGTTCCAGTAACTGGGTCCATATTGTCTGTCTCTGGTTACACCAGAAATATTATCAATGATGGCTTTCCTCTCACCAATTAAACGATTATAGAGGGTTGATTTTCCTACATTGGGTCGGCCTACAATGGCCACTATATTATTCATGTTTACTTTTTCAAAAACTAAAATAGAGGTTAAATTTACAATTTATACCCCAATTATCCTTCGTAGCCAAATTGCTTCAAAGACTGTTCATCATCACGCCAGTTTTCTCTAATTTTGACAAAAAGCTCTAAATAAACTTTTGACTCTAAAAATTTTTCTATGTCCAGCCTGGAGGCTTCACCTAACGCTTTCAAAGAACTGCCAGCTCTTCCAATAAGAATAGGCTTTTGACTTTTTCTGGAGGCAAAGATAGTCGCTTGAATCCTGACAATTGGTTTTCCTGCCATTGTCACATCTTCCTTAAAGGATTCGACACGCACTTCGACAGAGTAGGGTATTTCCTGTTTATATTGGAGAAGGATTTTTTCCCGTATAATTTCAGCCACAAAAAACCTTTCATTTCTATCTGTAAGCTGATCGGGGGGGTAATATTCAGGACCTTCGGGCAGATTATTCTTAATAAAAGCTAAAAGATCCTCCGTTTGGATTTGTTTTAAAGCAGAAACAGCAAAAAAATGTGCCTCAGGAAATATTTCCTTTTTTCTTGAAATCCAGTCTAGGATATCTTCCTGTGAACGTAAATCGATTTTATTGAGGACTAAAACAAGAGGAATTTCTAGTTGGTTAAGAGATTCGTGAAGTGCTTCTAAACTGTTATCAGGTTCGGAGAACTCAGAGACCCAAACCAATAAATCGGCATCTTCAAAACTTCCTCTAACCGAGCTATTCATTGTTTTTTGCATCCTGTATGCAGGGTTATCGATGAAGCCAGGCGTATCAGAAAAGATTAACTGAAAGTTTTCACCACTTAAAATGCCAAGAATTCTATGGCGTGTAGTTTGCGGCTTAGGAGTTATAATAGACATTTTTTCTCCCACCAAGGCATTCATGAGAGTGGATTTACCCACATTGGGTTTACCAATAATATTTACAAAACCGCTTCTAAACATTTTGTAAAGGTAATCATTCAAAGGACTTCAAACCTAATAAGAGGGTAAAGATTTTATGGAACCTTGAATTCGTTCCTCTAATAATTGAAAAATAGCCGTCGGTTTGTATATTCTCCAGTTAAAAGTATTGTAATCTGTTCCCATGAAAAACAAATGATGGATACGGGCATCTTTAAAATCATTGTAAACATGTTTTGGCAAATTTAATAAAGCGACCCAACCTCCCTCTTCAGAAATATCGTCTATCCACTCCTGATAATAATCGTCATCACCACTATGAAAGGTTAAAATATTTTCTCCAATTAAAATGAAATGAATGATGCCATAAACCAGCATTTTATCTATAATATTTCTTTTCAGTGTCTGACAATCTTCCTCAATACAATCATTCCATTCCCCTAAAAATTCAATAATACAGAATTTTAAATCATAATCAACCCATAATATTTTTATATATAATGTTTCTGAC
>JBEAXK010000065.1:0-8727 GCA_041159865.1 Bacteroidota bacterium
TCCTGGAATTGAATCGATTATTTCAGAAGAAATCGACATTCAACAGTTGGCATTTGGATATTACTTTGTTCAATGCAGTAATGGAAAAAAAGAAGCAATATTACCATTTGTCAAAAATTAAAATACATGGAATGGAAAATGGAACTCTGATATGATAAAAAGTGGATTTTTCCACTTCAACTGTATATTAAATATAAGATACTCACCGAAACCTCTAGAAACGAAGCATGCTTCGTCTTATATGATAAAGAGAAACCCCAAGTTTCACGGAAATGGAAATTGGACAACCGTTGTAAAGAGTTTTCTTCTGGATTTATCTGTTTAATAGAATTATGGGAATATTTGAATTTATCGGAATCTAGAAAAAACGATACGTGCATCGCCTATACGATTTGTGGGAAAAAATAAGTTTTACCTGAAATTGAAAACGGGAAATGAATTTCCTTTATCTGGGTATTTTTATTTCCCTATTTTAAACATTGGTTAATTAATGGATTGAAAAATATATTTCTTAATATAATATTTAATTATTGAATCGATTTCTACTTTATTTGCTCTGCACCAGATACATCTCCCGTCTTGATTCCTATTATTTCCCCTATATTCTGGGTAGTCAAAGCTGAAACTGATATTTTTTCTTGTCCGAATTTGTCGAAAAAATGCCAGTTCATATTATTAGGAAATTTCTTTTCAATTTGTAAAATCATTTTTTTGAGTAAAACCATGTCCAAGGTGGTAACACTACCTGAATTATTTACATCTGCAGCTACAAAACTATATTTTGAAATTAAGGGTCGAATTCCCAAAATATGCCTGTTAATTAGTAACAAATCATAGGTGCTAATACCTGATAAATATTGCGATTCCTTAGAAATCTTTAGGGTATAGGCAGTGTTTGGTTTTACTCCATCCAGCCTAAAAGTACCTTCACTATTAGTTGTTGTTGTTAATTCATTTATCCCGGTTAAATTTATATGAAATCCATTATAATTATGTCCAGGACTTAAGGTAATTTTACCCGAAATACTAATATTTTCTGTTTTACAAAGCGAAAATTTATCTTCTAGTATAACATATACTTTGCAATAAGTGTAGTTCCCTTGGCTATCAACCTGGTATAACCTAAGTGCCGTAAGAGGTTGATTATAATCATTACAATTCAGTGTGATAAATTTATTTTCCTCACTTTGATAGGTTGGTCTGAAAGATAGGGGAAAGGTGTCTCGAACCATATAAAAATGCAATAAACCGGAGCAATCTAAATTATTTAACATTTTATCCTGAAGAAAATCGGAGTAATGAATGGTTGCCGTCGGTAAATTCAAATTAGATAATACTAAGGGTGTAGATAGTTGTTGTACACATATAAAAGGTATAATGGTTTTATCGTTAACTGAAAATGAAAGAGTGTCTGTTGTGGCATTTCCACAGGCATCGGTTAGGATAATGCTTGCTATGTAATGGCCTTCTGAAAAATCACCTAAACTTAATTGACAGGTGTCTGTTTTAAAAATACCTGGAAAATCTACATATTCTTTAATTATTTGACCTGATTGCCTGGTCCTAATTTGAACCTTTTTACCTTTAAAAATAGTATTTGAACAATCATCTTTACAAATGAATGAAAACGAAATGTTTGCCTTGCAATCGGACGGTCTCAGATTAAAATCTTTCTGGTAGTTTTTTATGATTGTTGGTGGAATATCGTCTGTTACTGAAATAATCTGCGTGTACTGCCAAGCAAAAGTTTGTTCTCCTGCGCAAGAAGCTGATTTAACAGGTAAAAAGGTTGAAAGAGGAATGTTATCTAGATTTCGCGTAGTATCTGTATAAAACTGATTGTCAGTTGGTTTTTTTTCAAATCTAAATGTTTGTTCCTTTCCGCCCGATCTGGGTAAAATTCTGGCATATTCCATCGGATCAGCTTGACCACAATGAAACTGATTTGGCAGCATACACCAGTTTATAAAAGTGGCAGTTCTATATATTTTAATGCAATTTTCAGATGTAACATCGGAATAATAAGATTTATCCTTGTAACTAACTGCGATTAAATCACAAGCATTTTCCTTCCAGGTGAATTCATTTTTTGGTTGTAACTTGGCTAAACAGGTAGTTGTTTCATCTTGAGGAACGGTAAATGAAAAAGAATGATTTGCCCGGATTGTTATTCTTTGTTTGGCAATATGCCTGACGGTATCTCCCGATTTTCTAACTTGAACCAAGGTCCAGATTCTATCTATATATCCAGTATCACAATTCAGATTTTTTTCTAAATGATATAAAACAACAGGCTGGCAACTACCACTACTTATTTCAGGAAATCCAAATAATGTGTTGGAAGAAATGGGGTCTTCCAATTTTTTAATTCTTTCTTTATCCGTTCCATCAATGTAATTTACCCATGAAGGATTTGTAACAGAGGGTAAAGTAGGTGGTTTAATTTTAGGTGCAGAATTATCTTCGACTATAATTTTAGTTTGATTCCAATCCCAGTTAGGTTTTAAAGTTATCCTTTTAGTACCCGTTAAATCAAGAATTTGAATTAAATCAGCTGCCCATAACTCTGCATCCACTTCTTTTCCTACATCGCCACAATGAAATGAGACATAAGGCATTCCTCTTGGGGTGAAAAATGAACCGTCTGAATTAATTTCAAAATCTTCTAAATCAACCATTCCATTAGGATTTCCGCTATGGCTGAATAAATCATAATCCATATTTTTCAATAAATATTGTTGAATATATTCTTTGGATATTATCCGTCGCATATATAAAGAATCAAGGAGGCATCCATCATATGAACCATCATTTATGTCCTGACCATAAATCCTGGCTTCTCCATTTTCGTCCTTATATTGATTATCTCCGGACGAATTCCATTTAGTGATTGGGAGAGAAATATGAAGCTGATCTTTAGTAATAACCCTGGGTTTTACTTTGTCGTAAACCAAAAAATATAAGGTATCTAGTAGAGTGTTGTAACATCCGTCTTGTGCTGATATTATAAGTCTATGATAACCAACGGGAATATTATGTATCATATGACCACTTGAAGACATAGGTGAAACTGGATAATTTACATCGGTGAAATCGGGATAAGTTTTAAAATATGGGCTGTTAAATTCCCATGCCGTTTGTACTTTAAATTGCAAATTTAAATCGTATTTGGAGGAACAATCATCATTAATAGTCCAATTAAAAAGGGTTCCGAGTAGCTTATCATCAGTACCATCGGGTAAATATAATTCACCAAAGCAGCCGTGAGATAAAGAATCAAATGGTAGAACAGGTAAGGCTAAATATTCGTCGTCGGTATTAGGTTTACTGTGTCCAAAAATAGGCAAAGATCCATCTAAAGGGTAACTCACTGGAGGGGATGAATCTTTATATGATAGATAAAGGGTGTCTTTTAAGATGTTAGCGCTACAGTTATCTGTAATGTGTACTACTATTTCAGAGAGAGAACTTCCGGGACATCCCTGAAAAGTTTTTATAGAAAATGCCCACGAAAAATCAGCACTTAAGTCAAATAAGCTTACTTGACTTGCATTTCCATTGGGTAAATAATAGTCTGCCAAATAGTGGTCTTTTGTGAAAGAAATAATGTCTTCTTCTGAATAATTTCCGCAATGGTTATAGGTTAATGTATCTGGAATACCACAAGTTCCAACACCTTGATAAATACCTAATACTCCAAACGTTGTTAAATTGGATGGTCCATAATCATCATAAGTATTTGAAGGATTTATATAACTACAATCATTGTCTAATAGAGGTTTTCGAAAATAAATAATCTGGGTAATAGAACGGGTATTTCCTCTTTCATCGGCGTAAACAAAGGTGCGAAACAAAGTATTCTCAAACGCACCACATGGTGTAATAACAAGCCGATCTGTTACAAAAATACGCTGTAATCCCCCACAACTGTCAGGAGCCATTATTGGTTTTCCTGTGTAATAAAATTCATATATATCCATCCAAGTTGAAGCCACATTTTCAATTTTGGGTAGATCATGCCGCCATAAAACCAAGGTATCAAAATTTAACCAGGTTAATGAATCTGATTCTGACCAGTTAGGTGGAGTATAGTCTTTTGAAATTAGAGTTCCAGAACAAATTAAGCTTCCAGTTGAGGAAAAAATACCATATTTCCATCCAGATGCAGGACTAATTCCATCAAGAATTTCCCTATTTGCAGGATTGTTATCGTTGATAATTACATAGGCTCCTATTGGAATGGAGCCAGTTGCTAATTCTTGTAAAGTAATTATTCTACTGCAAGAATTAGGCATTGGAACATTGATGCTTTCTACACAACCAATACCAGATAGTCTATCATTTAGCAATATACAAATGATAAAAATAAATAATGCGTATTTGCTTACTTTTCCCAATGTATGAAAACTAAAGTCATTTGTAGTTTAGTCCGTAAATATAGTGAATAAGTATTTCTCATTCATGTTGTATAAGATTTAATAATCCTTGCTTTGTATTATTATTAATACAAATAATATTCTACTAATTATATAGGATATATAGAAATAATGTTTATTTTTGTCATCTCATTTAACCCGAATCACATGCAAAGTTTTAGAACTGAATTGGAAAATCCAATCGTTGAAAAGGATATTATCGATCTCGAGAAAAAAATTTACGCCTTTCAACATGGTAAAATAGGGGAGGAAAAATTTAGAAGTCTGCGTCTGGCAAGAGGGGTATATGGACAAAGACAACCTGGTGTTCAGATGATTCGTATAAAAATTCCGATGGGTCGTTTTACTGCCAGACAGTTGAAGAGAATGGCGGATGTGTCAGATGAATTCTCTACAGGTAATCTACATATTACAACTCGTCAGGATATTCAATTACATTATGTTCAGTTAAATAGAGCTCCTGAATTGTGGGCAGAATTAGAGAAAGATGAAATTACCCTGAGAGAGGCTTGTGGCAATACCGTTAGAAACGTAACTGCTTCCATTTTTGCTGGCATTGATCCTCAGGAGCCATTCGATGTTACTCCATTTGCGGAAGCTTTTTTTACCCATTTTCTTAGAAATCCAATTTGTCAGGAATTGGGGCGTAAAATAAAAGTAGCTTTTTCAAGTTCAAATGCCGACACTGCCTATACTTTTTTTCATGACCTTGGATTTATTCCAGTCATAGAAAAGGGTAAATGGGGTTTTAAAATGCTACTCGGTGGTGGTATTGGAGCACAACCCAGAAGTGCTGATGTACTATATGAATTTTTAGAGATAGATGAGTTATTACCCATTTCTGAAGCCATTATAAGGGTATTCGATCGATATGGAGAGCGAAACAGGAGAAATAAAGCCAGATTAAAGTTTTTAATAAAAGAAGTTGGGATCGCCCAGTTTATGGAATGGGTTGCTTCTGAAAAAAAAGCAATAAATGAAATTCCATCTATTAAAAGACAAAAGGAAAAAACTTTTCCTTCATCTAATCTTTTCCCATTATTACCCCCAATCGATTTACAATACGAAAAATGGTTAAAGACCAATGTTTTTAAACAAAAACAGGAAGGTTTATTTGCCGTTGGTATTCCCATAGAAAATGGAAATTTTTCTTCTGAACTTGCAAGAAAACTAGCCGATATTATTTCAATATATGCAGGAGACGACAGTCGTTTTTCTCCCTCCCAAAGTATTTTGCTTCGCCATATTCCTGAAGAGAATTTAGTAGCCATTTATAATGCATTGAAAAAAATAGGATTAGCCAGAATAGGATTTAACAGAATTAACGATATAGTAGCTTGTCCGGGAACAGATACCTGTAATTTAGGTATTGGAAGTAGCATGGGTTTAGCTGAGGTTTTAAAAAATGTGATTGAGGAGGAATATGTAGATTTGATCACTGACCACGATATTTCTATTAAAATTAGTGGTTGTATGAATGCTTGTGGGCAACATACCATTGCAAACATTGGCTTTCAAGGAATGACCATTCAACATGGTGATCACGTTGCTCCTGCTACTCAGGTACTTCTTGGTGGAGGACTGTTGGGTAACGGCCTGGGTCGGTTTGCCGATAAAGTGCTAAAGGTGCCTTCGCGAAGAGTTCCCCATGTTTTACGTTGGATTTTAGATGATTTTAAGACAAATCATATTGAAAATGAGGATTTTAATACCTATTATGATCGTAAATCAACGGATTATTTTTTCCAGAACTTAAAGTTATATTCAGATATCACCCAGTTGCAACCTATTGATTTTATTGATTGGGGAAATGAAACCCAATATGAAAAAGCCATTGGGGTGGGAGAATGTGCAGGAGTCATGATCGATTTAATACAAACTTTACTTATTGAAGCGGACGAATTATTGGAATGTGCCATTCTTGCATTTGAAGATCAGCGTTGGAATGATTCCATTTATCATTCTTTTTCAGGACAAATAAGGGCTGCAAAAGCTATTTTGACAACTAAAAATGCGGCTACCAACTCCCATGAATCTATAATTCAAAGTTTTGATTCTTATTTTCCAGATTATTCAAACGAAAAGGGCATTACCTTCCTGGAAAATATAAATAAGATTAATAAGGAGGAACCAAGTGAAAATTTTGCAGCAAGCTATTTAACTACTGCCAAAAAATCGATTCTTTGGATAAAAAATCAGCGGAATGAACAGGTTAATTAGGGGTAATATTCAATTGGTAGGTGCAGGACCAGGCGATCCTGAATTAATTACCTTAAAGGGAATTAAAGCAATTAAACAGGCTACCTATATATTATATGACGCACTTATCCACAAAGATTTATTAAAATATAATCGAAGTGCAATCAAAACTTTCGTTGGAAAGAGAGCTGGGTTACACTCCATTTCACAAAGGGAAATTTCCTTGAAAATGGTTGAATTAGCAGGTAGAGGGGAGCGGGTAGTGAGACTAAAAGGGGGCGATGTTTTTGTTTTTGGTAGAGCAAGTGAAGAATTAACAATGGCAAGATTGGCAGGCATAGAAACGGGAGTAATCCCTGGTATTTCCTCCTTTAGTGGCATAAGTTCCAGGCATAAAATACCCTTGACTCAAAGAGGCATTTCGGAAAGTTTTTGGGTAGTAACAGGTACAACAGCAGACGGACAAGTCTCGGGTGATATCGTTCATGCGGCCAAATCGACTGCAACGGTCATTGTGTTTATGGGACTTGGTAAAATAAATGAAATATGCACTATTTTTAAGCAATACAAACCGCTTGATTATCCTGTTGCTGTTATATCAAACGGTACTTTGCCAGAAGAAAAAACACTCTTATCCACCATAGAAAATATAGCTTTTCAAGTAAAGGAAAATGATATTGAGGCTCCAGCTCTTTTTATTTTTGGTCCTGTTTTGCAATCAGACTTTGTCGCATTAAAAAATCAGGTTAATTTAGACTACGTTTACGCATGAATACCTTATATCCCATATTTATCAAACCAGAAAATATACGAATATTAATTGTCGGAGGTGGAAATGTTGCCTTAGAAAAACTTTCCTTTATATATAAATCCAGCCCACAGGCTATTGTTACGTTGGTTTCCCCCATGATAAGACCAGAAACATTAGATTTTATTGAAGATAAAGAGGTAACCATTATCAATGAGAAATATAAGCCGGTCTTTTTAAAAGGCCATCAGTTAGTGATTGCAACCACTGATGATAAGGAAGTAAATAAACAGGTTTCAGCGGAAGCAAGGAAAGAAGGAATTTTAGTAAATATAGCGGATACGCCTGATTTATGCGATTTTTATTTAGGAGGAATAGTAACCAAGGGCCATTTAAAAATCGCCATTTCAACCCAAGGAAAATCACCCACGTTTGCCAAAAGAATGCGAGAGTGGCTGGAAGCTATCATTCCTGCCGAAATAGACGAATCTATACAAAACTTATACGCAGTTCGAAATAAATTAAGGGGAGATTTTTCAGCAAAATTAAAGCAGATGGACGAAATAACGGCCTCATTTATTCCTGAAAAAAATTAACTTTGCAAGTTAAATTTCGACAAATGAAAAAATTTGCCCTCATAGGTGCATCGGGATATATAGCTCCACGACACATGAAAGCCATTAAAGAAACAGGAAATGACCTGGTAGCTGCAATGGATAAATTTGATTCAGTGGGTATTATAGATAGTTATTTCCCTAATACGCAGTTTTTTACAGAATTTGAGCGCTTTGACAGACACGTTGAAAAGCTAAAAAGAGATCAGCAACAAATAGATTTTGTAAGTGTTTGTTCACCAAATTATCTACACGATTCACATATTAGATTTGGACTCAGAGTAGGTGCTGATGTGATTTGTGAAAAACCTATTGTGTTAAATCCTTGGAATATTGATGCTTTACAGGAGATAGAAAAAGAGACGGGGAAAAAGGTCAATACCATTTTACAGTTGCGCCTTCATCCGAGTGTCATTGCCTTAAGGGAACGAATTCACCGACAACCAAAGAATAAAAAATGGGACGTAGATTTGTCTTATATAACGTCTCGTGGAAACTGGTATTTTACAAGCTGGAAGGGCGATTTATCTAAATCAGGTGGCATTGCAACCAATATTGGCGTTCATTTTTTTGATATGTTAAGCTGGATATTTGGCAGTGTCCAGGAAAATATAGTTCATGTTCAAACACACAATACGGCAGCTGGGTTTCTGGAATTTGAAAATGCACGGGTTCGTTGGTTTTTGAGTATCGATTATAATACCATTCCAGAGGAATTTAAAGCAAAGGG
>JBEAXK010000092.1:0-39749 GCA_041159865.1 Bacteroidota bacterium
CACTATGAAACACTAAAAAAAACTAATTTCACATTTTTATATAACAAATCTAATGTGTTTGTTGCTATAATTCAACTAATTAATAAAAAAATTACGAAAAATCCTTGTTTTTATTAAAAAAAACCTTACAGTTCCACCAATTTTTCTCTAAAATAGCATTATTCTGCGTATAAAACTGAATTGCTGGTGCATTCCAGTCTAATACCTGCCATTTGGCTAACTGGCAATTTTGATTTTTTGCTTCTTCGATAAATGCTTGATATAAAACTTTTCCTATTCCTTTTCCTCTATTTTTTTCTTTGACCACGAAATCTTCCAAATACATCATTTTTCCTTTCCAGGTAGAATAGGTTAAATAATATAATACCATGCCCACTATTTCACCATCTAAATCCGCCACTATAGATTGAAATACGTTTTCCTTAAAATCGTTTTCATACATGGATAAAGTTGCCGTAAATTCTTTTTCTTCTTTTTCGAAAATGGCTAATTCTCTCACAAGGTCATGAATAAAGGGAAGATCTTTGTCTTCAGCTTTTCTAATTATTAAAGGCATACTGTTTTTTTTTATACATTAGCTAAGCTAATTTATTTTATTATTATTTATTAGTTTATTTTTCCACTTCATTTCTATAATTTAAACTTATGAGGACGTTTTTTAATTATTTTTTTGTGGTTTTTCTTTTTTCTTCTCTTTTGAGTTGTACGAAAGAAAAGATCTATGCAGATATAATTTTTATCAATGGAAATATTTACACAGTTGATTCTCTAATGCCAAAGGCAACTTTCATTGCAGTTAGTAAAAATAGAATTATAGGTGTAGGAGAAAAATTATTAATTAACCATTTTAAAGGGCCTAAAACAGAAATTATAGATTTAAATAATTCTTTCGTTATGCCTGGATTTATCGAAGGGCATGGTCATTTTGGAGGATTCGGAGAAGGGCTTCAAAATTTGAACTTTCTTCGTGCAAAATCATGGAATGAGATTGTTGAAATGGTTGAAAAAAAGGTGATGACTGCAAAACCTGGAGAATGGATTGTTGGTCGGGGCTGGCATCAGGAAAAATGGGAAAAAATACCAGATAAAAATATTCTGGGTTATCCTTTTCATGATGAATTAAGTGCAATTTCACCTAATAATCCGGTTTTATTAAGACATGCAAGTGGCCATGCGGTTTTTGCTAATGAAATGGCTATGAAAGCATCAGGCATTTCCAAAGAGCTACCGAATCCAATGGGGGGTGAAATTGTAAGGGATTCTGATGGAGACGCCATTGGTGTTTTTGAGGAGCGGGCTATGAACCTTGTTTCCAGGTCCTATCAGGATTATTTAAAATCGTTAAAACCAGAGGAATTAAAAAAAATATGGTTTGAAGGTCTTGAATTAGCTCAAAAGGAATGTCTAAAAAATGGGATTACCTCTTTCCAGGATGCAGGTACCAAGTTAAATGATCTTAATTGGCTTAAAGAATGGGCTGAATCGGGTAAAATGGATATTCGGTTATGGGCAATGATTAGAGAAAGTTTTGATGATATGAATGGAAAATTGGATGGTTTTCCTTGGATAAATTTAGGTGATAATCATCTTACGGTAAGAGCTATTAAATCGGAGGTTGATGGGGCATTAGGTGCTTTTGGTGCCTGGTTATTAAAACCCTATGCTGATAAATATGGATTTTCAGGGCAGAATACAACTCCCTTGGAGGAAGTTGATAAAATTGCAGGTTTAGCTGTAAAACACCAGTTGCAGTTTTGTGTTCATGCCATAGGTGATCGCGCAAATAAAGAGGTGCTTGATATTTTTGAGGAGAGAATAAAATCGATGAACGGAATGGCTTCTCCCCGCTGGAGAATGGAACACGCACAACATTTGGATACACTGGATATTCCAAGGTTTAAAAAGTGGGGCATTATTGCTTCTATGCAAGGAATTCACTGTACTTCTGACGCTCCATTCGTAGTAAAACGCCTTGGATTTGAAAGATCCCGAACGGGTGCTTATCCCTGGCGTTCTTTATTAGATAATGGTGCTTTAATTGCTAATGGTACAGATGTGCCCGTTGAAGAAATTGATCCAATTGCTTGTTTCTATGCCTCAGTAACCAGAAAAAGAGCCGATAATGGTTTTGAATTCTTTCCTGAACAACGTATGTCGAGAAAGGAGGCTATTTCATCATATACCCTTTGGAACGCTTTTGCTGCCTTTGAAGAAATGGATAAGGGGTCTATTTCTATAGGAAAATTAGCAGATTTTGTTGTCCTTTCAAATGATTTGCTTACTTGTTCAGATGAGGAGATATTGAATACAAAGGTCTTAATGACCGTAGTTGGTGGAGAAATTAAATTCAGAAAATAAATGGAAAATATTGATATTCTTGCATTCGGTGTTCATCCCGATGATGTAGAACTGGGTTGTAGTGGCACCTTATTGAAACATATTTCTATGGGTTATAATGTTGGATTAATAGATTTGACCAGAGGAGAATTGGGAACAAGAGGTACTGCGGAGATCAGAACCAGGGAAGCTAATAATGCGGCTGAAAGGCTTCGAGCAAAGTTTAGGATAAATATGGATATGGCGGATGGTTTTTTTCAGGATCATTATGAAAATCAACTTAAATTAATAGAGGTTATTAGAAGGTTCAAACCCTCCATTGTTTTGTTAAATGCTATTAAAGACAGGCATCCCGATCATGGCAGAGCTGCAAAAATGGTGGCGGATGCTTGCTTTTATTCGGGTTTATCTAAAATTTTAACATCTTTTAATGCAGTGGAACAAGATGCATGGCGGCCTAAATATGTCTATCATTATATTCAGGATTATAATCTAAAACCAGATTTTGTGGTGGACATTACTGAGTACATGGACGAGAAGTTAGCTTTGGTGAAAACATTTAAATCTCAATTTTATCTACCTTCTGCTTTGGAGTATAAAGAAGAAAAGGAAACGCCTATTTCAGGTGCTGATTTTTTAGATTTTCTATCTGCAAAAGCCAGAAGTTATGGCAGAGAAGCTGGATTTACTTATGCTGAGGGGTTTACTACGGTCAGAACGCCAGGTATTCAAAATCTTTTTGATCTTCGATAATAAAAAATGGTGTCAGGATGAAGAAAAAAGGCTGCCTTTCAGGAAAAGCTTTTTTAAAAACTAATCACAATTTGTGTATTATAAATCAGTTGTCTTTTACCAAAAAACAGAAGTCAGGTGCTTTAGGCCTAAAAATATTTGAAATTATGATTGTGTTCTAATTTAAGAAGACTTTGATATATTAATAAAATCACATTTTCAACATCTTCAATATGCGCCATTTCAACGGTTGTGTGCATGTATCTCAAAGGCAGAGAGATGAGTGCAGAGGGTACGCCTCCATTTGAATAAGCAATGGCGTCGGTGTCGGTTCCTGTCATTCTGGAAGAGGCTTGTCTTTGAATAGGGATATTATTTTCTTCAGCTGCCTGAATAATTAATTTCAATAACTTGTTGTGAACAGCGGGTGCATAAGTAACAGATGGTCCTTGTCCAGATTGTACGTCACCTAGTTTTTTCTTATTCATTAGCGGGGTATGTGTATCATGCGTTACATCCGTAATAATAGCCACGTGAGGCTTGATGGTCTGCGCAATCATCTCAGCTCCTCTCAGACCAATTTCCTCTTGAACGGAATTGACCACATATAAAGAAAATGGAAGTTTTATATTATTTTCTTTTATTAGTCTGGCTACCTCAGCGATACAAAACCCCCCGATGCGATTATCAAGAGCACGTCCAACATAATAACGGTTATTAAGCACACTCATTTCGTCTTCATAGGTAATGACACAACCCACATGAATACCCATTTCTAACACCTCTTCTTTGTTTTTTGCCCCAACGTCGATGAAAATATTATCTAATTTTGGGGAAAGATTTGCTTCCTCACCATGCCTGGTATGAATGGCTGGCCATCCAAAAACGCCTTTTATAAAACCTTTTTCAGTATGAATATTTACTTTTTTAGAAGGAGCGATAATATGATCAGAGCCACCATTTCTAATTACTTGAAGGAATCCTTCTGGCGAAATATAATTTACAAACCATGAAATTTCATCAGCATGACCTTCTATCATAACCCGAAAATCGCTTCCAGGATTAATTACACCGTAAGCGGTTCCATAATTATCTATGAAAGATTCATCTACATAAGGCTCTATATATTTAAGCCATAATTTTTGACCTTCAGATTCAAAACCGGTAGGAGATGCGTTATTTAAATATTCTTTCAAAAACGCATTGGAACTTTCCAAAATAATTGACATGGTATTTAGGCAAAAAGGTGAACTATAAAAATAATCTGCAAATGTAGGAAATTTCTATTTTAGTTTAGACTGTTTTTTTATAAATGTATCACTCCATTTTTCAGGATTAACAGCCCAGTCTTTTAAAATTTCAGCTTCCTTTTCTTGAATATAATTTAATTTGGTAGCCTCATCCAGTAAAACAGGATAGCTACTCAATGTAATTAAGGGACAATTTTCCCGGGTAAATGCTTCGGTGGCTATTGGAAAACCATAGGTAAAAAGTGCAAGTACCCCAACAACCTCTAAATTTGCTTCTCTGGCTGCTCTGACCGCTTGCAAACTACTTCCTCCTGTGGAAATAAGATCTTCTATTAATAAAATTTTGGATCCAGGGACAATTTCTCCTTCTATTTGATTTTGTCGACCATGAGATTTAGGTCTTTCTCTGATGTATAAAAATGGCAAATTCAGAGCATCTGCTAGTAATGTACCGTGGGGAATACCAGCAGTAGCCACACCAGCAATTCTATCAAATACTGGGAATAAACCAGATGCTTTTATTAGACTATTTTTTAGAAAAGTCCTGACATTGGGGTGTGAAAGGCTGATTCGATTATCACAATATATAGGAGACCTCAAACCTGATGCCCAGGTAAATGGTTTTTGAGGATTCAATTTAATTGCGTTTATTTGCAACAAATATTTGGCTACTTCGCTGGCTATTTCCATTCCTGTTTAAACTTATTTTATGCAAACTTACAAAATCTATATCAACGAACGGCCATTGATTTTAGCGGAAGGAAATAATATTTTAGATTTTCCTCCTGTCCCTGAAACACATTTATTGAGTCTTTATCAAGGTAATAAACGATTTCTATTAAACTATGTTGATGCTTTAGAAAAAGGGGGGCGTTTTGATTCTATTACCCTTTTTTATCCGGATTTTGATAAAATGAAGGCTGATTTTCAGTCTCTATTTGAAGTTATTGTAGCGGCAGGAGGCTGTGTTTTCAATTCAAAGGGTGAGTTATTAGTTATATATAGAAGAAAAAGCTGGGATTTGCCAAAAGGTAAAATGGATCCAGGCGAAACTCCTGAAATGGCTGCCGTAAGGGAGGTTCAAGAAGAAACGGGTGTTTATAATCTTTCTGTTTCTTATGAAATTTCCCAGACATGGCATACATACAGGCAAAAAAAACGAATCTTAAAGCATACTTATTGGTATGATATGACAACGCCCGATTCTAACTTAATCCCTCAGTTTGAAGAAGATATTGAAGAGGCTCGCTGGGTTAATCCGATTGAATTTTTGAATGACGATTCGTTTAAAATGTATGGAAATATTAGGGAATTAGTGGAGGACTGTTTAAAATTGAGATAAATAGAGGTATTATATTATTTTTGTCCGTCAAAAAATTATAATCATGGAAAATATTGTGAACATTACCGTTGTGGACAGAAAAGGGGAGGAGCATCTTTTAGAAGGTCCTTTAGATATGAATATGAACTTAATGGAGTTGTGTAAAGCCTACGAACTTCCAGTTCAGGGTACTTGCGGAGGTATGGCACTTTGCTCTACTTGCCATGTTTATGTTTTATCTGATAGTGAGCTTCCGCAAATGGGTGAAGACGAAGAAAATATGCTTGATCAGGCTTTTTTTGTAAAAGATAACTCCCGCTTAGGTTGCCAATTGTATTTAAAACCATATTTAGAAGGCCTCAAAGTACAATTGGCGCCAGAAGGTAATTAAGGCTTTTGTATAATCATTGGAAGCGTGGCTTCTTTGTTTTCGGATCTAAAATACCAGAAATAAGTGCCTGGAGATAACGTTTGGTTTAAATTCACCTGAAAAGGTTGATTCATTACGTTCTCCCAGAGGAAGTTGCTAACCTCCTTCCCTTCACCATTTAATAATCTTCCAGTTAGAACGGTTCGTTTTTTGAAATTTGGTTGGATATTAAAGAAACCTGAATTTGGATTCGGGTAGAGGGTTATCGTACCAGAAGGCATGATAATTTCTTGGTTTGGTGTGGATGTACCTGTGATGTTTATATAACCAAGGGTTAAAATCTGACAACCTTCAGTTGTGTTTCCTGAAAAACTGATTCCATACTCTCCAGGTGTTTTATATTCATTGGTTGGATTTAGCTCCGTACTTATATTTCCATCGCCAAAATTCCAATTTACCTGAGAACTACCTGGAGCAGTTCCTTTAAAGTTGATAGTAGCTTTACCATTTACTAGTGGAAAACTACCTGTGTTTGGAGAAAATCCTATGGTTAAATTGGAAGTGGAGGGAATAACTTTTGTACTTACCGCCGACCTACCGCAAGCTGAAGCATATTCAATTTGCCAGTTATAAAAGTATGGATAAATTTTAGGGTTCGTATTATCAGAATATACGATATCAAGAATACCTGCAATTCTGTATGGAAACGCAGACATGGTGGAGGTTATAGCCATTCCTTTCCCTAATGATCGTTCCAGTTTGTATCCATTTCCTGGGGTAACGTTAAAGTTTAAAACGATTATATTTTCACCAATCTTTGGAAGATTAACGATTTTTTGTTGAATTTTACCATCCGGTGATCGTAATATAAATCCCCTTGGACCAACAGATTCAGCGAAAACGGTTACTTGTTTTAAAATAAATGGTGCCAGACAATTAAAAACAAGTCCACCTGATGTTTCGGAAAATGTTTTTTCACCTTGATCTGGATCAGTCATGCCTAATTTCTTTAAATAAACGAGCTCTGCAAAAAAAGTAGTATCAGAACTTAATAAGCCCGTTTGAAAAACCTTTCCTTTGGTAATCTGGCTTCCTTCATATTCCTTGTTAAACCATCTGATTTCCTCATTTTCATTTTCTTTTGCTCTAAGAATAGCTTTTGTATTGCGACAAATGACAGAGGCATCAGCTGTGGCCACGGGTAAAATTGGTTCAGATGTGACCAGTACGGGTATCTTTAAGTAATTATCTAAAAAACGTAAATCTGCTGTTCCATTGGGTAATTCTAAGCCAAATTGTATATCATATTTTCCTGAAGGTAAATCAATAGAAGATAAAATAATTTCCATTCGCTGGCCTGGTAAAAGCATACCAGTCCAGGGAACTGTTTTTAAGAGAACTCCTGAAGACGCATTTTTTAAAATGATATTAAATTTAGAAACAGGAACCGTACCGGCATGTTCTATTGTCAGAGTTCCCCTGAATTGATTACCACAATTTTCTGTTCTTGTTTTTACATCCAAAAGGGTCACATCCTGAGGGCTTTTTATTGGCTGAGAGGGTATTAAACCCTGTGAACGCAAAAGGTCAAAAGCCGCTTTCACATCAATCAGTCCTCTGCCGTATTTATTATCCTCCCCTATAACACCTAAATCACTGGCAGATTCATAAAGTGCCTGTACAATTTTAATAGGAGAAACATTTGGGTATGCTTCTTTTAAAAGTAATATAGCTCCTGTAACATGAGGTGCTGCCATTGAAGTTCCTGAAAGTGAACCGTAAGCATTTCCATTTATGGCACTTCTGATTTCCTGGCCAGGTGCAACAACTTCAGGTTTAATTCCCAGTGGTTCATTATTAGGCAAACAAACGGAAGGGCCACTTCCAGAAAAGGAAGTAACAGGAAATCCTGAAATTTTAGCATTAACAGCACCTACGGAAAAGGGCATGACCAAATCGTTGGCAACAACAGCAGGAAAACTAACCGTTAAGGAATCTGGTCCTTCATTTCCTGATGAAAACACAATGGCAACCCCTGCATTTTGCATTGTGGTGAAAATATTCAGATAGGCAGAAGTAAAACAACTGGAAACATTAAATTTTCCTGGAGGACTTCCCCAAGAATTATTGATAACATCGGGTATATCAGAACTTGTGCTATTATTTCTATCTGGATTTAAAGCCCATTGCATACCTCCAATAGCATCGGACTGTGTTGCATTTTTTAATTTACACTCTGTACCATCTGCATTTTTTAAGGACAAAGGAACTCCCATCCATTGTGCATTGAATGCAACTCCGATGGTATCACGCGTCATTCTATCCAAACCAGCGACTATTCCTGCAACGTGTGTACCATGTTCGGAGCAAAAATCTTGTGTCTCTAAACTTGTATAAGCCTGAGAAAGAGGCACATGATTATATAAGAACTGATTTCTTAAAGCTGGATGCAGATTATCCTGTCCATTATCTATAATTAAAACTTTTCTCCCATATCCAGTATATCCTAGTTTCCATAGGGCAGGTGCATTTATGGCAGTCAGACCAATTTCCTTTCCGTTTGGAACAAAGCTTGTTTTTTTAATATTTCCTTGGTGATGGGATACTAATTCTGCATCTTTTTCTATGCCAGCAACTTCAGGGTTTTTAAGTAAGATTTCAATTAAAGAGGCCTGTGCCTCAAGAGAAATTATATTGGAAATCCAAAATTTCTTTATACTACCAGCTGTTAAAAAAGGAGAATTTGATATTTCTGAGATTAGTTTTTCCTGTGTTCTCTCCGCTTTTAACTGAAGAGCCTCTAAAAGTGTTTTTACCTGTAAATCTCTCGTGGGTAAAGATCTAAGTACTTGATCTTGAAGTGATTTTACGTCAACCTGATCTTTTAAAAGAATGATTATCTTGTGTTTTTGATTCAAGCTGCTATTTTTCAAGTCGAAGGCAAGTTCAGGACTCAATTTCCCCTCTTCCACTTCCTGTCCTTTTATAGTTAAGAACACGGCTAAGAATAAGAAGGACAGGCTAATTCTGACTATTGGGTAAAAGGGCATTGGTTAACTTTTTTAAAGCTAAAATAATAGATTATTAACGTAAAAACGCTAGATGTGTTGCAGAAAATTAAGAGGGTAGGTTAACCAGGGTTTTAAAATCGTCAAATTTCGAATCTTCTTTTTTCAATTCCAGAAAATTAAGGAGAATAGACCCATAATTTTCATCCAGTAACTTACTGTTTTGTTTATTTCTTAATTCAATTTTTCCGTTTGCCAACTGGTCTTTTCTCCAATAAAAAGTATTACTCATTTTACTTAGAATATTAGCGTAAGTAGTTTCTGGATTTTCCAAAGACTCTGTAATTTGAGAATCTGTAAATACTTCCATGTTTCTGGAAATTAAGAAAGCAGATTCAATAATATAAAAGCCAGTGTAAACATGATTATAGTCTCCATTTTGATTTAGAAGACTATGATAAAGAGCAAGTTGCAAATCCTCATTATTTTTTAATAAATCTGTTCTATATGATTTGCCACTCCATTTTAAATCGATAACCGCTCTGTCTTTGCCTCTTTTGAGAATTAAATCAGCATAACCAGTGATATCTATGTCACAAAACTGACCCGATAATTTTTTTTCAACGGCTTCAGGTTCCCAACCTGACCGCTTCATAATTTGGACAAATGTTAATAATCCATAGGTTAATTTCCTTAACAAAGCCACTCGTTCTGGTTCTTTTCCGTACAGTAATAATGTAGAACCTTCTTGTTCAAATAATAATGGAATACTTTCATTTAACCATTGTTGGATAAACGATTCATTTTCATTCCAGTAGGATGGATTTTTAAATAATTGTTCGAATAATCGGTGTGCAAGATTTCCATACAATCGTTTATCATCGACCATCTCCAGGCTATCTGCTTTATATAAACCTAATTTATATTGAAAAACATATTTATGGGGATAATAGAAAAGGGATTCTAAACTGGTAAAACTCTCTTCTTTCCTTTCAGGCAGGGCATTAATTTGATTCAGATATATAAAAGGAGGAGGTAATTCAGATATTGATGGATAGATAATCTGTGTTGGAGGAAGATTAAAATCAGTTAACAGATTAGTTGATGTTAAATGAGGATTAAGACTATTGTATATATCCAATGATATTTGAAAAGGCTCTATAGATTCAAAACAGGCATTTAAATCACCCAACAATGGAAATGGTTGTATTTCAGCACCTTCTACCCGCTCTGGTAAAAAAAGGAATAATTTCTTTTTGGTTTTCAGAAAAGCTTGTTTTCTATACCAGGTAATTCGTTGATTTTCTTTTGAGGGTAAATCAGGAAATATACCTTTGCTTTGCAAATATTGAAGTTCATCTGCATACCATCGTGAAAAAAAATAATCTCTTTCCTTTTCGGTAAAAGTCCACCAAATTAAGTCGTCAACTGGTTCCAGTACAGCAGTTGCATGATGCGTAACCTTTATGTGATTTTTCTGTGCTTGATAAGGACTTCTGGCTATTGGTTCCAGGGCAGTGCGCATAATCCGAACTATTTCAAGATGAGAGAGACTCGATTCTGGCAAATTATCTAAAAGATTTAGGATAGTTTGGGTTTGCTGTATAATGGATAATTTAGATTCATTATCATTTACAGCAAGCTGGCTCCAGATATTTAGATGGGTAAAAAGGTCTGCTAGTTCTGCTTTTGGGACTAATTCATTTTGGGTATATCGTTTTCTGTTAAACCAAAAGTCATATTCTTTTTTAATTTCCAACCAATCTTCAACGGACACATTTTCCTCTGTTTTTTGAATAACCTCTTGCCATTCCAAACCAAAAAAACCTGGTTTTTTTGCTAAAATAGAAGCTAATTTTCGGGCAAGTGGTCCGTGAACAGGTTGAAGGGGTAAGGTTAAAAATGCCAGTAATTTCAAGGGGTCAATTGGTTGCCAAAGGAATTCAGGCAACAATTTCAGAAGTTGCAAAATGGGTCTTGCGTCCGAACGAGTCTGTAATCCTAGACTTGGAAGCCCTTCTGAAATCAAGGCATTATCTAAAGTTCTTGTTTTATCAGGAAGAAGCAAAACGGGAAACCACGATTTATTTTCAATGAGCCATTTGGCGAACCATCCGGCCATTTCTGTATCTCTTTTTCCTGTAAATAAGCATAAGGAACCGTCTCCTTTTGCTTTAAACTTTTGGGTATTAACTTCTGAACCAGCAAAAATAAAACGTTGAAAAACACCCAAATCTGAATGTTCATCTGCTGAAGGGACGGAGGGAATCTGTAAAATTTGAGCGCCATTTTCTGCCAGTATGGATATGACTTTTTGCCAGTAAACCGGCCATAAATCAAGGGGTTCCACCAAGAAAATGGTCCATTGATTAGTTCCTTTAAACGGCAATTTACCAAGTAAAAAATGTTGCCTGTCTGCCCAGCCTTTAGGCCAGAAAGCACCTTTTTTAACGTTATTTTCTATTTTGGATATGGTTAATAACCTGTCTGGGGGTTGATGAATACCCAGTCCATCCCATCCAGAAAGAAGCAGTTCATCGCGCAAATAAAGGATTGACTGTGAGGTGGCAAAAGGATCTGCAGAAAATGATTTTGCAAAGAATGCATCTGGGGAATTCTGAAGGTAAGATTTTAAATGTTGTCGAAAAACTTCCGTGCGTAGTGTTTCCTGACTATCTTCAGGTGGCTTCAGTCCGCATCGTTTTTCTAGCCAAATGGTAAATTGCTTAGGTCCCAAGAAATAATCAATACCTTCGCTACCCATTCCGATAGGTGGGACTTTATTATCCAGCTGAAGACCAAATACAATTTTTTTCATTTAATATTTATCCACCACATTCTTTTTGTAAATTCTTAATCTGTTGATTCCAATATTGTTTGGAGTCATTTAACTCACCCTCATCACAAAAATCAGTAAGCTCTAAAATGGTTTCACCTGTTACAGGCGATTCAGAAATTTTGAATTCCAGGTATTCTTGATCATATTCAGAATCTGCCCATTTCAAACGAAGGACTTCTTCTTCATGATCAATTAAAATAAGGGCAACTTCTTCATTACCACTCCATGAATAGGTGATTTGATGTTCGTCTACTTCAGCTTTGTCACAGAACCATCTGACTATACAGGCTGGTGTTGTAAGAAAAGTGTAAAGAATATTTGGCGAAGCCTTAAATAAAAATTCTAGTTGGAGCTTGGTACGTCCCATAAGTTTGTGAAATTAGTAAAGTGCAATAAAAAATAAAAAATCCGAAAAACCAAATGACTTTTACTTTTGTTTTATTATTTTTTTAAAAACTATAAATAACTTTCTTTTATTTACTTGATTAAGACCTTCTAAACTACTATTTTTGTGGTTTTTAGTAAATATCCTTACAAATACCCTTTTTATCAATTGGTATACACACCTTCAAAATGTCGTTGAATGAGACAACTTAAGATTACGAAATCTATTACAAATAGGGAGAGTCAGTCCCTGGAAAAGTATTTACAAGAAATTGGGAAAGTAGATTTGCTGACACCAGAAGAAGAAGTTGATTTAGCAAAAACGATTAAAGAAGGTGATCAAGCTTCATTGGAAAAATTGACAAAGGCCAATTTGCGTTTCGTGGTCTCCGTTGCCAAACAATATCAAAATCAAGGTCTTTCATTGAGTGACCTTATTAATGAAGGTAATTTAGGCTTGATAAAAGCAGCCCAGCGATTTGATGAAACCAGAGGTTTCAAGTTCATTTCCTATGCAGTTTGGTGGATTCGCCAGTCTATTCTCCAGGCATTGGCAGAGCAATCAAGAATTGTTCGTCTTCCATTGAATAAAGTAGGTTCTTTGAATAAAATCAATAAGGCTTTCTCAGAATTGGAACAAGAGTATGAAAGGGAACCTTCTCCCGAGGAATTAGCAACCCTCTTAGAAATTCCTACAGAGGAAGTTGAAACTACACTTGGTGTTGCAGCCAGGCACGTATCTATGGATGCTCCCTTTGTGGAAGGTGAAGATAATTCACTTCTCGATGTTTTAGAAAATGCAGGTACTCCTGGTACAGATCAGGAACTAGATTACTTCGAGTCCTTACGTCGCGAAATTGAACGCTCATTAAGTACCTTAACGGACAGACAATGTGATGTGATAAAACTATATTTTGGTATTGGTGTGGAACATCCCATGTCTTTGGAAGACATTGGCGACAAGTTTGGCTTAACCAGAGAGCGTGTAAGACAGATAAAAGATAAGGCAATCAATAAGTTGAGATCTGCGAATCGCAGTCGTTTATTGAAAAATTATTTAGGCGCATAATTTGCAAAAAAAAATAATCGGTAAAGGAGTTTTATCCTCCTTTGCCAATTTGATTTTAGGCTATGTCTGTTGTTGGATCTAACCCAATGTAAAATTCATTGTCCAATAGGATATTTTCAGATTGATCTAAAAATAAATTACGTTCTATACCAGCCTCCAAAGAGATAAATGTTTCAGTTCGTTGTATTCCTGGTATTTCCTGTATCGCATGTAATACATCTCTAAGATGGTTTGTATCTCTGCATATTACTTTTGTAAATATATTATACAAACCAGTCGTGTAATGTGCCGATACAATCTCATTGATTTTATTTAGTCCTTCTATGGCTGAAGTATAATGAGAACTTTTATCCAGATAAATACCAAGAAAAGCAGTTATATCATAACCTAGTTTCTCAGGATTTACACCTAAATGATAGCCATTTACAATTCCACTTTCCTCCAGTTTTTTCATTCTAACATGAATGGTACCTCCACTTACCTGCAATTTTTTGGCAATCTCTGTGTAGGGTATTTTTACGTTTCTCATTAAAATAGAAAGAATCTGATGGTCTAATTTGTCTATGTCTGGAACTTGCCCCATTTTAATTTTTTTTAATTTAACCGCTATTTTTTGCTAAAATAACAATAATGACCCATAAAATAAGGTATATTTTGCTAAATTCTTTTAATTATATTTGCACCTCATAAATTCTAAGTCATGTCTTTCAACAAAGCCGGAAGGGAAAACCTTCTTATTTTAATTCCCCTCATTGTCGCTATTTGCTTGGTTATAGGTTTTTTTTTAGGCGCTCGATTCGGTACCAGTCTTTTCACCATTTCCTTAGAGGGGAATAATAAATCAAATAATAATCAACAGATAGTTACGCTTAATCAGGCTTTGGGATTTTTATCATCAAAATATGTAGATCCACTAAGAAAGGATAGCTTGGTTGATGTGGCACTTAAACAATGGATGAGTGGATTGGACCCTTTCTCTTCCTACATTAAGCCACAAGATTTGGCGTGGATGAATAAAAGATTGTCTGGATCTTATGTTGGCATTGGCGTTGAGTTTACCATTAAAAATGATTCAATATTAGTTGTTTCTGTACTTGAAAATGGCCCGGCAGCGATTGCTGGTATCTTAGCAGGAGATTATTTAATTGACGCTGGTGAAAAAATTAGTCCAAAAATGGAAAGGCAAAGTGCTGAAAAATTAATCCATAAAATTAGAGGAAAAGTAGGGACAAAGGTGGAAGTTAAAGTTTTCAGACCCTTTAATAGAAAATATTTGACCATAAATTGTGTTAGAAAAGATCTTGAAATGCCAAGTGTCGAACCTTTTATTGATTATAATAAATCTGTGGGTTACATTAGGATTAAAGAATTTAGCGCTAAAACAGATCAGGAATTTATGTTGGCTATGGATTCTCTTTTTGGGAAACAAAATAATGAAAAAGATTTAATTCTCGATTTACGTGGTAATCCAGGGGGTTACTTAGAAAAATCAACCCATTTATTAAATCAGCTTATAGCCGAATCAGGGAAAATTATGGTCACAACGAAGACAAAAGAAGGGAAGGAAACGGTTTATAAAACTTCGGGAAGGCCATTTTTTAAACCCCGGAAAATAGTTGTATTTATGGATGAGAATTCTGCATCCGCGAGTGAAATTGTAGCAGGTGCATTGCAAGATCATAAAAGGGCAGTCATCATAGGTCGGCCTTCTTTTGGTAAAGGACTGGTTCAAAGTCAGTTTAATCTTTCAAATGGGGGTGCATTAAAGTTAACCATTGCAAAATTTTACACTCCTTCTGGTAAACTAATTCAAAAACCATATAAAATTGGGGATACTTCGACGCTAAAGGGAGGGATAATGCCTGATATTTTCATCCCTTTACACTTTAGAGATACCATGGCCGAATGGAAATATGCAGAGAGGCAAATTCTTTCTTTTACGACGCAAAATAAAATATCCTGGGATATGAAACTGGATAAAAAAAGGGAGAATTATTCAGAAATTTCGTCTTCGTTTTCTACTAGTCACCCTTTGGTAAATACTTTTTTATCTCAGCATAAATTAGGAGAAGATTTTAGAACTTTAGTATGGCAAAATCTTAAAGTAGCCTACGTTAAAAAATCATTTGGTATGGATGCTGCGATGAGGGTTGAATTTGAAATGGATCCTTTTTTAAGTGCTGCTTTAAATTATTTGAAAAAGGAAACTCAGGAAAAATAATTTTTTGACAACTAACCATTGCTAGAATCTGTTATTAAATTTTTCATTCTAAAATATGAGTAAAATGTCCAATTTTAGTGTCACCGATTATTTCGTAAATAGGCATATTGGTCCAAATGTGGAAGAACAAAAAGAGATGTTAGCATTTATTTCAGCTGATTCTTTGGATAATTTGATGGCAGATACCATCCCTGCCGCTATCCGCTTACATCAACAGCTACCTCTTCCAGAAGCCATATCGGAATATGAATATTTAAGGGAATTAAGAGGATTGGCCAGTAAGAATAAAGTTTTTAGAACCTATATAGGAAGAGGATATTTTGGTACCTGGACTCCGTCTGTCATCAACAGATCTATTTTCCAAAATCCAGGATGGTACACACAATATACCCCTTACCAGGCGGAAATATCACAAGGTAGATTAGAGGCATTATTGAATTTTCAAACAATGGTCTCGGACTTAACCCGTTTGCCTGTCGCCAATGCATCTCTTCTTGATGAAGGAACTGCTGCCGCGGAGGCCATGACTTTATTCTTTGGGGTAAAAAATAAAAAGAATAAAGTGGCCGTTGCCAACCAGTTTTTAGTTTCTGATAAGGTATTACCCCAGACAATTGCTGTATTGCAAACCAGAGCTGAACCTATTGGTATTGAAATAATAGTGAAGCCCGTTTCATCCTTTGAACTTACTGCGCAAACGTTCGGTATTCTGGTTCAATATCCCGATGGAGAAGGCAATCTAGTTGATTTTTCTGGGTTAACTGCTGAAGCTAAATCTAAAGAAATATATGTTACTGCTGCCTGTGATTTAATGAGCCTTGCCCTCTTGGAAGGACCAGGTGAATGGGGGGCAGATTGTGCTGTTGGAAATGCTCAAAGATTTGGTGTTCCATTAGGATTTGGAGGTCCACATGCTGCATTCTTTGCTATTTCTGAAGAATTTAAACGCTTAATTCCAGGTAGAATTATCGGTGTCTCTGTTGATAAATCAGGCAAAAATGCCCTTAGAATGGCTCTTCAAACCAGAGAGCAACATATTCGAAGAGAAAAAGCCACTTCAAATATTTGTACAGCTCAGGCTTTATTAGCTATAATGGCAAGCATGTATGCTGTATATCATGGGCCCAAAGGTATTTATGATATTTCCAAGAGAATTCATAAATTAACTTGTTTATTAGCAGTAAATCTTCAACAACTAGGTATAAATCTGAACCATTCCTCTTTTTATGATACCCTTTCTTTGAGTGGATCAACTGATTTTTTTGAAAACGTTAAGAAAGAGGCTGAAAAAAAGGAAATTAATTTATTCTTTGGCCAGGATGTCATTCAAATTTCCCTAGATGAAACTGTTTTATTGAGTGACGTTATAGATATTTTCAATGTTTTTAAAACGGTAACAGGAAAGCAAGTAGAATTTAAAGATAACTTAGAGCATCAGGACGCTATTCCTGCAGGTCTTCAACGAAAAACAACTTTTTTAACGCATCCCGTTTTTAATACATATCATACGGAGAGTAAAATGATGCGGTATATCAGAAGGCTGGAAAACAAAGACCTTTCCTTAGTCCATGCCATGATTGCTTTGGGGTCTTGTACCATGAAGTTAAATGCGGCCAGCGAATTATTGCCAGTGTCCTGGCCTGAATTTGCAAATATTCACCCCCTTGTCCCTGATAATCAGGCAGAAGGCTATCACGAGTTGTTTAGAAATTTAGAACAATGGCTTTGTGCAGTTACTGGATTTTCAGCGTGTTCTTTACAGCCCAATTCTGGTGCACAAGGGGAATATGCTGGATTATTAACTATTCGGAAATATTTTCAGTATCATAATCAAACCCATAGAAATATTGCCTTGATTCCTTCCTCTGCCCATGGAACTAATCCGGCAAGTGCTGTAATGGCAGGAATGAAGGTGGTAGTGGTCGATTGTGATGTTAATGGAAATGTCGATTTTGAAGATTTACAAGTAAAGGCATCTGCGCATTCAGATCAGTTAGCCGTTTTAATGGTTACTTACCCTTCAACACATGGCGTTTTTGAAACCAGAATTAAAGAAATAGTAGATTTAATACACCATTATGGAGGCAGAGTATATCTTGATGGTGCAAATATGAATGCCCAGGTTGGATTAACAAGCCCCGGTTTTATTGGGGCAGATGTCTGTCATTTGAATCTACATAAAACTTTTGCTATACCCCATGGTGGAGGTGGTCCAGGAATGGGGCCTATTTGTGTAAATGATGATTTGGCACCCTTCTTACCTGGTAAATCGGATGAAGGGAATAGTGCTTATGCGGTATCTGCCGCAACATATGGTAGCGCCAGTATATTACTTATAAGTTATGGTTATATTAAAATGCTGGGTGCGGAAGGTGTAACTCAATCGACGCGCATAGCCATTTTAAACGCTAATTATATTAAAAATAAGATTGAAAATGATTTTGATGTCTTATATCTGGGTGAAAAAGGGCGAAGTGCCCATGAATTAATTCTAGACCTGAGACCATTCAAACAGTGGATAAGTGCTGAGGATGTAGCAAAAAGATTAATGGATTATGGTTTCCATGCTCCAACTCTCTCTTTTCCAGTTGCCGGAACCATTATGATAGAACCTACGGAGAGTGAAGATAAAGATGAATTAGATAGATTTTGCTTAGCTATGCTGGAAATTAAGAAAGAAATTGTTGAAATAATGACTGGTATTTATGAGGTAGACAATAATGTATTGCATAATGCACCTCATACCCTTGCATTAATTACAGCAAACGAATGGACACTTCCATATACCCGTGAAAAAGCGGCTTTCCCATTGCCATATTTGCATCAGGGATACAAATTCTGGCCAAGTGTAGCACGTATTGACGGGGCGTATGGAGACCGAAATCTGGTTTGTACTTGTCCCCCCTTATCTGAATACATGGAGGTTTAATTAAATAAAAAAAGTCCTTAATGATAAATTAAGGACTTTTTTTATTTAATTTTAAATCGAATTAACGATATATTTTTTTCTCGCGAATGCGCGCTTTTTTACCTACTAAATCACGTAAGTAGAACAATTTCGCACGTCTTACTTTACCGCGTTTCAATATTTCAACACTCTGGATATTTGGAGTAGCAAAAGGAAAGATCCTTTCTACGCCAACGCCGTTTGAAATTTTTCTTACAGTAAACGTTTTGGTTGGTCCTTGACCACTAATTTGAATTACATCGCCACGAAAAGCCTGTACCCTTTTTTTATCACCTTCGACAATCTCGTAGTTTACCACTACATTATCGCCAGGGCGAAAATTTGGGAAGGTGCGACTCGGTGTGAGTTGTTCGTGCACGTATTTTATTGCGTCCATCTTAACTTAATTTTTTTTGACGTGCAAAAATATAAAAATAAACTGGTAATTACAATTTTTCAGCATAAATACTTAGCATACTTATAAATTATCGTAAAAGGGTAACAAACCCTTTGATTTCAACTGGGGTTCCTCGGGGGTCTCTATACGTGATCAACGTTATATAAACTCCTTCAGGTGAAGCAGCGCCATTATTTAAATGATTACCATTCCATCCCTGACTTATGTCATCTGTAAAAAAAACCCTTTCTCCCCATCGATTCCATATTTGAAACTTAAAGTTAGTTGCACCTGTCATGATACCCACACCCCTGTAAATATCATTTTTACCATCATAATTAGGTGTAAATGCATTTGGTAAATAATATCTGACATCGGGTCTTACATCAATCAGGGATTGGGCTGTATCTAAGCAACCTGTTGGATGGGTCACTACTAAAGTAATGGTAAAAATTCCTGTGTCCAAATATAAGTGAATGGGATTTCTTTCCTCTAGTTTGAAATTATCTCCAAAATCCCACTGCCATTTGACAGCATCGATGGATTTATCTGTAAATACTACCTTATTATCAATATTAGTAATTTCTTTAGGGGCAAAATCAAAATCAGCAACTGGAGAGGATGAAATTTTGATTAAATTATTAAAAAGGGTATCAATTTTACACCCAATAGGGGATATAACAGAGAGGGATACACTATATTGCCCTTCTTTTGTATAGGTGTGAGAGGGATTAATTTTGGTGCTTTTATTTCCATCACCAAAATCCCAACTTACCTTATAGGTATCGTCAATGGGCTTTGATAAATTATCAAATATTAAATTTACAGGTGCACAAGCTATGGCCTGAGAAGGTTTTACAATAAGTATCCCTGGTGCGGGAAAATACCTCACTTTTTTAGTAATCGTTTCAACACACTGATTGAGATCTTTTACAGTTAAGGAAACTGAAAATTCTCCTGGTATATTATAGGCATGATTAATCAGTTTTCCTGCGCCTTTTTGACCATCTCCAAATACCCAGTCATAAGTAGAAATGCCTCCACTCCCACTAACAGAAAGGTCTGTAAACTGCACAGGTTGAGCGTAGCAAGTATCATATTTATAGGTAAAATCTGCTGTAAGATCTGGAAATATTCTAACTTCAATATCGGCAGAATCAGCACAACCTGTTCCGGGATTTAGCCATAATTTGCCATTGTATTTTCCAATACCAGGAAATTTCAATTTTGGTTCCCAGTCCGAAGAGGAGACCTTTGTATTCCCAATTGGAAACTCCCATTTCTGACTTTTTATAAACTGCCTTTGGTAGCTGTTATTTACAAACTGGACTTCTGTTACACCACAGGAAATTACTTTATATTCCTGATCTGTAACTGCAATTGCATCACCAAGTTTGGCAAATACCAGGGGGTCACAATCGGCCACATTAAATTGAAAATCCCGCGTTGATTTACTAATCAGAATCCCGTTTCTGTATTCTGTGATACAAACCCCTACTACAAATTGCCCTTTAGCAGTAGGTTTTCCTGTGATTAGCCCTGTTTTACTGTCTATTTTTATGATTGGATCACCTGCCATTGGTGTGGAGGGAGTGATATTTCCACCGCGGAAAGTGACAAAACCATACGGTGGGGGACATGCTGGAGAAGGGTAGGCACCGTCGCAGGTAGTGTAAACCAAATTATTAGTTGAAGGTCCTCCACCATCAAAGGGGGCACAAAACTCATAAGCTAAAGAATCACCATCTGCATCTTTTGCACTATGGTCATAATTTAATTCATTATTAACACAAATGACAGTTGGTGGAAAAGTTTTGAATTCTGGACTATTATTGCAAATTGCCTGAGCCTCAGGAGTAATTTCTGTGCTGTAGGTTGAACCTTTCTGGTCTGGGTTAATAATATTTGTAATTGTATTGTTGCGACAACAACGCTGATAAGCAATATGGTAGGAAGTATTACCAGGTGGAAGACGAATGCCGAAAGTACTTAATTTAAATTCATAAATACCTTCTTCAACACAGATATTAGGTGGAATTAAACAAGGATAATCGGGCCGATCTATGTTTCTTTTAGAGTTTAGACGAATTTGTAAACGTGCAAAAACGGAATTTTGTCTGAGTTTACCACAATCGGCATCTCCATTACATCTATATATACCAATATCTGCGATATTATCTAACTGCGCACAATCGGTACAATTACAATCTCTATAAACCTTTAAGGTGAATGAATAATCTCCATTTCCCAAACATTTATACGTAATATTCCCACCAATAAGGTGTTTTGCCTGAATATTACTTGTGAATAAACAGCATAAAAGGGAGAAAAGAAGGTATTGACTGGGTCGTTGAATATTCATATCCTTAGCGCATTAATAGAACAGTTCCTGAAAAATACTGTTTTTCTCCCTTATTATCTGTATAACTGATCATATAAATATAGGTATCCATGGGTGCAATCTCATTTTTAGTGCCTACGCTCCCGTCCCAGCCAATGTTAGGATCTGTTGAAATAAATACTGGATTTCCCCATCTTGAAAAAAGCTGCATTTTGAAGTCTTTTAAAATATCCAAATCCCCAAAGGCGATAAATTCATCATTAATACCATCATAATTAGGTGAAAAAGCTGATGGAAAAAATATTCTAATCTGAGGTTTTACATATACTTCTTGAACGAATAGGTCTGAACATCCTGTTAATGGATCTGTCACGTTTAAGCTTATGGGGATATATCCAGTATCCGGAAGAACGAAAGAAGTGTTTAAAGTAGAATCAATGATTTTATCGGCACTTTTCCATAAATGGTTTAACTGATTTCCAGAATTACTGGATAAAGTAAGGATTTGTTTTAAGGTTAATTCGGCCTGTGGGGAATAAGTGAATGTAGCTTTCGGACCCGTTCGAATGTTTAAAGCGGAGGGCAGATTTATTTGTTTCAGGCAGACACCATTCCCACCATTTAAAAGTAAACTCACTTTATAAATACCTTCTTTTGAAAAAGTATGGGTTGAAGTTGGCAGTGATATGGAGGAACCACCGTCTCCAAAGTCCCATTTTGCAGAATATCCACTGCTTGTAATTAAAGGACTGGTAGAAAATTGAATCGGTTTTCCGACACATGCATTAAGAGGCATATTTTCAATCTTTGAAATTTCTGGAAGGGGATAATACGGGAAATTTACGATGTTTGTATCCCGGCAATTTCCTTCTCCCTCAACAGATAAGGTAATCTTGTAACTTCCTGGCTTAGTTGGCGAAAAATCTGGGTTTATACTGGTCATAACAATCGAGAAAGATTGTGTTTCAAACTGCCAGCGAACAGATTTTGGTGAGGGAGTACCTTTATAATTAATTGTAACAGGATTACTTTTGCAAGAATCCCCAATAATTTCAAAATTAGCTTTTACTTTTTCTGGAATGACCACCTTCAAAAGCAAGGAATCTTTGCATGTTCCCGTTGGATTTAAGATTAATTTTCCGTTAAAGGTTCCCGCCTTTAGAAAATCTATACTTGGATTTCGTTGTGTAGATTTGAAAATTTCACTGGGTGTAGCGCCAAAAAAGGACCATTCATAGGAAGTTATGGCAGCCGTGTCCTGGCTATTATTGGTCAAGGTTACTTTTGTATCGCCACAATTACGAAAGGTATAATCGGAAGATCCAGGATTTGCTGGAAATGGGAGAGAAGCTTTCACTTTCGCATCGCAAATGCCAACATTTATTTGAAAATCTCTTCTCAAGGTATTTAATAAAATGCCACTGCGATACCTTTTTACCTCAATACCCAGAACAAATTGACCCGTTAAATCGGTTTTTCCCTGAATACGACCAGTTTGAGGGTTTATAGAAATTAAACTGTTTATACCCAAAGGCTTTGCAACAGTAAAGGTAGGTCCAACGTATTGAACTTCACTGTAAGGTGGCGGTAAATCAGGGTCAGGTGCTTCTCCTCCACCTGTTCTGAAATTAATTTTATCAGGACCTCCTCCGGTAAAAGGGCTCGCTAGGGTATAGGTTATACTATCTCCAGGGGTGGAATTAACGGATTGATCAAAATCGAATGTTTGACCTGCACATAACACCACTGGAGGAAAATTGCTGAATTCAGGACTATCTAATCTTTGTTTTTGTGCTGCAGCACTAATCTCAACTGAAAAGGTGGCTCCAGTTTGAGCCGGATTAAGGATGTTTGAAATGGAGATATTGCGACAACATCGCTGGTAGCTAATGACATAAGCTGCATCAATAATTGGCAAATCAAATTCAAGTTCATAAATACCTTCCTCCACACAAACATTGGGGGGTATTTTCACACAATCATTACCTGGATTTGGATTTATTTTTGTGGTTTTGGGTAAAGGAAAAATAAGTGTTCTAACAGGTGTTGTCTTTTGATCCATGCGATAAATAGAAGCATTTGCCTGATAGGCTCCTGGTGTTGAATCGAAATCTGCGCCTGATCCTTGACAATCCCTATATATTTTTAGTGTAAATTTGTACCGCCAGCTATTTGAGAGTGGATCATTATTGGTTGGCCGTATTATTTTATAACTCATTACACCGCCGATGATATGTTCAGCATAAAGAGGTGAGGTAATAAAATAAAACATCAAAAACAAGATACTCCTATTCAGCGTTAATAGGAATAATTTTAACTTTGATTTACTTGTAAAATTTAACATGCTTCAAACAAATAGTATTGATTTTCAAAATATTGATCCTAAAATCTTAGCAGCAGTTTCTGCTTTGAAAGAAGGAAAAATTGTATTAATTCAAACGCAAACGGTATGGTCTTTGATTTGTTTACTCGAAGATGAGCCTTCTTTCAATCGTTTACTTACTTTTAAACGAGACGAATACCCTTTTAATTATGAATGTCTGGTAGATTCGATAGAACTTTTTAAGAAATATGTACCTGATTTGTCGCCAAGAGTGGAAACCCTGCTTTCGTTTCATTCCAGACCTTTAGGTATTTTGCTATCAGCTAAAAATCTGCCCGATCACATAACAAACTGCTCGAATAAAATAGCTTTTCGTTTGGATAATTCCATGGGCATTAAATCAATAATACCATTAGTTAATCAAGGTCTTTGGGCTACTTCTGCTTTTTTGGAAACAGAAACCGAAGGTAATCAATTTGAATTAATAAATGAGAAAGCAAAAGAGCTGGCTGATGAAATTATCACTTTAAAAAACATGAAGGGTTGTACAGGCGAAGCTGCGGTTTTAGTTGAATTAGATGCAGAAGATAACTTAGAATTTTTAAGAGAATAAGGGCATCAGGGAAGGAAGGCTTTTTCAATATATTTCTTCGAAAATGCCTTCTTTTTTATTTTTTCTGACATTATTCCATTCAAAGTAACGGCCATTCATGGCAATATAAACGCCATTAGGAAGCGTTTGCACAAAAGCAAATGCAGTTCCCAGATTGAAAAAACCATCTGAGCTACCAAAGGTATAGGGAACCATAGCACCTACAAGCACAATCGTTTTGTCCTTTACTTTCTCTGCAATGACCCTCGCAGTTTCCACCATGGTATCGGTTCCATGGGTAATCACAATATTATTTTCGGGTGTAGATATACAGTGTTCTGCAATAGTTAATCTGTCCAATTCCGTCATATCCAGGCTATCCATCATCATTAAGGTAGTCCAGTCAACTGGAACCTGAAAACGACCTCTTGAAAGCATCTCTGGCAAATGAGAATCTTTAAAATGCAAGGAACCATCTAGTTCATTGTATTCTTTGTCAAAAGTACCACCGGTTACAAAAATTTTAACGATCATTTGTATTTATTTTAGGAGGTCTGACATTTATTAAGGTTTCTAAGGAGATATTTTAGACAATTTTATTAATTTGACACCATGGTGAGGAATGATTGTTTTAAAAGTACTGGTAAATATGCCTATTTCTTTTTGTTTCCAGACATCGCGTATTTTCCATAATCCTTTAAGACCCCATTTGACTAAGTTTAAGGTAAAGGGTAGGTTTTTTTCATTTCCCCATCTAAAATAAGAAGCTGGATTTTCACCATAATTTGCCATATTAAACATACCCAAAGCGAATGTTCCGTCTTTCAATTCCTTAAGCCATAGTTGAACCCCATTTTCCATACCTACAAACCTGGCTGGTTTACCGAGTGGATCTTGATTTATATCCAGAACTTCAATATTATTAAGAAGATTTAAGGTAAAGGGATCAAGACGTTCCAAAGGGCAACCTATAAGCATAGGTGATGAAAGCAAGCTAAATATGCTGACGTGACTATATTGTTCATCGGGTGTTAATCGGGTAGGGTGTAGAATGGGACCTATAGAAACGTCACCGATAATCATCATATCAGGATCTGCCCAATGACCGGGACCAGAAAATGGAGCCCATTTATCGATAGAAAAAGAGGTATGGTATAAACTGGTCCAGCTATCTTTAATATCCGGCCCTGTTCTAAACATCTGTGCCCATTTTGCCCAATCTGCTGCTTTTTCAAAAGGGGCATTATTAGATAAACTTAAGATGATATCTCTACCCGATTCTCTAAGAGCTTCAGACATTCTGATAGTAGAAGCGACGTCAATTCTCCAGTCATATTTTAAAAAATCAACCCCCCAGTAGGCCATTAGTTTTGCATCCTGCTTTTCAAATTTATATGGACCAATATGGCTGAATGAGGGCCGGTTTACCATAATTTTTTCATGGGTTTCACCCCCTTTTGGGTAATCTGAAGAAGCACCTACATACCCGGCATAGCTGGAAATATAAGGGGTTGAATAGATTCCTGTCTTTAACCCAAGAGAATGAATATAATCGAACATTCCTTTAATGTCAGGGAATTTTTCATTTGGCTGAAGAGACAAGGTAACGGAATCCCGATATCCTTGCCAGGAATCATCTAAATTTATATACTGCCAGCCGAAGTCTTTCAATTTAAAATGAACCATAGCATTTGCTGACGCAATAACCTTTTCTTTATCAATTTTTTGTTCCCAAGCATTCCACCCATTCCAACCTAAAGGAGGAGTTAAAGAAATGGCATCTCCTACCTGAATTTCAAGTTCAATGGAAGATTTTCCTTTCCTATTTTCAGCAGTTAATATAACAGAATGCTTTAATTTTTCCTTCAAAACACCCGTTATTTGTCCAGTTTCCTTATTTAAAGAAAGCCCATCTGGTAAATCAATCGCACTATAAAAAATAGGTCTTACCCCTGATGCTACGATATTATAAAGAAACGGACTTCCAGGCCTGACACCAAAGATTTTCGGTGAATTAATTCTTGGAAAAGCAGGATTTTTAGGAGTTTGTATATATTTTTTACCTGAATTTTCAACATATTCAATCTTTTCATTTCCCAACATAACAACTTGTGCATCTATCCAGTTTGTATAAGTTCTTTTGTTATTGATACCTCCGACGGTGTCCAAAACTAAGAGTCCAAGTTGTTTTATACCTTTCAAAGAGACATCAATCGAAACAGGAGAGTCTCCCATTTTCATATTTCTTTTTTCGAAAAGAACTTTTCCATCACCCAAAACAAAATAGGAGAGAGACAATGATGGATTACCTTTGTCATCATTTCCTATTTTCGCATGGAAGCTAAGTGCTTTTTTATGTATGTTGAATGCGATAACGCATGGTGTTTGTGCACCAATACCTCTTAAAAACCTAACGCCGTTGACTCTCAAGGTATCGGATTCGTAATTCTTTTTAGCCTTTACAGGTCTGAGACCTTCAGAAAAGGTTTGGATGGGCAAATCATCGAGCCATACGAGATTGGTCTTCTGAGCAAAACAAAGCACAGGAAGAATAAATAAAAGAGGTAAAGATGATTTTTTCAAGGAAGTAAATGATTGGTTTAATTTAAAATACATCAACAAGATAAATCATTTTCCATTTAATCATAAAAAGTATCCTTTTAAGATGGAAAAACTTCAATGACCATTGCAGAAGCACCACCACCGCCATTACAAATGGCAGCAAGACCATAACCACCTCCATTTTGTTGCAAAGTATGGATTAATGTGACTAAGATACGTGAACCAGATGATCCCAGGGGATGACCCATAGAAACACCTCCACCACGAACGTTTAGTTTATTGGAAGGGATTGAAAATGTTTTAGCAAATACAAGCGGTACAATGGCAAATGCTTCATTTACTTCAATATAGGAAATATCATCCCAGGTTAATCCTACCTTATTAAGCGCTAAAGGTGCTGCTTTGACGGGAGCTATGGTAAACCACTCAGGAGTCACTTCGGCATCGGCGAAGGAAACAATTCTTCCTATTGGTTTTATGCCTGATTTTTCACCTGCGTTTTTTGATCCAAGTAACAAGGCTGAAGCTCCATCATTTAAGGTACTCGCATTTGCTGCTGTGATTGTGCCATCGTGAGAAAAGGCAGGTTTAAGCAAGGGTATTTTTGAAAAATCAACCTTTCTAAATTCTTCATCTTCTTTTATCACCATGCTTGCACCCTTTCTTTGAGGAATAGAAATGGGTACAATTTCAGCCTCGAAATGACCTTTTTCTGTTGAAGCTGCGGTTCTTTTATAAGATTCAATAGCGAAATTATCTTGTTCCTCTCTGGTAAAATGATATTTTTTGGCAGTTGCATCACCGCATGTTCCCATTGCAGCGCCATTATAGGCATCTGATAATCCATCTTTAGATAGTCCGTCTATTATTTCAGTATTGCCATATTTATTTCCCCATCGCAAAGAGGGAATATAATGTGGGACTTGGCTCATACTTTCCATTCCTCCTGCAATAACCCATTCATTTATACCACTTTGTATTGACATAGCTGCTAACTGAGCAGATTTCATGCCTGAGGCACAGACTTTATTGATAGTTGTACAAATTACATTTTCACTTAGACCAGCACCCAAAGCTGCTTGTCTGGCAGGTGCCTGTCCCAGATTTGAAGAAATTACATTTCCCATGTATACTTCTTGTATTTCTTCTTTTGACAGATTATTTTCAAAAAATAAACCTTCAATTGCTTTCGATCCTAGCTCTGTAGCTGAAAGAGCTGATAATGAGCCTCCAAAGCTTCCAATTGGTGTCCTTTTTGCTCCATAAATAAATGCTTCCATCCTCTTTTCTAAGTTAAATAATATTTTTTATAAAATTGTTGAGGTATTCATAAAAAAAGTCTATATTTGCAGAACAAAATCGCGGTGTGGAGCAGTTGGTAGCTCGTCGGGCTCATAACCCGAAGGTCGTAGGTTCAAGTCCTGCCGCCGCTACAAAATAAAAAAGGGGACTAATTTAGTTCCCTTTTTTTATTCCTTTAAATCAGTATTTACTATTTATCCGTTTCATTTTTTTTTTGAAAATACTCCATTGGTGCCTTCTTAGTAAATTCGCGAAATACATAGCAGAAAGTAGATTTGTTTTTAAACCCACCTTGTTTGGCTTTCTAAAAGAATGATCACAAATCCCTCCTTTTATCTTTTATAGATACTTTCAATCTTTTAATTCTGAATTGGTTGATGCATTATTTAAAATGTTTGCCTGATTGATTGTTTACAAGCTGAGAGAAATATTTTGTATTGCTATTTAATATTAAAAAATGATTTTATATCTAATTCTGCATCGAGATACAAGACTTTTTGGTTTATTAAAGAGTTGATTTTTTAAACAAGGTCAATTCATATATAGGATCGAGTCAGTAGCTTTTTTTTTATTGTAATTGCATCAAACTAACTTTTGCGTCAAAGTATTTTAAATTTCAGCAACTTCAAAAGCAATATAATTGGTTAATATTTTTCAGTTATTAATAACAGATGTTATGACAAAACGACATAAACAAGATTCCTCCGATTTTCTATAACGCAAAATTTGGGTCTCAATAAATTGTTTCCTCATTAATGATTTGCAAATTAATTCTATGGTTTCTTTGGATGTATTTTCACCTTGTAAAACAGGCCTGTGTTTTTGCCTATTACTTCAAATAAATATGTAGCCTTTTATATTAAGAAAAGCGTCATTTATCCGAATAATATTTTTGGTTGCATCAGGAGGAATGACTGCTTCCTCTGTTTGATGATGTCCAGTCATAGTATTAAAAATAGATTAAAATGTTTGTGATAAGTTAATCAAGCTATGAAAAATCCTACATAAAAGTAGACTTTTTGTGTGTAGTTCATTTTAAGAAGGATTTTTCAACAACTCTTTCATATTAATATTTTAGTACTTTTGTAAACAAGTTAGTATTTTATCATATATTGTCTCTATGAGTCAGTTCAGGTTGGAATGGGAAAGAAAGTTGCTACATTTAGGGAATAAGTCTTTAGATATATTAACCCTGTCCAAAGATTTAGATTTCTTAAAATGGGTGGCTGATTCAGGTCATTTTTTAACCTCTGCTAACTTGGTTTTTAATACACTTTCACCCGCAGCCACCTGGGAAATTTATCATATAGAAGAGGCCTTTAAAGCTAGATTTGGGATTTCTTCTTTAAAAGTTGGATATCCATACCTGAGTATAAATAAAGATCATTTTTCTCATGCCTTGCCTCTTTTTATTTGGGATATTTCGCTGATTCCTGTTGATAAAATTGGTGTAAAATGGATGTTTTCACGGTTTGTACATGCACTTCCCATTTTAAATCCAGTTATTTTAAATCACGTTTCTTTTGATCAGATAGAAAAATTGATTTCCCCATTTATTAACCAGGGAGGAATTCATCTCGATGATTTTAGAATGCTTGTAAAAGCGATAGATCCGTCTTTTTTTCCTGACGACATATTTGTTTCAGTACCCAGGGAGAGTGTAATTAAAGAGCAGATAAATGCTTATAAAATTTATAATGCCATTTCATTGAATCTGTTGAATAATTATTCAGAAGATACTGAAAATCAAACAAATAAAATTTCTTTTTTCCCAAACCAAAGAAATTTACTTCCAGGTCATTCTTTTGGTTTACAAATTTTGTTTCCAGAACAAGCATCTGCTTTTCATTTTGCGCAAGAAAATTCGAGAGCTGTAATTAGTGGTACATCAGGTACAGGAAAAAAATATTTACTTAGGCAAATGATTACTAATGCTTTATCCAATGGGAGAACCTGTTTGGTTCTTTCTGAAAATAAAGGATTCTTAGCTGAAATAAATTCTTCATTTTCAAAAGATAAAATGGAAAACCTAGTCTTATTTCAGCCTACTAAAGACCATTATGGACAATTATTAAAACGACTGGCTTATATTATTCAACAAGAAAAAAATTCACCGGTATTTGCTGGGGATAATTTCAAGGAAATCTTGTCATCTTGCCAGAGATTATTAGTAAAATTATCAGGAGCATATAAAGCATCCAGGAGAAAAATTTTTGGGGAAAATGATTGGGCTGAAGTGGTGAGTATGTTTTTACAGAGTGCACGTGGAGTCGATAATCAACTGGTTAATATAAGATTACCCACAGATCTTTTTGAATTCAATACGGAGGAATTTGACAAACTGGTTATGGAAATAACCCCTTTACAAAAGGGTTTTGCAACAGTTAATACCCTTCAACATCCTTTAAATATTTTACATACAGGGATTCTTGAAAATTCAAATGTGGAAGAAATTTCTGATTATTTTAATCTTCAGCTTACTGAGGAAAGGAATAATTTCAGATTTATTCTTACGGAATATTTAAATATTTTAACCCAATATGCAGATTCTTTGAATATCTCATTATTCAAAGAAATACAGGAAATAATTGAAGGATTGGAAGATGTTGAAAATAAATTTGCCGGATATCTAGATTTATATGGGGATGATTTTCTTTATACAAGGAATTTTTCACTTCTTCTTTATAGTAAACTTGCTGACAGAGGTAAAAAGATATTGTTAGCAAGAGAAAATATGGTTCAGCTTTTGACTGAGATTAAAACCAGAGTTGAAAATCAGCAGTTTTGGGCCTTTCCGGTACTTCCTGAAAATATAAGTCATTCCAATTTATCTGAATGGATTCATTTTGCTCGAAAATTGAAGTTAAGTGCAGTTGAATGGCAACAACAACTACCTGAGTTCATTAATGAGGAGGTTTTTCGTGCATCTGGTAACAATGTTAATTCCATTAGTTTATTCAGAGACAAATTTATATACCTCGAAAATTTAATGGATGAAGCTATTAAAAACTTTAATTCCAAATCGATATTTCTCGAGCGAATGGACCATCAGGCATTGACTTTGATTAAACGCCAGAAATGGCTGGAATTGCTGGTTAACAAGTTTGATTTAATATTGTTAAACATAAGAGATTTTCCAGCTTTTTATCATTGGCAATCAAGTTGGAAAGAACTTTCTCCTGCCGCTAAGGCTGTTATTCAAGTTCTTTCGACTATAAATCCCACTGATTGGGTTTTAACTTTTAAAAATTGGTACTTACACCAGGTTCTATTAAAAAATTTTAATCATCAACTACCCGATACTTCATTGCCGCTTGAAACTTTCGAAGCCGATTGGGAACTTTTACAAAGTATGATGCCCAGGCAAATTCAGTCTTTATGGTTTCAAAAAAGAAAGGAACGGATTAAACAATTGAGGAAAGAAGAAAAGTCAACATTGCAAAAAATAATGAGATGGATAGAAAAAGGAGATTTAAATGAATATGATTATCTCTTTTTCTTGCGGGACATAACTCCTTTATGGCTGGATTGTTTTCCGGTGTTTTGTTTAACCGTCAAACAGGCAAATGAGTTATTTCAACACTATCCTTCCATTCAGTTTGATCATGTTTATTGGGGAGATGTCCAATTTTCAACGAGACAAGATGTGGCAAAATTCCAATCGTTGGGGAAAAGTTTTACTTGTTTTTATAATCCCTCTTTTGATAATAATGATGATTCAAATGAGCTAACAAAAGTATATCCATGTTATAAAATGTCAAAAATACATGGTTTTTATCAGGGAAATCCTTGGCAGCAATGGAGAGGTGGGCAAGTAACTGTAAATACCGTTAAAGATGCATCTGTCCATTTTTACAGAATCAAAGGCCTTTTTCAATCTAATGGGGTTAATGAAGTAGAGGCTACCTTCTTAATCAACGAGTTATCAAAAATAAGATATGCCTCGACAGAGCATTTACCAACGATAGGAATTCTTTGTTTGACCGAAACGCAAAGAAACTTTATTTCTACCTTGATTTTCAAGGTTAGCCATGAGGAATCAACCTTAAAAAATCATTTTAATAATTTGGTAAATAATGGATTAGAAATTTTATTGCCCAACGAGATTGAGTCCAGACATTTTAACCTGGTTTTTCTATTAACCACCTTTGAGGATATAAATTCACTTGTAGACTTTCCTTTGTCTACTATTCAGGTTGAACAGATATCTTCTTTAGCCTTAGATAATTTTACGGTTATTACTTCGCTCAAAAGGGATGAATTAATTGAAATGGATGACATTGTGAAGCAGGATTTATTCATTCCATATTTAAAATTTTTAGAAGCTATTCACGACAGAGATATTTATGCTTTAGAATACGAATTCCAAAAATTCAGACCTGAAAAAGAAGAACCATTTTTAGAAATTTATCATGCTTTCTGGTCAGAACTCATGCAGCGTTTTGACGCCAAAAATGCCTCTTTTGAGTTTCAAAAAAATATATTTTTCAATCAGGATTACTTTCCATTTTTCATTAAAAAACAATCTGCTCAGGCTAATTATATTTTTTTCCTGCTCGATGGTTTTCATGCCAATACGACTCAAACCGATTTTATCTGGGAAATAAGGCAAACCAACAAACTCAAAAAATATGGCATTGAATTACTACCTATCTGGACAGTAAACTGGTGGAAAAATAATGTGATTGAATCTAAAAGACTTATTTCAACCATTCAAACATTGAATTGATTATTTAAGTCCTTCAAATAGCCAGTTAGCCAATGCTTGTCTGTTTTCTGGCAAAATGAATCGTTGCTGATCAAATGTATTCCTTAAATTACCCAACTCTATATAAACCGCCGGCATTGGTGCATTTTTAAGAGAATATAATTCTCTGCTTGATAAGGTGCCTTTATATATACCATTAGATCTGTATTGACGATATTTCTCACCAAAAGTCTGATAAATTTTATTGGCTGTTTGATGTGAAATCTGATTATCGACCTGGTGGTAAAGAAAAAGATCAACCTGTTGATCCGAATGCCTTGAATCGACATGAATTTCCATTAGGAACTGTCCGTTTGGCGCGATTGATTTATTTTTTTCAAATAGAGATTTAACAATTTCTATACGTTGTTCAAGTCGTTCTCGCTGTCCCAAAGGAATTTTTTCTCCTCCCCAAACTGTTTCATCCTTATCACATTGCAGAAATTCATCATCTCTGATACCATCGTTACCGTCGCGCGTAATCATATAAGACATGGCACCTTCTTGAATTAATTTTCTGCAAAGTCGAAGCCCTACGTCATAAGCGTATTCATCTTCACAAAGGGTATTTCCATTTTTAACACCTTGTGCACCTGGGTCTGGTCCGCCGTGGCCACTGATAATATAAAATATTTTACCTTTTAAAATATCAGACAAAATGGGGGTGGATTCATATTTACCAAAAATAGGAAATACCTTTTCATTGGAGGGTATTGGTACATTACAGTTTAAGGCATGATAAGGTACCCAAAGTTTTTTGTCATCCTGAAAAGCTTTATCCCTAAGACCTGCTTGATGCATTTTAATGTTATAGCTTTCAATTTCTTTAGCTTTATCGAATGCTGTTATTCCTAAAGTTGACCTAATTGATTTACCATCAAAGGGTATGGTTAGAATAGGCAATTGATAAGTTTTGTCCAATAAAAGATTTGAATTGGGAGATAGGTTATTTAGAATTAGAAATTTTTCTTCATTACAAAATGAATGGTCTAAATGATATCTGCTTAAAATTTTTTTTATGCCATCTCCTTGCTTTGCCTTGAAAGTTAACCAGTCTTCCTTTAATTTTGAGGAAGATAGACTCATAAGAATGGCAAAGATTAACAATGTTAGTTTATATTTGTGCAGAGAATTGCAGTCAGATAGGATTGCAGGATCTAAGTGGTGATTTATGAAGGATCTGCATTTCATTTTTTTATTGTTTCGCAAAGAATTTTTGTTAGAATTCAGGACTCGGTCCGCTATAAGTGGCATTTTTCTTTATGTTATATCCACCTTGTTTGTTGTTTATGAAACATTTGTTAAAATTCAACCTAATGTTTGGAATACCCTTTTTTGGATTATCTTTTTGTTTGTTGCGGTCAATGCCATGGTAAAAAGTTTTGTTCAAGAAAAAGGAAATAGCATACTTTATTATTATAGTTTACTAAATCCTGCACATGTATTATTAGCAAAGATAGTTTATAATACATTGTTACTATTTATTTTAAGTTTATTAATTTGGATAGTTTTTATATTTTTCGGGGATAATCCAGTGAAAGATGTTTGGTTATTCCTGTTAATATTATTTTTAGGTAGTGTTGGATTTTCTGTAACATTTACCTTTTTAGCCTCCTTAATTACAGCGACTAACCAAAATGCAACCTTACTCGCGGTCTTAAGTTTTCCCCTTATTATACCTGTTATCCTTATGCTTGTTAAAATTTCAGCTCATGCACTAAGGCTAATCCAAGACACAGCAGTGGGTGATGATATAGCGATATTGATTGCCATAGATTTGTTATTATGTGGTGTGGCAATCCTATTATTTCCATTTATCTGGAGAGATTAAATAAATTAAAATGATTGAAAACGGAAAAATCTGGAAGTTTACTGGTGTTGGATTACTTGTTTATGTTATTATAGCAGGTATGTTAATTCCATTAAAAACTGGAATTGAATCTGTTAAACCTTCCTATGGAAAAGCAGGTGAAGTTTTAGAGATAGAGGTAACAGGGTACAATTCTCACTTTAAGGAAGCGGGTAACTCATTGCGAGCCTGGTTAAAATGGGAAAATGGAAAGGCAATAACATCAAAAAGTCTGGTCATAAAAGATGATAGGAAGATAACGTTAGCTTTTACAATTCCAGAAAACTTACCTGAAAATAAAGAAGTTCAAACGGTGACTTTATTGATAGATAATTCCATTGATGGAACATCTGTTTTACCATCTGCAGTATTTTTAACTGCGTCAAAAGAAAAAGTCCTGTCAGAGAAGGTAAACTGGGTAATTCCTGGAGACTTTTCAAATACCTCGGGTATTACTTTTCCATTTCGGAATATCCTTGGAGAGACTATTAGAAATACTTATTTTCATGTACCTCTTTGGTTTGGTATGATGTTTCTTTTTTTATTTGCTGTAATTAATAGTATAAAATATTTGAAAAAGGGTAATTCTGAATATGACTTAAAAGCGGAGGCATTTACCCAAACAGGGATATTTTATGGTTTAATGGGACTTTTAACAGGGGCTCTTTGGGCTAAAAATACCTGGGGAGCTTACTGGAGCTGGGATATAAAGCAAAATATGACCGTTGTAGCTTTGCTCATATACGCGGCTTATTTTATTCTACGTGCTTCTTTTGAAGACCCTGAAAAAAGAGGGAGAGTATGCGCCGCTTATGGTATTTTTGCTTTTTCTACCCTTATTCCCCTATTATACGTTATTCCAAGATTAACGGATAGTCTTCATCCAGGTTCTGGAGGTAATCCAGCTTTCGGTTCTCAAGATTTAGATAATACGATGAGAATGATCTTTTATCCAGCTGTTATTGGGTGGACATTATTTGGATTTTGGATTAGCTCCCTTCAATTTCGTTTTTTAAAGCTTAAGAAAATACAGGAAGATTTAGATTAGTTGATTATAATCACTCTTTTGTTGAAAATAAATCAATCATTTTCTTCTTTTCATTAAACAATTTTGCTCTCAATATTTTTTTAAAATATCACCCTTAAGAGAATGACCATGTTGCGATTTACCCTTTTTATTTTTGCACAATTCTTTTCAATCCTTTTTTTGTCGGCTGCCGACGCAGATTTCATGCGCAGTACGGGTAAAATTTATGTAGTAGTAGGTGTTATGCTATTACTTTTTTTGGGTATTGTTTTTTATTTAATACTTCTTGACCGCCGCCTAACCAAATTTGAAAACCAAATAAAATCAGATGAGTAACAATTTTAGTTTCTTTGACAGTGTAAATGTCTATTTTGACAGAGCAGCTGAGCATACCGGATTACCACAGGGACTATTGCAGCAGATTAAAGTTTGTAATGCTGTATTTCAAATAAATTTCCCTGTTAAAATTAAAGGTGAAGTAAAGGTAATTGAAGCCTACAGGGTTCAACACAGCCATCACAGAACCCCAACGAAGGGAGGAATTCGCTATAGTAATCATGTTTCTCAAGACGAAGTAATGGCTTTGGCAGCATTAATGACCTATAAATGTGCCATTGTGGACGTTCCTTATGGTGGTGCAAAAGGTGGGGTGAAAATAAGCCCATGGGAATATACTGAGGATGAACTTGAAAAAATTACCAGACGTTATACCACGGAACTCATAAAGCGTAACCTCATTGGTCCTGCCATCGACGTGCCTGCACCTGACTATGGAACAGGACCAAGAGAAATGGCTTGGATTTATGATACCTACCGAACTTTTAAAGGGGATGAACTGGATGCCGCAGGTTGTGTTACTGGAAAGCCTGTAAATCAACAAGGGATCAGAGGAAGAACAGAGGCAACTGGACGGGGCGTATTTTATGGTATTCGCGAAGCATGTTCCTTTGAAGAGGATATGGCGAAAATTGGCTTGAAGCCTGGTGCCGCCGGAAAAACAATGATTATTCAGGGAATGGGTAATGTGGGATCTTTTACAGGTATGATTTCTCAGGATGAAGGTAATATCAAGATTATTGGAGTTGGAGAAGCAGAGGGTGCCATTTATAATCCTGATGGAATAGATATTCATGCCTTATTGGCTTACAGGAAAAATAATGGGACAATTATTGGATTTCCAGCGCAAAAAACATTTGAAAAAAAGGACAGGGAATTAATTCTCGAACAGCCATGTGATATTTTGGTGCCTGCGGCTTTAGAAAGTGTAATTACTATTGATAATGTGGATAAAATAAAGGCTAAAATTATTGCAGAGGCAGCCAACGGACCAGTTACTGCTCCTGCTCAGGAAAAATTATTAGCAAAAGGAGTCATTATTATTCCCGATGTTTATCTAAATGCAGGTGGAGTTACGGTTTCTTATTTCGAATGGTTGAAAAATCTTTCACACATGCGTTTTGGCAGAATGGAAAAACGATTCAACCAAAATCAACTTACTCAGGTTATTCATTTAGTTGAAGAACTTACGGGCAGAAATGTGAATGAAAGAGAATTTGCTTTGATTGCCAGAGGCGCTGATGAGATTGATCTGGTTCGTTCAGGATTGGAGGAGACCATGATTAATGCTTATAGAGAAATCAGGGAAGTGATGGTGAATAATCCAGCTATACCTGATCTCAGAACGGCCGCTTTTGTTAATGCAATTAATAAAATTAGCAGCGATTATAATTCTTTGGGTATTTTTCCATAATGCTGATTTATTTGAAACGCTAAAATTTAATTGGGATTTAATGATTAAATTTTAGCGTATTTATAATATTATTTGTTCTTTTGCGTTTAGTTAACCAAACAAAGATTAAGCCATGAGTAACTTTCCACAACAGGAATCATTAGAGAAATTAGATAAAACAGATTTGAAAATTTTACATATTCTTCAGGATAACAGTAAAATTACTAATCTCGATTTATCCAAAAAAATTGGACTGTCTCCAGCACCAACATTAGAAAGGGTTAAAAAGCTGGAGCAGCAATTAATTATTGAAAGTTATCATGCAAAAGTTAATCAGCAGTCCATCGGATTAAACGTAAAAACTTTTGTTCAGGTTTCTCTTGCTTGGCAAAAAGATAATGCCTTAAATAATTTTATGGCAAAAGTTCAGGAAATTGACGAAATCGTAGAATGTTATATAATCACAGGTGAGGCTGATTTTTTAATGAAAATTGTTTGTAAGGATATTCCAACATACGAACAACTGCTATTTAAAACCTTATCTCAAATTGAGGAAATAGAAAGGCTGAAGACATTGATGACGCTTTCTACCATAAAAGATTCTTCTGTTTTGCCCTTCAAATATGACTAATTTAAGGAGGACAAGAATTAGCAAAAGCAAAAATGGAGGATGATTTAAAGGCAAAGTAAGGCTTAAGCGTTACTTTGTCTATGTATTTCATAACAACATATATTTCGTATCTTCCTGGCCAAGGCAACGGAATAGCTCTCTGGTCAATAGGGGTATGCCAACTTCTGAACCCTTCTCTGTGTATGGCATACCAGGTATATACAGTTCCTGCATTTTCAGGTATTCTGATATTAGGAACTGTAGAAATCTTAACCTGAGCCGTATTGTCTGACTCAAAACCAGCACAATATTCCTTATTTTCAATAAATTTTATTCGAACTACCTGAGCTCCAATATTTAATGAAAAAAAAGACAGGCATAAAAATAAAATAAATCGTCTAAGCATCTTATTATTAATATAATAACAAAGATATATAAATTATAAATTAATTACATATTTAAGTTTGTGCCTTCTGTTCTGTTTTATAATTTATGGACATCCTTTGTATTTTGTCTTTAAATACTCCTTCATTTATTTGTTGAAAAGGCTATATTGAGACAAAATATCGTAGATTTTATGAAAACTATTTATTTCTTGAAGGCAAATTTTATGACGTTGGTGGTTGTTTTATTACAAATCACTATTCTTTCAGGGCAAAAAAATCCCGTTCAAAAACTTGATCTACCTAATATTATGTCAGGTGAAAAATTCATTGGTTATACACCGGAAGGAATTTTCTGGCATCCTAATAGTAAAGAAATTTTCTTTTCTTGGAATCCGACGAATGATTCTTTAAGAAGTACTTATCATGTTTCAGCACCATTTTCAGAATCGCCTTTGAAATGGCCTTCCAATAAACGTTTCCCTTTTCCACCCGGTGGACTGGTCTCCAAAAATAAGGATTTCAGATTTGTTCTAAGAGATGGGGATATTTTTAGACAAAAATTGCCAGATGGTCAAATGACTCCATTTATGATTACATCTGAAAGAGAATCAAATCTGGGTTTTGCCCATGGAGATTCCGTATTAACCTTTCAAAAAAACAACAATCTTTTTTCACTGAATCTTCTTGATGGAACTTTGAGACAAATAACTAATTTTACGGATATTAAAATGAATGTAGCATCTCCTAAAAATACGGCAGAAAAATGGCTGGAAAAGGAGCAACTCGAGTTGTTTGAAGTTTTAGAAGAAAGAAAGGCTATTGCTGAAAAAAGAAAAAGAGAGGAACCCAAAGCAGATAACTTATTACCAAACCCTCTTTTTCTAAATAATAAAAGGTTAATTGGCCTTTCCCATAGCCCCGATTTAAAATATGTTGCCTGTAAAATGGCTGTTGAAGTTCCTGGAAAAGAAACGCAGGTCCCCGATTTTGTCACTAATTCGGCTTTTACAACTCCTCTGCGTACCCGTGATAAAGTGGGATTTCCTCAACCAAACTATGAAATGGGTATTTATGTAACCGATAAAGATTCACTTTATTTGCTTAATTTAAAAAATCTATCCGGCATTTATAAAAAACCAGCCTATCTAAAATATTACCAAGATGCTAAAACACCCTATGTTGATACTTTTCCAGAGCCAAAACCAACTATCATAAATGGCCCTGTATGGAGCAGTAAAAATCAACCTATTTTTGTGGTTCGCTCCCTGGATCATAAAGACAGATGGCTGGTTTTATTAGATCCTTCCAGTGGTAAATGGGAAGAAATAGATCATCAACATGATACGGCATGGATTGGTGGTCCAGGTGTTGAAAGCTGGGATCAGGCAACAGGAAATATTGAGTGG
>JBEAXK010000099.1:0-4986 GCA_041159865.1 Bacteroidota bacterium
TTGAGTTGTAAAAATTGCGTTAGGCTTTGTCTTCATTTCGTATCATATATATTATCAGGTCTGATATTCAAATCAAAAAGCATACCATTTTTTTATTATATATGGTATTTTTAGAAATAAACATTCAGGAAGTTTATCTACACCTTACCGATAGGCACATACCTTAGTTACGAAAGAGTTTAAAATATCAACCTAAACACACAATGTTCAGGTTATTTTTTGAGAGAGAGATTAAACATATCGGCAATTGCCAGAAAAAGTATTAAATCCTTAACGAGCAATAAAGTTTAAAATTTTATTCTTGTCTTAGAAAAATACCTTTTGCAAATATATAAATAGAAATAATATACAACTCAAAATAAATGTATTTTTTACAAATTTATTTTTATCATACTTTGAAAATCAAATAAATAAAGCGGTTTTCTGAAAAGTAAAATTGTTTAAATAGAAGATGCTAAAGTAGCAGCATCTTTAATTGCTTTTTTTGCATCTAATTCTTTTGCCTCCTTTACGCCTCCAATCCAATGAATATTTCCCTTGAACCCGGGAATAACGAATGAATCTTCATAAGCAGGAATTTGGCCGGCACAGATAACCACCTGATCTACTGGTAAGCATACTAACTGGCCATTTGTCATCTTCAGATGCAATCCATCATCATCTATTTTTTCATAGGAAATTCCCGTCATAAACTTGACGCCTCTTTTCTGTAATTCCTTTTTATGTATCCAGCCAGTGGTTTTTCCTAAAGATTTGCCAGGCTTGCCTGTACTTCTTTGTAATAGATATATATTACGATTTATTTTAACCTCCGCTTTTTCATTTAGCAACCCTCCTGGCATACTAAAAGATTGATCTACTGCCCAGGAAGTCAAAAAAGAGTTAGTTTCATAAGGTTTTTCGTGCGACAAAAAGGTAGCGACATCAAATCCTACGCCCCCTGCACCAATGATAGCTACATGATGCCCTTTAGCTACTTTTCCTAAAATCAGATCGGCATAAGAAACTACTTTGGGATGATTTATACCCGGAATGTTATGGATTAGTTTTGGTTTAACACCTGCTGAGAGAATAACTTCTTCAAAGCCAAGCTTAGGAACATCCTGAAAATCAAAAACAGTATTTAAATAAACGGTTACTTTATGACGTATTAACTGAACTTTAAAATATCGCAGCGTTTCATTGAATTCTTCTTTTCCAGGAATATTGGCAGCCAGTCTAAACTGACCTCCTATTTCATTTTCTTTTTCATACAAATGTACCTCATGACCTCGTTCTGCTGCATGGATAGCAAAAGTTAATCCAGCAGGCCCTGCCCCAATCACTGCCATTTTTTTTCCTTTCGAAGCTTTGATGAAATTTAATTCCGTTTCTGCGCAAGCTCTTGGATTAACCAGACAAGTGGCTGGCTTACCTTCAAACACATGGTCTAAACAGGCCTGGTTACAAGCAATACAGGTATTAATTTCATTGCTTCGACCTTGCTTTGCTTTTACTGGCCATTCGGGATCTGCTAAAAATGGCCGTGCCATTGAAATCATGTCAGCCTGGCCAGCAGCGATAATATTTTCTGCCTCTTCGGGCATATTAATTCGATTGGTAGCAATAACAGGAATCTTTACTTCTTTTTTTAATCTGGCAGTCAGCCAGGTAAATGAGCCCCTTGGTACCTGGGTAGCTATGGTAGGAACCCTTGCTTCATGCCAGCCAATACCTGAATTAATGATATTTATTCCTTCGTTTTCAATGTTTTTGGCCAGTTGAATGATTTCCTCCCAGGAGGATCCATCAGGAACCAAATCGAGCAGAGATAACCTAAAAATGAGAATAAAATCGTTACCAACTGATTCTCTGACCCTTCGCACTATTTCCAGTGGAAAACGCATTCGGTTCTCATAATTTCCTCCCCATTTATCTGTTCGATGATTGGTATGCTTTACTAAAAACTGGTTGATCAGATAGCCCTCCGATCCCATTATTTCTACTCCATCGTAACCTGCTTCCTGAGCTAAACGTGCCGTATTTGCAAAATCCTCAATCGTCTTTTTTATAGAAGATTCACTCAATGCCCAAGGTTTAAATGGACTAATGGGTGATTTGATGGCAGACGGAGCTACACAGATAGGATGATAACCATAGCGCCCAGAATGTAAAATCTGCATACAGATTTTACCCTTTTCTGCATGAACAGCCTGAGTGATCCGCTGATGTTTAGATACTGCTTGTTTATTACTCAATCTGGCAGAAAATGGAGCCACCCAACCCGCTCTGTTTGGCGCAATACCGCCTGTAACAATTAAACCAGCTTCACCCGCCGCCCGTTCACCAAAATAAGCTGCCAGGCGTTCAAATCCATTTTTAGCTTCTTCCAGACCAGTATGCATAGAACCCATAAGGATTCTATTTTTAAGCTGGGTAAATCCTAAATCCAAGGGTTCAAAAAGATGGGGAAAATGATTAGAGCTCATTGATAGCGAATTTTCGCTGTAAATTGCATATTATTTTTGCAGCAACCAAATTTTACCCGCACTTTTATGCCCTGAATCGGTGACAATTTCATAAAAATACAAGCCGCTATGACTAAAACTAACTGCTGAAATTATCCAATAATCATTCCCAGAGGACATTAATTTTCTCTCTTTAAATATCAGCTTCCCACTCATATCAAAAACCTGTAAAATCCCATAAGTTGATGCATCCAAGCTAAATGGAATTATTGTCTCGGTAATAAACGGATTAGGCTTTGGGGAATAAGTCTCAAAATCATTTATGGGATTAGAAATAACTGCTTTTTCCAACTTAAGGCTTGTCAAATCAGATAAGTAAACCTCAGGGGATAATCCACTTTTAGCATAGCTAAAAGCTTCACTTAAAAAGCCTTGTTTTTTAGCTTTTAATTTTAAAGTAAATAAAACCTGATTTTTATCGAAAAAAGGGGCATTTTCCCCTGAATAATTCCAAGTAACATGAATTAAATTCGATTCTTTTTCCCAACGAATATTATTTTCAGAGAAATCTGGTAAATTAGACATCTGGATATATTGCAAATCGACGAGATTTGAATTTATCGAGAGCGTAAATTGAAATCCAGACCAGTTTCCTCCGTTCAAGAATTGAATGGGAAGACTAATTTCTTGCCCAGGAATAAAATCTTTATCCATCACAACTAAAGGTGAGGACCCTAAATACTCATCATCAGGTTGATACCAATCACCATTAACATCCCCTTTTTTAACTAAATAAAAATCTTTACTGGTACCATAAGGGTTACTTTCCAAAAATTTAACTGTACTCGGATATATGCCCATTTCAGATGAAGTAGAAGCTACATATTGCCACATATTATCTGTGGAAAAACTATTTGGGTAACCAAGAATCATTTTTCTAAGCAAAATAATATCAAGTGAAGAAACCGTTGCTGAATAATCCACATCGGCGGCAACTAACGATGGAATTGATTTAATTTTCCTGTTTCCCAAAATATGATTTTGTATTAAAAGAATATCTTTTGTTGACAAACCGCTTAAAAGATTTGCTGGCTCAGTAGCCAGTTTAAACTCATAAGTTTTACATGCGGAAAGATTTTTTACGGAAAATGAGCCTGTTTCATTCGTAGAATTTAATTGCTGATTCGTAAAATAAACCCCCATGTTGGCTAGTGGTTTTTCATTCACATTCCGGAAACTAAATGAGGCCTGCATGTCCATTTTATCGCAAATCTGAGGAAAATTAACCTGCGTAAAAATCTGGGACTGCATTTTTTTAATCGTCGTATTTGCCAAAACCAGTTGATTAAATTTAACCTCCCGAATCAATTTTTTATCTTCTTCAGTTAATACCTGATCTATTTCATAAAAAAAACGATCTCCATCGCGAAGATTTTTAAACGTATAGGTCAAAAAAGCAACCATCGTTTCTCCAAAAATAGTACCCTCTAATTTCTTTTCGGATAGTAATGCTACCCATAAATCGACGGATTCAATATCTCTAAATAGAGATTCTAATTTTCGGGTAAGGGTTATATTTTCAGGATTGAGTGCAGAAATAGTCTTGTAAGGAACTAAATTTAAGGCACTCCTCAATTCGTTTATACTGGGCAATCCCCGTTCTCTCCCCCGTTGTATATTGATTGCCGCTAAATCAAATCCTCCTTGTCCAGGTTTCCCAAACAAGAAATTTCGTATATCATCTACTACCTTAGAGTCAAATCTTTGTTGAACCTGAGTTCCCATGCCTTGAAGAAAAGGTTCTATACCACCACTTTCTTTAATGGCAGAAACCTTAAAAAAAACATCCCTGAGTTTAAGATCCACTCCATTTTGGAATGGGGTTCCATCTGGATTTATTCTTTTAATTTTACTACTCAACAACGTATGACCGAGTCGAAAGCCTGCTGCTGTAAATTCATTACTTACCGTTGGATTTATTTTATCATTGTAACCCTCATACACTGGAAGATTTATACCTACGGAGGGCAGCCATTCATAAAATAAAATCTGCTGAATGAATCCCCCTATTATTTTCCGTGCATATTGATAAATATTTTCATCGGACCAATCTGGATTTTTTGAACGAATTAAATCACATTGCCTGTTATGCTCTCTGACAAATAAAGTATGAACAGAGGCCAGCAATGGATTTTCATTTGCCCGAACATCCCCAGCAACGAATAATTTTAATTCTTCTCCAGTATCATTCCCCATTTCCGGAGCTGAGGGATCTAAAGGCGAGTTTAACTCTCCATCTATGGTATTGTAGGGTAACAAATTACCCTGAGAAACCTTTAGTTTGCCATTTTTAAAAGTCCTTAACCAATTAGCTCTTGTTTCATCCGAACCATATACAGCAGATCCATCAATAAAGGCAGTGACCATATTGACATGTTGCCTGGGATTTGAGGCACTGGTTCCTGTTTTTTTATCAAACAAATTCCTTCTCATTTGAATGACTGCATTTCCTGAATCATTTGGGTCAAACCATATATCA